>JAUNTP010000290.1 GCA_030538585.1 Mobilicoccus sp.
CGGCTCTACGAGATGAGCATGGGGCCGCTCGACCAGTCCAAGCCGTGGGAAACCCGTGCGGTCGTCGGCTCGCAGCGCTTCCTGCAACGGCTGTGGCGCAACGTCGTCGACGAGCACACCGGCGAGCTGCGCGTGGTCGACGCCGAACCCGACGACGCCACCCTGCGTGCGATGCACAAGGCCATTGACGCCGTCACCCGTGACTACACCGACCTGGCCTTCAACACCGCGATCGCCCGGCTCATGGAGTACAACACGGCCCTGACAAGGCTCGACGCCGTACCCCGCCAGGCCATCGAGCCCCTGCTGCTCATGGTCGCGCCACTGGCCCCGCACATCGCCGAGGAGTTGTGGTCGCGCATCGGTCACACCGAGTCGCTGGCGTTCGAGCCCTTCCCCGTCGCCGATCCAGCCCTCCTAGTCGAGGACACCGTCACCTGCGTCGTCCAGGTCAAGGGCAAGGTGCGCGCGCGCCTCGAAGTGCCGAGCGACATCACCGAGGACGCGCTGCGCGAACTCGCCCTCGCCCAGCCCCGCATCCAGGAGGAGACCGCCAACGGCGTCCGGACCGTCATCGTCCGTGCGCCGAAGCTTGTCAACGTCGTTCCGGCTTAGTCAGAACCCGATCTCGAGGAGCGCCTGGGGTACCTCCCCGGGCAGCTCGCGGGCCAAGAAGCCGGCGGGGCCGTACCGCGACGCGAGGCGTCCACCCACGGTGCCGTGCAGATAGGACGCCCACACGGCCGCCTGCGCGGGCTCGGCACCGCGGGCGCACAGCCCGAGGATCATGCCGGCCTTGACGTCGCCCGACCCGCTGGTGCCGAGGCCGGGTCCGCCCTCCTCGCTGATCCAGAGGTCGCCGTCGGGGTGGGCGATGGCCGTCATTGCTCCTCCTGCGGTGACGACGGCGCCGGTGCGGCGCGCCAACTCCTGCACGTGGCCGGGCACGTCGGCGGCGACCGTGTCTTCGTCCTCGCTCAGCACCAAGGCCAACTCGGACGCGTTGGGTGACAGCACGCAGCGACCACCCACGGCTTGCACCCGCTCGGGATCTTCGGTGACCCAGCACAGGCCGAGGGCGTCCAGAACGAGGGTCGAGGGCACGTGCGGCACGCACGCATCGACGAGCGCGGCGGCCTCGTGTGTGTCGAGCAGGCCGGGGCCGATCAGCACGCCCTTGGCTTCGGCGGCCAGCTCCGCCACCACCTCGGACGCCGCGGGCGCGAGGTTGCCAGCTTCCGTGGCGGGGGCGCCCCGGACGAGGGCCTCCACGAGGGCGATCGCCATGTGCGGCGCCACTGGCTCGGGAGCGACGAGCTGCACCTTGCCCGCACCGGCGCGCAACGTCGCCTCGGCAGCCAGCATGATCGCGCCGGGGTTCGGCACGCTGCCGCCCACCACGAGCGCGCGGCCGCGCGACTCCTTGTCCCCCTGCATGTCCGGGAGCGGCCAGTCACGCAGCACGGACGGGGTGAGGACAGTGGCACCCTTCATCGTGGTTCCTCCCGGGTGACCTCGGCGTCGGACTCCTCCATGACCTCCGTGTCGTCGCTGCGGACCAGCGCGAGCGAGCCCTCGGCGTCCAGTCGATAGCGGGTGAGCGAGCAGTTGGCGATGGGCTCGTCCTTCTGCAGGGCGAGCACGGTGTGTTCGTCGAGGCCCTCGAGCACGTAGCGGAACGCGAGGATGACCGCCTCGTGGCTGAACAGCCACACGCGCTCACCATGGAAGCGCTGCTGGATCTCGTTCACGATGCTCCGCACGCGCAGGATGACGTCGGCCCAGCTCTCCCCGCCGGGCGGGCGGTAGTAGAACTTGCCGACATGGGCACGGCGGGCCGACTCCTCGGGATGGGTCGCCTCGATGCCGTACCAGGTGACTCCGTCGAAGATGCCGAGCTCCCGCTCGCGGATTCGTTCGTCGACGATGATGCTCGGCCCGAGCTCACCCAAGGCGCGTTCGGCCGTCTCGTGGGCCCGCCGGTAGGGCGAGCTGATGACGATGGTGGGACGCTGGTCGTCCGGCAGGTCGGCGACGTGGTCGGCCAGGGCGTCCGCCTGCTTCTCGCCCTCGGGCGAGAGGGTGACGTCGGCGTCCCGGGCATCCAGGTCGAGGCGGTGTGCTTGGGCGGCGATGGCCGCGCGGTCGGCGACATTGCCGACGCTCTCGCCGTGGCGGATGAGCACGAGCTCGGCGATTCCGGAGGTGTCGCCGCGCTCGGCGAGGTCATGGGTTCTCATGGGCTTCCCTTCGGGTCGGATTCGGCGCCGGGGGGCGCGTTGTGCGGTCGGCGGTCGAGGCGATCGAGCAGGGGCGCCAGCCCGCCCCAGAGCAGGACGAGGACGGTGAGCACGAGGGCGAACGCGATCCACCCGGCGACCCCGCCGAGCACGATGTCGATCGCCAGCAGGGCGACGCCCGCGATCGTGAGGGCGAGGGTGGCGAGGCCGGTCTTGGCGCACACGTGGGCTGCGTCGACCAGCAGTTGGCGTCGGCGTCGGCGGAACAACATGCGATGAAACGCGACCGGCGCGACCACGAGCGCCGT
>JAUNTP010000291.1 GCA_030538585.1 Mobilicoccus sp.
GGCCTGGGCACGGCGGCCGCGCCCGCTGCTGTCGACCGTCGCCTCCCCGCACTGTGGCTGAGCCCGCTGCTGCGGGACGAACGGTTGCGTGCCGCGCTCGAGCACACCCTCGAACCCGGCCTCGTCGTCGGCGGCTCCCTCGACACGCAGTGGGACGCCGAGTTCGCCCGCTCCACCCGCCTCGTCGTCCACGAGGTCGAGGGCGCCGACGCGTCCCTCGAGATCCCCGGCTCGGTGAAGAACACCCTCAAATCGTTGACCCGCACGACCAAGCACGTCGACGACTTCATCCACGGCCTCCGCGGCTGACCTTTCCTGGCTCACCGGCGGTCCGCGACAGCCGCTGGTCGAGGAGCGCAGCGTCGCGAGACACCGTTTCTCAACGGGTCACTTGCCCCACCCCGTTGGTCGAGGAGGAGCGCAGCGACGTCTCGAGACCACCGTGCTTGGACGGGGTCGCGGTAGTGGTGGGTCGGGTGACCGCGTGGGCGTGAGGTGGTCTCGAGACGCTCGCTTCGCTCGCTCCTCGACCAACTGTGCCGGGCCCCCTCGACCAACTGTGGGTGGCGCCACCCGTCCACGCCTCGCGGAAAACTCGGCATCGTTTTCCCTTGCGGAAAGTGAAACGCCTCGGTAGAGTTTCCGTCATGGAAACACATCGAGAGTTCAGCGTCCGGTCGACCCTGGTCGACACCACCACCTCACGCACTCACGTCGCCGCGGCGTCCACGTCTCCTCCCGCGTGGACCCTTCCCGCGGTCGGCGTCGCCATGGGAGTTCTGACTGCCGCGGGCGCCTTCGGCCCGTCGGTCCTCAAGTACGTCTTCATGGTCGGCGCGGTCCTGTTGGTCGGGGCAGTCCTTCTCCTCGACCGGCGCAGCATGGACCGGTCCGGCGTGCGACACGGCACCTTGTCCGACCTGCGACGTCGTCCCGGCCTCGCCATCGCCCTCGCCGCCGCCTACGGCATGGGATTCATGGCGAGCGTCCTGGTCGACTTGGCCGGCTGGAACCCCGCCGTGTTGCTCCCGGTCGGTGTCGCCCAGGCCGTCATCGTCACTGTCCTCGCGTGGATCTTCGTGCGCTCCGTGCGACAGTCCACCGGCGGCCGGCGATGACCGACGACACGACCCGCGATCGGTCCAGCGATTACGCAGCGCACGACGCGCTCGCCGACATCGCTGCCGCTCGCGCCACCACCCGCGAGTCTGTCGTTGCGGCGACCGTGCCCACGTGGCACGCGGTCGCCCTGGGGCTCGCGATGGGGATCCTTACGTGGAGTTATCCGCTCGACCTGCCGGTGTTCGCTCCCATCGCCATCGTCCTCATGCTCGTCATGATCGTCCTGATCGTCGACTCGTACCGACGGATGACGCGGGCCGGGGTCCAGGTGAGTGCGTTCTCGGAGATGAATCGGCATCCCGTGCTGTTCTCCGCCACGATCCTGCTCGCCTTGGCCGGCTCCGCGTTCTACATCGTGGGCGACATCGCCGGTTGGCCGACCTGGCCCCTCATTCCGATCGGGATCGCGCAGGTCGTGGGCCTGCCGGTGCTGGGTATTCTCACCAGCCGTGCCGTCCTCCGGGATGCGAAGGGAAGGGAGCAGTCGTGACGTCAGCCTTCGACGAGACGATCCACGCACCTCACCGGCTGCGCATCTGCGCGATGCTCTCCGAAGCGGACTCGGTCGAGTTCGGAGTGCTCCGTGACGGATTGGGTGTCGCTGACTCCGTGCTCTCCAAGCAACTCAAGGTGCTGGTCGAGGCCGGATACGTGCACCTCGCCAAGCCGACCGGTGGCGGCGGCAAGGTGCGGACGTGGGCCAGCCTGACCAGGCAGGGCCGGCGCGCCTTCACCGGCCACCTCGCTGCGCTGCAGGACATGGTCGCCGCCGCCCAAGCGGTCCCCGCACCGACGTCGACCTGACGCCCCGCGTCACCCGCTGACACCGTGTGTGTCGTACGCGGTGTGAGCGGGTGGCGCGGTTCGGCGTCGCCGGTGCGGCCGTTCAATGGCGTGGGATGTCCCGAGTAACCTGGGGGAGTGCTGACCATGCAAGACGCCCTCCGCATCCTGTCGGACTACTGGACCTCACGCGGCTGCCTCACGTGGCAGCCGTTCAACACCGAGGTGGGAGCCGGGACGATGAACCCCGCGACCGTCCTGCGGGTGCTGGGTCCCGAGCCGTGGGACGTCGCCTACGTCGAGCCGTCGGTGCGCCCCGACGACTCCCGGTACGGCGAGAACCCCAACCGTCTGCAGACGCACACGCAGTTCCAGGTCATCCTCAAGCCCGAGCCGGGCGACCCTCAGGAGCTGTACCTCGGCTCTCTCGAAGCTCTCGGCATCGATCTCGACGCGCACGATGTGCGGTTCGTCGAGGACAACTGGCAGCAGCCGGCGATCGGCGCGTGGGGGCTGGGCTGGGAGGTCTGGCTCGACGGCATGGAGATCACCCAGTTCACGTACTTCCAGCAGGTCGGTGGGCAGGATCTCGACCCGATCCCCGTCGAGCTGACGTACGGCATGGAGCGCATCCTCATGGC
>JAUNTP010000057.1 GCA_030538585.1 Mobilicoccus sp.
CGCAGGTGCACCCCGGCCCCCGCTGAGACCGTGTGTTTCTTACACGGTGTGAGCGGAGAGGTGGGCGAGGTCGGTGGTGGGGAGGTGGATCCAGCCTTCGATCGAGGCCGGAGCGTCGGCGGGTGCTACGTGCGTAAGTCCCACGGCGACGGCTCGGGCGACGAGGGCGCACAGTACGGCGTCGAGGGCGTCGTCGGAGTCGCGGCACGTCTCCTCGTGGGGGCCGAGGTCCAGCCACGGTGCTGCGTCGAGCACCAGATCGACGAGACCGTGACGCGCCGCCACGTTGGCTGCGCGCTTGTAGCCACGATGGGGCAGGCCCCACAGCTTCAGTGCCGCGGCCGGGTACACCTCGGCGATGAGTCCCGTTCCGCTGCGGTTGCAGTCGTGGCCCTCCTCGCGCAGCGCCGCCTCGATGGCGGCCCACCGCATCGCGGCGTGGGCGATCCGGTCGGCCGACACGCTCAGCGGGGTCAGGCCGGTGCGGGCGTGGACGTCGACGTCCGTGGCGCGCCACGCCAGGGTGCGGCGCCAATCGCGACCGGAGCTCACCGGCGGGGAGAGGGTGTTGCGCTGATGGGCGGTGACGACCTCGACGAACGCCGTCGGCCACCCGATCGGGCAGTCGACGCCGAGCTTGTCGGCCTCGCGGGCCGCCTCGCGGATCACCTCGTCGTCCACGCCGACGTGCAGCTCGGAAACGGTCGCGCGGCCGTCGGCCCAGATGAGGACGGCCATTGCCGTGCGCGCTGTCTCGGCGGCCAGGTCGATCCCGACAGTCCTCATCGGTGAAGGCGGGGCAGATCTGGGCGCGCGCCGGCCAGACCGCTGCGGTGGGGCAGGACACCGCGAGCGGACAGCCATACGGACAGCGTCGGGGCCGTGATCACGACACCCACGCTGTCCGTATGCCTGTCCGCTGGGATCACGACTGCCGCGGCTTCGGCTGGATGCCCTCCTCGACGGCCTGCTCAACGCGTTTGACGGCCTCGTCCTTGATGAGACCGAGCTCGCCGGCCTTGCGGGCGGCTTCGTCCCACGTGTCGACGGCGTAGACGCCCTCGCGGGCCCAGTCGGTGCGGGTTTCTTCGTCGATGCCGATGACGTCGTGGATGAACACGGCGACGACGTGCTCCCCGAAGTAGCGACGAGCGCGCAGCCCGACGTGCGCGTCGGCCTGTCCGGAGTCGCCGAGGAACACCATGCGGCACTCGGGGAACAGGTCACGGTCGCGGGCGATGTTCTCGTTCTTACGGGAGGCGATCGCGGTCTTCGTGTGCAGGTTGAGCAGCGACCCGCCCATGATCGTGTGTGGCGGCAGATCGAGGTCGTCCATCTTGTCGCGCGTGTACCGCTCCAGGAGGCCCGCGGGTCCGCCGGGGCGGGCCGTGACGAACGTGACGTCGCCGGCGCGTCCGGGCTGCTCGGCGGTGCCGCCGTCGAGTTCGGTGAGGAACTGCTCGATGCCCGGGTAGACGGTGCCCTTCGGGTAGCGGTCGTCGTGGATGGCGCACTTCACGGTGTCGTCGATGTCGCAGAGGATGCGGATGTCCTCAACCTGCCCGACGACCTTCGCCTGCTTGGCGATGTGCTCCAGCACCTTCATCCGGGGCCCCTCGGACAGGTCGTCGTAGACGAGACGCTCGAGGTCGTGGGCGTCGCCGGAGCTGTTGAGCAGGTACTTGACGTGCTCGAACCGCTCACCCTCCAAGGAGCACAGCATCGCGGCGACCGCCTGCTGGCCGCCGGGAGACATGCCTTCGCCGTGGCTGTCGTAGATGAGCTTCGCAACGGCCTCGTCGGTGAGGTCGTCCATCTTCGGGACGGCGCGGCCGGTGGGCAGGGTGTGGACGATGAGCGCGCCAGGCTCGACCGATGCGTCGATAGCGGTGACGTTCTCGATGAGCTCGCCGTCGATCTGCGCCGGCAGCGGCTCGTCGGTCTCGATGCGGATGCGCTCGCCGCGGCGGGTTCGCAGGCCGGACGGCGGGGTGTAGCGCGGACGAAATCGAGTGAGGCCCACGTGAGCCCACTGGTGCAGGCCGCGAGGTTCGAGGATCGCGAGGGTGATGGCCTCCCCGTTGGGGCGGGCGTCGGGGACCAGCGTCATGCCGTAGGGCAGCCGGCCGGTGTTCATGACGAGCAGCGACCACGCGGTGACGTCGCGCATCTCCTCGTCGTTGACGGCCTGCCGGAACGTGTGCTGCTCGGACTGCAGGCGCTTGAGCCCGGGCAGGATGTACGACATCGCCCCAACGTTGCGCTTGCCGTGCTCGGGCACCTCGGACAGGGTCTGCGCGTCGTGGCCGATGCCGACCACAACGAGGAAGTGGGATTCCACCTCCCCGTGGGTCGTGGCGAGGGTGGCGTGGCCGATGTCGGCCTTCTGCGGGGCTCCGGCGACTGCCGTGCGGGAGGTGTGGCGCAGCGACAGCCCGGTGAGCCCGGCGTTGAGGGCGTAGAGGTTCGCGGTGCCGGCGGGCATGATGCCGAGCGGTACACCTGTCCCGACCAAGCCCGATGCGACCTGGGTGACGGTCCCGTCGCCCCCGATGGCGACGACGACGTCCGCGCCGTCCTCGACGGCCTGACGGGCTTGCTCACGTCCGGGGGATTCGATGCTCGTCTCGTAGACCTGCGGCCCGTCGAGATCGAGGACCTCACACGTTTCGCGCAGTTGGTCGAGGGCTTCGAGCGCCTCGGGCAGGACGGCCTTGACGACGGCGGCGACGCGCCTGCGTGAACGGGAATCTGTTGACGCCTGAGCTGCGGTCATGACGCGACCCTAGGTCACCTGGGCTGACCTCGCCCGCTCGAGCGGGTGACCTCTCCCCGGTCGCGGAGAGCGGAGCGACGTCTCCCCCCGTTGGTTGAGGAGGAGCGGAGCGACGTCTCGAAACCATCGTGACGTGACGTGGTGACGCAGACCGGGGCACGGGGAACGGCGTCCAACCTGGGATGGTCTCGAGACGCTCGCTTCGCTCGCTCCTCGACCAACGGGATGCGGTGGCTCCCGCGTGGAGCCGCAGCGGCCGTCAGAGGTGCTCGCGGAGCCAGGCGATGTCGGCGCTCTGGGTGTCGGCACCACCCGGGGTTTCGACGAGCGTGGGTGCGGCTGCGGCGCGGATGACGTCGGCGAGCGCAGTGGGGTCGATGTGGCCGTCGCCGAGGTTGGTGTGGCGGTCGGCGCCGGAGTCGAAGGCGTCGCGGGAGTCGTTGGCGTGAACGAGGTCGATGCGGCCGGTGATGGCGCGCACCTTCTCGACGACGTCGCCGAGGTCGATGCCGCCCGCGTGGGCGTGGCAGGTGTCGAGGCAGAACCCGACGGTGTCACCACCTTCGGCCTCACCGATGGCGTCCCACAGGCGAGCGAGGGCGTCGAGGCGGCGGGCCATGGCGTTGTCGCCGCCGGCGGTGTTCTCGATGAGGACGGGCACGGGCATGTCGAGGCCGTCGATGCACTTGCGCCAGTTGTCGAACCCCTTCGCGGCGTCCTCGTCGACCCCGAGGTGGCCGCCGTGCACGATGACGCCGCGCGCACCGATCTCGGCGGCTGCGGTCACGTGTGCTTGCAGCAGCTTGCGCCCGGGGATGCGGATGCGGTTGTTGAGCGAGGCGACGTTGATGGGGTAGGGCGCATGCACGTAGATCCCGACTCCCGCCTCCTGCGCCGCCGACTTGAGTGCCTCCGCGCCGCCGTCGTACCGCACGACCGGGCCCTTGTAGGACTGCGGGTCGCCGAGAAAGATCTGCACGATGTCGGCCCCCCGCCCCCGCGCCTGCGCGATGGGGTCCTCCTGGTCGACGTGGGCACCGAGCGGCTGCGTGGCTGACATGCCGCCACTCTAGGAGGTCGGGCCGCTTCGCCCGCCCTCACCGAGTAGGAGGACATCTGTCGTGGGGGAGGTTGGCGTGGTGTATGCCGCCCCGCCCACGTGTCAGTGGCTTAGGCGACACGAATGACGACAGATCACTCACCGCGACGACAGCCTCAACGGGCTGACCAGCGGCGATGTGCATCAAGCCCGCGCTCGCCACGCCGATCTGTCGTCATTCGTGTCGTCGGCAGATGTGCAGGTGCCGCACGGAGTCCCCGACCGTCCCCTCGGCCTCCGAGGAGATGTCACGTCGCCCGCTCGAAACCGAGGTGTCGATAGCCGGGCATGCGCTTGCGCAGCGACGAGGCGAGGATCGGCGCAGCGGCGTCGTGATAGTCGTGCACCTGCGCGAGGGACTTACCGGGGCAGGCGCGCACGACGCGCCCCGCGCACTGGATCAGCAGGCCGGGAAACGAGATCGGCGCCGCGAGGAACAGCGTGTCGAGGGCGGGCACGTCGAAACCCTCGCCGAGGAACGGGGCGGTGCCGACGAGGAGAGCGCCGGCACCTGGGCGCAGATCCGCGAGCGAGTCGACGACGTCTCGTCGTTGCGTCACCGACATGCCGCCGCGCAGGACGAGCGGCGACCGGCCCCGCTCCATCAGCATCACGACGAGCGCGTCGACGTGCGCCACCCGTCGGGTGAGAACCAGGCAGTTGCGCGAAGCCTCCAGTGCCTGCTCGATGTCGTTGACGATCTGGGTGTTGCGTGCTGCGTCGTGAGCCAGCGCGAGATGGAGCCCGGCGAGGGCGCCGACGTCGGCGAGGTCGATCGGTCCTTGGTCGAACGTCGTCTCGTGGACGTGCAGTTCGCGTCGCTGCGCCGCCGGTTCGCTGAGCAACGTCTCCGGACCGACCTCTCCCTTGGGGTCGAGGGTGTGCCGGATCGGGCCGAGCTGCCAGGTGACGAGATCGCCGAGACCGTCGCGGCGGGTTGGTGTCGCCGTCAGTCCGAGCTGGTAGCGAGCCCGCGAGTGCTTCAACGAGTGGTCGTAGGCAGCGGCAGCGAGGTGGTGACACTCGTCGACGACGAGATGCCCGTAGCCCTCGACGAGAGCGGTCACATCGTCGGAGCGCGCCAGGGTGGGCAGCATCATGATGTCGATGACGCCGGTAAGTTTCTTGCGTCCGCCTCCCCACTGACCCGGCCGGACACCCAAGAACGTCTCGATGCGGCTACGCCACTGTTCGGCGAGGGCCTTACGGTCGACGAGCACCAGCGTCGAGGTGGCGCGTTCGGCGATGAGGGCGCACGCCATCACGGTTTTGCCCGCGCCCGGTGGCGCGACGAGGATGCCGTCCTCGTAAGCGAGCAGGTCGCTCACCGCGGCGGTCTGCACGTCGGTGAGCTCGGCGTTGAACGCGACATCGATCTCGGTGCCGGCGTCACGGTCGTCGACGACCTCCAGCCGTGATCCCGCCGCGCCGACGAGGCGCCCCACCTCGTGGCGCAGGCCCCGGGGCAGGACGAGCCCGCCCTCGAGAGTGCGGTCGTAACCGCGAATGAACCGCGGGGTGTTTCCCGTCCACCGTCGCAGCCGCTGCAATTCATAGAAGGTCGGGTTGGCCAGCGACGCGGCGTGTGTAAACGCCGCCTCCGCCTCAGGCGGGAGCTGTCCGGCGCCGATGGTGAGCCCGGTGCGTAGGTCGGCGCGCACCACCGGCGGCAGCTGGGGGTGGACCTTCGTCGCGCGTGAACGGGTCACCCCCTGCACCTCGCTGCCTGCCTTCGGCGCCGCGAGCCTGGCCGTGAGGCGGTCGAGGGAGGCCGGGGTGAGCCGGTCGAGGGTCGACAGGTAGGCCCACTGGTCGGGGTGGGGTTCGAGGGTGCCGGTGTCGAGAAAACACGTCAGCCCGTCCCGCACCCTCGTGCCCTGAAGGGGTGCCGCGATGAGGTTGCCCAGCCCGCCCGCAGGCATGAGGTCCTGATGCGGGAACAGGCGGTCGTAGGAAGCGAGGTCCATCGTGCCGCGCAGGCGGATCGCCTCCGCGATGAGCGCCGTAGCGAGCGCGCGTGCCTTCGCTGCAGAGACGAGGTGAGTGAACAGCGTCCACACGTGCGCGCCCCGACCGGACTTCGAGATCTCCAGAGCCACGGGCACCCCCGCGCTGGAGGCAGCCTTCATGTAGGCGAGAGCGTCGAGCATCGCGGTCGGCCCGTCGAAGTCGGCAGCCACGAACGGGCACGTGTTGTCGTGGGTGAGGGGGTACAGGCCGATGAACACGTCTCCGGCGAGGTGGTCGTACACCACCTGCGGGGTGAGGGGCAGGCGGCGCCCGGGGTCGTGGTTCTTACGCCACCCGCCGGCGACGGCGGGCAACCACCACGACTTCCCAGTGCGCGGGTTCTCGGAGTAGGTGGCGTACACGTCTCGACGTCCGACGAACCGATCGAGGTAGAGGGCGACCTTGGCATCGGTGGAGTCTGCGCGGGTCACCAGGCCCGTCGGGGCCGAGGGTAGCGCCGTCTGTTCCGGCGCAGGGTCGGTGTCACCGCCGCGCAGCCCCAGGAGCCGGTGCAGTCGCGTGTTCTCGGACCGGAGTCGCGCCACCTCACGGCGCAGGTTCTCGGTCACCTGCGGATCGGCCTCCATCACCGCATCGTGTCAAACCATCGGGACAGTGGTGGCCTGACCGTCTGCGTTCACCACATCGAGCGGGGTTTCTCTACCCCGATCTCGTGCCCATCGACACGAATGACGACAGATCGCTCAGCGCGAGAACCGCCCCAAGCCGGTGACCAGCGACGATGCGAATCGGACCTCCACTCGCTACGCCGATCTGTCGTCATTCGTGTCGTCGTGGCTGCTGTGCAGGTGCCGCACGGTCGCCTCGACGACGGCCCGGACCCACTCCGGGTCGGCGGTGACGTCGTCATAGGTGAGGCGCAGGACGGTCCAGCCGCGGGCGGTGAGTTCGTCGTAGCGACGCGCGTCGCGGGTCAGTCCGGCTCGGCCACCGTGGTACTCGAAGCTGTCGGCCTCGATGACAAGGCGTAGGTCGCGGTCCGCGAGATCGACGCGCGCGTCGAAGGCACAGGACCCGGTGAGGGCTTCACCAGTGATCTCGACCTGCAGGTCGAGCGAGATCCCGTCGATGTCGTGGATGAGGGCTCGCGCGGCGGATTCGAGCACGCTTTCCGCGCGAGGGTCGGCGACGGCGGCGACGCGTCGGTGGGCAGCGCTGCCGGGGCCGCGCGAGCGGCGTGCCGCGTCCCTCAACTCGTTCGGCTCGACCAGGCCAGAACGGAGAGCACTGTCGGCGACGGCCAGAGCCTCGACGAACGGAAGCGTTGCTGCGCAGTCGAGCACCGTACGAAGAGGGGACGTGGCCCCATCCCGGATGTCGTCAGTCTTGAGGTCGAGCCACCGCACGTTGCATCGCGGCTTGGCGGTCCGCAGGTGACGCCCTCGCGGCATCGTCACCTGCGGCAGGGTGGGTGGCACGAGAACGTCCCACCCCCATGCGATCGCGGCTGATAGCTGGGACAGGACCCCACCGAGGCGGTGGGCGGCGACCACGTCGTCCGCGGCGGTGGCGAGCGCTAGACGGTTTTGCCCGAGAGGGCGCACGTGACCGCTCGCAAGGGCGTCGCGGAGCGCAGCACGGGTGAAGCGCCTGCGGACGGCGACGCGGGCCCCGAGGCCGCCGATGAGGGCGAGGTATGCGATGAGGTCGTCCGCTTCTCGGGACTTGCGGTGTGGCACGGGTGGAGGAACGGTTGCATGAGCAGACATGCACCGAAGGATCGAGGGGCGTCGGCGGCGGGTGGTGCCTGCGCCCCAGTGGTCTGTGGATATCGGGTGGCGGCGTCCGAGGACACCGATGACGGTGGATTCACCCCCTGCCGCAGACACCCTCGACACCATCGGAAGGGTCGACGGCGGGGGTCCAGGCGACGTGGTTGAGCTAACGGCGCCCCGGCGCCTCGGTGGAGGCTGATGTGTTGTCGCGCCAACGCTGGACGGTGGCTCTGTGCTCGGAAACAAGAAAGCGGGCGTCGCCGAGGAGCGGAGCCCCGGAGAAGGGGTCGGTGACGCCGCCGAGTGGTCGGTGAAGCTCCTGCATCCGGCTGCTGTCCACGCCATTCACGCCGAACGCGGCGGCGAGGTCGGACATCGTCGGTCCACCAGGCTCGTCGACGCGAAGGTTGGCGCGCAGGGTGAGTGCGGCGACATCGGCGGCGAACTGGTCCTCACGGACGGCTTGCCGGAACATCGCCGGGTCGGCGACAGCGGTGGCGCTGAGGACACGTCGGCATGCGGTGAGTTCCTCGACGCCGCCGAACTCGGGTAGCACCTGGTCGAGGATGGCGCCGATCGCCCGGATGCGGTCGTGCAGGTTAGCCTCGATGCCGGTGAGGTCGAGGGGCTCCGCCGGCAGTGGTTCGGCGTCGAGGGCCTGAAGTGCTTCGGGGCCACCCACGGCGGCGTGGGCAATCGCACGCAGCCCCTCGTTGACGGCTGACATGTACGAGCCGTCGAGGTCATCGTCAAGAAGGTCGAGGATCTCGTGAATGTCGTGGACGGCTTCCGTCGTGAGGTGGTCCGCGATCCCTCGCTGTGCGTCGCAGAACTCGATGAACGATGGCAGGAGGGCGCGAAGGCCCTCGACGCTCAGCAGGTCGGGCGCTTCCTCGGCCATGGTGGTCAGGTAGTGGTGGACGCGATCTGGATCCCAGCGCAGCGGGTTTCGGTCGCCGGTCTCGGAGGCGAAAGCGAAGAGGCGGCGGGCGGGGTCGCTGGTCTGGTCTCTGTCAAGGCCGCGCGCGGCCTCCGCGGCGAAGAACGAGGCGACGAGCGCGTCGAGGGCGTCGTCATCGAGGGGCTCGGGCGGCCCGGAGGCGGGGTCGGGTGGTGGTAAGAGCGCGATGAGCCATGAGATGAGGTGGCGGTTGGCGGGCCATTGGTCGCCGACATCGTCGTCGTCGGGGATGTCGCCGTAGGCGGATGGCTCAAGTTCGATCACGCCCGGGCAGGCCGCAAGGAGCGCGCTGGCTTCAGCCAGGTCGATCTCGCGGGACCGGTGGTTGGCACCGACCGACTCGGCGAGCAAGTGCGTGAATTCGTCGAAGGGGATGTCGGAAACGGTGCCCCCGATGATGGCCGCGCGATTGTGGTCGAGGCTGATCGTGGCGCATCCGTGAGTGCGGTCGGGCCACATCACGTCGAGCAGGAGGCTGGCGTCTACGCGGCGCTCGTCAGCGACCTCGACGGCTCGTTGGATGCGTGTCGAAGAGAGCTCACCGACGTTTGGGGGCATGGGTTGGCGGCGAGTGGCGAGCGTGTCGCGGATGCGACGTCGCAGCAGGTCGTCGTCGGTGAACGCGGCGATGAGATGGAGGACCGCGGTCGACTCGGCGACGTCAATGCGGGTGAACGCCTCGACGAGGTAGGGCATGGTCACGACACCTGCCATGAGCGGATCCTCGTCGGCTGCGACCGCTTGCCCGGATGACATCGCCATCTCCATCTGGAGCGACACCAGCCGGTGGATCTCTGACCCCCCGGCCCGGAGCGTCGGCCGGATGAGCTGGACTATGTCCCGAACCAGGGGGTCTTGCGGCTCCTGCTCCTGCGGCTGCGTCCGCTGAGGATGGCGGGCGCGGACGTCTCCGCCGCCCCGTCGGCGCTTGGAACCCCGTTTCTTAGCCATGACGCCACACTAACGATCGTGGCGTTGGAGACGCTTGGCGCGGTAGGGCGACACGAATGACGACAGATCAGACTCTCTCCAGACAGCGCCGGCGGCGTCGGTGCTGGTCACAGCCTTGTGCTGGTTACGGGGTCGTGCGATCTGTCGTCATTCGTGTCGTCGTTAGCCTTGAGGCGAATCCCTGGGGCCGGCCCAGTCACCCATACGAGCCAGGACCTGATCCTCAAGATCGTCACCGCGCGGCGTTCCGGATGCGCGGCCTGGGCGTGGCGCCGCGTCGGGCGCGGTGTGCGTCGAGGGAGATGACGACGTTCGACGGTTCGGGCTCGGGCGCGAAATGGGCGCGCATGATGCGGGTGCGGTCCTGAGGGGAGTACACCGCGGGCACGTGCCAGCCGCGGCGGCCTCTGACGTCGTCGACGAGGAAGGCGAACGCGTCGTCGGCGTTGACGTCGGGCCGCCACACGGTGAGGAGCAGTCGGTGGGACCCTTCGGTCCAGGCGGCGCCGCCGCGTCGCCACCCCTCGGTGACCGCACGCTGCTCCTCCTCGGACACGGTGTGCGCGACCGTCGTGCACGACAGAGTTCTCTCGCCCGCCTCGACGAAGTCGGTGACGACGACACGTCCACCGCGACGCAACGCCTTCACCACATCACCCACAGCCAGTGGGAGAAAGAACGAGCAGTTGAGCAGGCGGTATCTCGCCCGTCCGACAGGCTCCGCCCAGAGCGTCTCGTAACGGGGACCTCCGTGCAGCGGCGGGAGCGGCAAGCTGATCTGTGTGCGGGTCATGCCTGGCACAGTGACCGTCGCTACTCAGATTGTGGTGGGCTGCGTGGCACAGGGCTGTGGACGGCTGCTCAGCCTCCCGCGAGGTTGTGGGTGTCCCCATCGTCGGCGAGCACCCTCAGCCTCCACGCCGCACCGACATCACTCGTCGCGCCGAACGTCGGCTCAGTCGTGCTGCGGAGGTGGGGTGGCGGTCCCGTCGGTCGCCGGGTAGCGCTCGGCTGCCGCGGTGAGCTTGTCGTGGGCGGCTGCGGCGAGGTCGATGTCGAGGACGTTGGCTAGATGGGTGAGGTAGATGAGCACGTCGCTCATCTCCTCGGCGGCTCGCTGCTGGCGACCCGGATCCTGAAACACCTCGCGCGCGTCGGCGGCGTCGACCCACTGAAACAGTTCGGCCAGCTCACCCACCTCGCCGACCAGCGCGAGGATCAGCGACTTCGGGTCGTGGAACCGCTCCCAGCCACGTTCGGCTGTGAAGTCACGCAGGCGGGCGCTGAGGTGGGGGAGGTCGCGGGTCATGAGGACAGTCTGACTGCGGCTTGATCGCGTCCGTCGGGTCGCGGCCTCGCATCATGGCCTGCGATACCGGGCCAGAGGCCGGGAGCGGTCGGGTGTGTCAGCCGGCGAGGTCCTCCGCTGTCAACCAACTGCAGGCGCGGTGGTGATGGGCGAGGGCGTCGGCGTGTGGTCTGAAGCGCCCGTCGGACGGCATCACGTCGATGACTCGACCCGCGAGCTCCGCGTACGCCGTTCCTGCGAGCGCCGGGGAGCACCTGACCTCGAGCCCGGCGCCGGTGTCCACCAGGGTGAGGAGGTGATCGTCGAACAGTCGGTGCAGGTCGGCGCGTAGGAGGATGCCGTTGCCCTCGGTGTGGGCCGTATCGCCGGTGTAAGGGCGAATGTGTGCTGCGTCGAGCACGTTCGGGGGTTGGGGTCCGGTGATGATGCAGCGGCTGCCCCAGGTGTCGAAAAGGCGGTCGCGGAAGCGTCGCTGCCCGGTGCGGATGGCCACCTCACGTTGGACGCGTCGTCGCTGGTCTTCAGACATGTCGGGGAGGTCCCGGCGGGCGTCGTAGAGGGCGTCCTCGCCGGGGGCGGGCGGGGTCTCGAGTCCGATGGTCTGCGCCCACAGCCAGGTCTCCCCGTCGGGCGTCACTCGGCGTGGGCCAAAGCCGGTGTGTCCCGTCACCGCGGCGTGGGCCTTGACCTCGTTCCACGTGGGTTGCTGGGCAGCCTCGTCGGCGATGACGTCGAGGTCGAACCTGAAGCGGTAGCGGTCTCTCTTGTCGTCGTCGAGGTTCCAGGGCATCGGTGTTCCGGGGCTGATCTCGTAGAGGTCCGATGTTGCTCGAGCGAGGCCGAGCAGGCTGGCTTTCGACTGCCAGAAGTAGACCAGGTCACCTCGGACCAGGGGTTGGCGTTTCGTGATGTCCCAGAACCCGTCGCGTTTGGCGTAGTCCCAGTGTTGTGGGTTGTCCTCGTCGATCCCGAAGATCCACGTGGTCATGGCAGGCCTGCCCGGTGCGGTGTCGCGGGGGAGGCGTGTCCGGGGAAGCCTGTCGGTCCGTCGGTATGCGGTTGGTGGTGTGCTGTTCGGCTGGTGCTAGGTCGGCATGAGGGAGCGGAGGAAGGTGCGGGTCTGGGGGTCGGTGGAGTAGAGGGTCACAGTGCGCATGCCGCGGGTGAGGAGGACTTTGTAGACGTTGCGGACGAGGCGGGCGAAGGTGGCGTCGTCGACGGTGCGGCGGTTGCGGAAGTCGGGGTCGCGGTTGGCTTCGCGGACGACGACCCAGCGCCCGTCACGCCGGACGAAGTCGGGGCCGAAGATCACGCCGGCATGGTCGTACTCGAAGCCCTGCGCGGTGTAGATGCAGCCCACCTGGCCGAATCCGGCGGGGTCGGTCGCCCACAACGCGGCGGGTGGGGCGCCGCCGACGGCCCGATCACCTTTGAGGTTCCAGGGGCGGGCCCAGCCGTCGATCCGCACGTCCGGGACGAGGTGGCCCTCGGGTGTGGGGTCGCTCCACGGCCAGCAGTAGCCGGCCGCCATGCGTGCCGTGAAAACCTCGCCTGCGAGCCCGGCCAGCCTCGCTTCGAGCTCGTCGGGGGAGTCGACGACGTCGACCTCGAAGCCGTCGTCACCGGTCCACGGCGTCGCCCCGCCGGGGGCGAGGTCGAGCAGCCGCAACACCCAGTCGACGAAAAGTTGGGATCCGCCGCACCGGAACTGGGTGTCGAGGTCGATGCGTTCGACGTGGAGTCCGGAGCGATGGGCGAAGGCCTCGATCTCGTCGGCGGTACCGGTCTCGCCGGGGCGCACGACCTGGTGTTCGTCAAGGAGGAAGACCGGCACGCGTGCGGCACTGAGGAGTTCGTCGATCTGCGGACGACCCTTGTCGCGGAGTTCGCGGCGGGTGTAGCGGCTGACGGAGGTCTCTCGGATGCGGTGGGCTTCGTCGAGGATGAGGCAGTCGAGGCCGTTCTGCTCCGCGGTCATGAACGAGTTGAAGTACGTGAAGAGCTGCCGAACGCGTGGGGCGCGGTGGGCGGCGACCTTGCGCAGGGTCTGGGTGAAGGAGCGTGATCCGGTGGCGTGCATGACGGTCGTTCCGCGTCGCGACAGCTCGCCCATGAGCGACAGCGCGATGACGGACTTGCCGCTGCCCGGACCACCGGTGACGATGACGGCCGTCTTGGTGTTGGCGCGGCGGGCTCGTTCGACGGCGTGCAGGACGTGCTCGTGGGCGGCGCGCTGTTCATCGAGGAGGATGAACTGCTCCCGCCGTTGTACTTCGTCGGCGGCGACGGCGAGGAGTTTCCGCGACGGCTGGGTGCGGCTCGACGTGAGCAGGTCAGCGGCCTCCACGCCGCTTTCTCCGGGGGCGAGCCGACCGCGGAGGTAGTCGTGGAAGTCGGCGCGACGCTGGCCGGTGAAGACCCGGGAGGTCTCGGTCTGGGCGCGCAGGAAGAGGTCGTCGACGCCGTGGTCGGTGGCGTTGTGGAGGTAGGTGGCGCCGCCGAGTTCGTGGGGGTTCTCGGCGAGGGCGGTGGCGAAGTCCATCAGGTGGGTGCAGTACCCCTCGACCTGCAGGCCTGGGTGCAACACCGCCGTCTGGCCGTATGCGGCGATGCGGACGAGGGTGTCGCTGTCCTCGAACCGCTCGGCCTCACTCCACTGTTTGAGTTCGAGGACGACGTACGAGGGCGCGCCGGTCGCCGGGTGCCGTCCGGCGAGGACGGCGTCGGCGCGCTTGCTGGTGAGGGGAAGCTGGTACTCCAGCATCACTTCGACGTCGCCCAGCCCGGCGTCCATCAGATCAGCGCGCAGCGCCGGAATGCTGCGCGACCACGACCGCATCTCGCCCCTGCTCGCCCGCGTCCCCGTGCGGAACGCCAACTGCTCGGCCAACAGGCCGGTCAGGTCGGCCTCGTACCCGGAGAGGTTCCGGGCCGACGAGCGGTACAGATACACGAACAGATCCCCAGGCAGCACGAAGACTCGTGCGGGTGGGGGCCTGTCCGTGAACGGAAGCCCGTCGGGCCGCGAATGACGACGTTCAGTTTAGGTGGCGTGCAGGGGTTCCGGTGGCCGTTGCTGTTGTGGATGGATGGACGCTCACCCGAGGTCGCGCTGCCACTGGGCGATGGCCAGTGTCGCGGAGTCTTGCACCCAAGCTCTCAGCCGAGCTTCCAACTCTGACCAGGCGGTGCTGTCGGCGAGCTCTTCGGCTGTGACCAGGAACGGTTCCTCGCAGGTGGGGGCTGACATCGTCGATCGGGTTTCGGGGTCAGTACGGATGAGGCCGGCGGTAAGGGCGATCGTGCCCACGCCCGAGCCGACTGCCGTCGATGACACCAGCAGGGTTGCGTTGTCGTTGTGCGGGGCGGTGCGCAAGACCAGCCGGGCCCACTGCGAGCCTCTGGTGAAGTCAGCGAAGAACCCGTACTGCTTGGCGAAGGCGATTCGGGGCCCCTTATAGCTCTGGTCGTTCTCACCGCTTCTGCCGGTACGGATCGAGAGTTTCGGAAGGGCTGAGGAGAGCGTGGCGTCGATGCGGTCCCGGACGTAGTCCAGCTCGCTGTGAACGATGCCCATGACGCGGTCTGCCAGGTGGTCGAGAGCGACGTGTTCGGGGGCCGTGGAGGCCGCCAAGCGGTCGCGCAGGGAAAGGAGAACATCGTCCAGCCGGGGGGCGAGGGCCGCGTCCTTGGCCAGCCGTTCTTCGGTCGCGTGCACGGCGCCGAGCGCCGTCACGAAGGCGCGGCTCTGCCATCGCGCGAACAGCTTGGCGAGCGGCGTGAGGTGACCTGCATCAGCCTGTTCGAGAGCGTCGATGTAGGTGCTGCGGTCGTCCCGCAATACGACGAGCGGGTGCCAGTCGGCGTGCAAGAACACGATGGTCGCCAGCAGCCGAGCTAGGCGTCCGTTGCCATCCTGGAAGGGGTGGATCTGGGTGAAGCGATGGTGCATCCAGGCGGCAAGGATGTGCGGGGATGTCCCTTGCGACTCGTACTCGCGGTACCAATAGATGAGCTGGTCCATCTCGGCGTCGACGTGCTCGGGAGGACTGTATTGGTGGACCTGGCCGTCTGGCCGAGTGGGGTTGTTGGGCCTCTGTTTCCATTCACCGCGTAGGAGCGGCATCTCGCGAACCTTGCCCAACTGGTCCACGCCCGTCGTCGTGTCTTGGGTCCGGGTCAGGAGGACGTGTAACTCCTTGATGACCGAAGTAGACAGCGGCCGGTCGGCTTTGACGAGTTCGAAGACGTAGTCGACGGCGGCACGCTGGTCCTTGAGGGTCTCGATGACCAGGCGTGGATCGCGGTTGGTCTCGCCGTGAGGAAGGAGTGAGGTCTCGAAGCCACGGGTGATGAGGGTCTCGGTTACGCCCCGGCTGATGTCGTACAAGCCCTCGAGGATGCCGGTCTCGATGGCCATCCGATTCTTCATCTCTTCGAGTAACTGCGTTTCCGCACCGCGCCGGCGCAAACTCGCCCGCTCGGTCTCCCATTGGGCCGCGAGCGCGTTCAGTCGCGGAGACCGTCCTCGCATCCCCACGAACTCAGCATCGAGTGGCTTGATCGGTTGCCACGGGTAGGGATCACGGGCCATGGGATCCACGGTACGCCGGGCCGCCACCTCGCCCCGCGCACCGCCGGGCTCAGCCGAGAACATGGCGCAGGTGCGCGGCGGCGTCGCGACGTACGAGCGCCTCGTGTTGTGCCTCGTTGCGGAAGGAACGGAGGCAGACGAAGCAGCTCGTCTCCTCACCGCATTCACAGCTCGCGACGACCGAACGCGCTCGGTCCAAGACCAGGGTCAGCTGTTCGCTGACCCGCAGGACGTTGCCGGCCCCACCTGGGACCGTGTCGAACAGGACGATCGACGGCCGACCATCGGAGGCCATATGGATCGACCCGTCGATGTCGTCCCGCTCGATGTCGAGGCTGCGCGCGGCGCCTTCGAGGATGGCGTACAGCGCGGATGGAGACTTGAGGAAGTCGTCGGCCCAGCCGTTGCTCGATAGCCGCAGGATGTCGGTTTCGAACCGATGGGCCAGGTGGAAACGCTGAACCTTCGATCGGCAGGGTCGGCCGTTGGCGGGCCGCGGATGCCCCGACGACGAGGGCCGAACGACGCCCACCGAGGCGCCCCAGCCGCAGTCGCGGCAGATCCAGAACCCGTTCCAGTTCGCGCCGTGGCTGAGCGCGACGAGCTCTCCGCGAGGCCCCCCGGAGAGGTCCAGCGACCCGCCGCCCAGCCTGATCGTCCGCTCGAACCCATCGGTCGGCATCCGCCGCACGTAGGTGCGGCCGTTCCACGCGCGGGCCGGAGGCGTGGTCCCGGGGCGCTCGGTCGACTTCTTCGCGACGAACCCGAACCGTGGTTCGACGAGCGTCCCGCGGGCAGCCCTATCTCCGAAGGAACCGTACGGCAGGTGGCAGGCGGGGCAGCTGACCTGTTCGTCAGGACCTTCGGCATAGTGCCCGCAGTGCCCGCAGACGGCGAATGAGCGCTCGACCAGCGCGCGCCCTGGCATGATCTGCACGCCGCCGGAGGTCCACAGCACCTGACCCGCGACTACCTGCGCCCCCGGCGCGTACTCGTAGATGGCCGTCGCTAGGTCCCGGCCCAGCTGCACGTCGGCCGCCGAGTGCGCGTCGGTGTGCACGGTGCGCATCTCCACCGTGTCCACCGGGAAGCCGTATTTCGGAAGCACGTTGTGCTGGGCCAAGTACCCCAGGAGCTGCGCGCCGCACAGGGTCGCGATGATCTTCTTGTACCTGTCCGCGTCCCTGAATTTCTCCTGGGCCGCGGCGTCGTCCTTGAGTTGCTCGAACTCCGCGACATCCGCGCGGAACCGGTCCCGGACCTCCGTCACGAGGTCGCGCAGGTCACTGGTGAAGCCGCCACCGTCGACGTCCAGCAGGGGAATGACCGAGGCCGGCATCACGGCGCGCACGGCGTCCAAGGTCTCGACAGGCACCTCGCGCAGATAGCCCAGCAGGTCTTCCACGCCGGCAGCCCCGTCGGCGTCGGTCAGGAAGAACTCGCCGACCGTCTGCCAGGTGCGTCCCTCAGCCCGGTACTGCTGCCGGAAGAAGTCCGCGATGACGATGGAGTGGGCGTGCCGACGGTCGATCCGGTCGTTGTCCAGGTGGACGTGCGGCACGCTCACTCGGCCCGCCATCATGTCGATCGGCTCGGCGTAGCGGGCGAGGTCGCGGGGCCGTCGCTGGGCGAAGGTCAACACCACGGCGGCTGAGGAGGTCCGCCGTCCGGCGCGCCCGGCGCGCTGCAGATAGTTGGCGGTCTTCGGTGGCACGTTGCGCATCATGACGCTCTGCAGTTCGCCAACGTCAACGCCGAGTTCGAAGGTCGTCGAGCACGACAGCACGTTGACCTCGCCCCGGATGAAGTTCTGCTGCACTGCCGCGGCCTTCGTGCTGACCCATTGCGCGGTGTGCTCGACGACTCGCATGCCGATCGGGGTGACGGTTCGGTACAGGTCGCGGTAGTGGTCGTCGTCGGCGGTGCCGGCCGGCACCTGCGTGTCTTCGAGATGCCCTTCGCAGCCGGTCACCGGGCAGATCCGTCGGACCGACCGGGTGGTCAGGTGACGGCAGGCCGTGCAGCACCACAGGCGACTCCCCGGCTCCAGGGGTGCAACCTGCAGCCACGTGTGGTCGAGCTGCCAGCGGACCCCGTCACGAGGTGTGACGTGTTGACGAAACCAGCCCTCGCGCAGTACCTCCGTCAGGTACTTCCAGATCCCCTCAAGGAGCTGCTCGGCCACCGACTCGTCGCGACCCAGCGTCGCGAGCACCTTGCGCAGGTAGGTGACCCGCCGGTTGGTCGCGCCGGACGCGCTGGGCAGCCAGCTCAGCGTCTTGCCGCGGACATCAGACCCCTTCACACGCACGAAGAACGGGCCCCTGCGCGGCGCGAACGCGTCGTCATCCGCCGCCACCCGGTCGGGCATCGTCACAGCTCCCGAGGCCCGCAGCGTGTGGGCGAGTTCCTCCAGCAGGTCCCAACATTCGTCCTCCGTCAGGCCCAGATCGCGCAGTGGCTGCGGAAGGTGCCAGTGGGGATCCCGATCGAGGCGCACGTCGACCAGACCGAGCCCCTCCAGCGAGATCCGCCGGTCGACGCTGAGCAGCTCCTGCATCGTCCACAGCGCCGCCGCCTCCTCACGACGCTGCCTGCTCTCCCGGCGGCCGAACAGGTGGTGCCGGACACCGAGCCGCGCGACCTCCGCGGCGATGTCGTCGACCTGGACTGGGCCGCCCTCCGCGCCGCACGCCTGCGGCAGTGCGTCGAGGATCAACGCGCGCCGCCGGACCCGGTCGTAACTGGTCTCCAGGTACCCCGCAAAGAAGGAGGCCGACTGCCGGCTGTCGTTGAACAGCAGCAGCTTGCGTCCCTCCCCGGGCAAGGAGGCGGTCTCGTCATCGGCCGCCGGCAACTCCTGGTAAAGGGCCGTTGCCAGCACCGCGGCGGCCGCGTCGTTGCCGGTGGAGAAGGCTCGGATGGCGTTCTGGCCGCGCAAACCGCAGGCGCCGCACTGGCGCACCTCGCGCCGCAACCCGAGCACGCGCACGGCGCGGCTCGGTCCGCCCTCACAGGCCAGGTCGCTGCACGAATTCGGCCGCGTTGACAACGACCCGCACGCCGGGCACAGGTGGCGGATGTCGTCCGGGGACGCAGCGCGTTGATCCGGCGAACCGATCTCCTCGTCCTCGTCGACGATCTCGCTGTACGTGCTCCCGTCGAGCGTGTGCGGGTCGAGAACCAGCCAGTGAGCGCGCAGGTCGGAGCGGGTGACCGGCTTGAAGACGTCGCAGGCGCCGACGGTTTCGATGGACCCGACCAGGTGCAGGTGTCCGCACTGGCGGCAGGATCCGATCTCGAAGACCTGCGAGCGGCAGTCGGGGCATACGTGGTGGCGGGTCAGGTGCACGTGCGGGCCGGCCTCGCCGAGACACGCGAACGCGCCCTCCGCCGCCTTCGCGAACAGGTGATAGCGCGCGGAGAGCACCGGCGCCCCGGCACCGTCGCGCGCGGCGCTCGCCAGGCGCACACATGCGGTGAGCGCAGCGGGAGTCCACCCCGTCAGGTCCTCGTGACCGGTGAGGTCACCGAGGGTCGCCGGGCCACCCTCGGCCAGGAGGCGGCGCAGCCGGGTCACGTGGTCCTCTGTCGCCAGCGGATCCCCGTTGCCGTCGGTCCACCCGCTG
>JAUNTP010000058.1:0-8251 GCA_030538585.1 Mobilicoccus sp.
GCTGCGCCTGTCCAGTCTCGACGAGGTCACCGCCATCCCCCTCGAAGACCTCCCGCCCTTCGAGCGTGCCGCACTGGAGGGCACGATCACCGTCGACGACGCCGCCGAGGCCCGGGCCCGCGTCACCGACCTCGAACGCACCGCGGCCGCGTGCCGCGCGCAACGCAGCATGGGCATCCCCTGCGGATCGGGGAACTCGTGACCACCGTCAGCCAGTTCTCGCCCCGCACCCGCCGCGGTGTCGAGCTCGCCCTGCTGCTGCTCGCGGTGGGCATCGTCACGCTCGCCTACCTCGCCGTGGGACTCGGCGCCGCGGGGCAGGTGCCCGTCGACCTGCTCACCCAGGCGGGCACCCTGCTCGCCATCTCGGTCGCCTTCCACGTCGTGCTGCGCTGGCGCGCGTCCTACGCCGACCCCCTCATGCTGCCCATCGCGACGCTGCTCAACGGCCTCGGGCTCGTCATGATCCACCGCCTCGACCTCGCCCGCGGCCCCGCGAGCGACATGGCGGGCCGCCAGGTCATGTGGAGCGTGCTCGCGATCGTCGTCGCCGCCGGGGTGCTCATCGTCTTGCGCGACCACCGCCGCCTGCGGCGGTACACGTACACGTTCGCGGCGCTCGGCCTCATCTTCCTGCTCCTGCCGCTGGTCCCGGTCCTCGGCCAGTCGATCTACGGGGCGCGCATCTGGATCCGCATCGGCCCGTTCAGCTTCCAGCCCGGCGAGGTCGCCAAGATCCTGCTCGCCATCTTCTTCGCGGGCTACCTCGTGCAGACCCGCGACGCGCTCTCCCTCGTCGGCCGCACCATCCTGCGCTTCCCGCTGCCCCGGGCCCGCGACCTGGGCCCCATCCTGCTCGCGTGGGGAGCGAGCCTGCTCGTTCTCGTCGCCCAGCGCGACCTCGGCTCCTCCCTGCTGTTCTTCGGCCTGTTCGTCGCGATGCTCTACGTCGCCACCGAGCGCACCTCGTGGATCGTCATCGGCCTGTCCCTCTTCGCGGGCGGCGCGTACGTCGCCTACCTGCTCTTCACCCACGTGCAGCAGCGCGTCATGTTCTGGCTCGACCCCTGGTCGCCCGAAGCCCTCGCGCAGAGCGATCAGATCGTGCGCGGCCTCATGGGTATGGGCGCGGGCGGGTTGCTCGGCACCGGCCTCGGACAAGGCCACCCCTATCTGACCTACTTCGCCGAGAGCGACTTCATCGTGCCGAGCTTCGCCGAAGAGCTCGGGCTGGTCGGGTTGTTCGCGATCCTCATGCTCTACGGCCTGCTCGTCGAACGCGGACTGCGCACCGCCCTCGGCACCCGCGACGGGTTCGGCAAGCTGCTCGCCACCGGCTTGTCGTTCTCGATCGCCCTGCAACTGTTCGTCGTCGTCGGGGGCGTCACCCGCGTCATCCCCCTCACCGGTCTGACGACGCCGTTCCTCTCCCAGGGTGGCTCCTCCCTGCTCGCCAACTGGGTCATCGTGGCGATCCTGCTGCGCATCAGCGACCACGCCCGTCGACCCGTCGCGTCCCCCACACCGTCGACGCCCTCGACCCCACAGACTCCGCCCAAGGGCGCCGAGGCGGTGGCGCCGTGAACAACCCGATCCGACGCCTCGCACTGCTCATCGCCGCGATGTTCACCTCGCTGCTGCTGGCCTCCACCTACATCCAGTTCTTCCAGGCCGCCGAGCTGCGCGACAAGCCCGGCAACCGCCGCACCCTGCTCGCCTCCTACGCCCACGAGCGTGGCCGCATCCTCGTCGGCAACCAGACCATCGCCCTCAGCGAAGAGACCGACGACGAGTTCGCCTACCTGCGCACCTACCCGCAAGGGCCCGCCTACAGCCACGTCACCGGCTACCACTCGTTCCTCTACGGCACCGGCGGCGGGCTGGAGAGCGCCGCCGACGAGCTCCTCACCGGCGACGACCCCCGCCTGTTCCTGCGCCGCCTCGGCGACATGCTCACCGGCCGCTCCCGCAGCGGCATCAACCTCGAACTCACCATCAACGACCGCGCCCAGCAAGCCGCCCGCGACGGACTCGGCGACCAGCGCGGCGCCGTCGTCGCCCTCGACCCCCGCACCGGCGCGATCCTCGCCTACGTCAGCCACCCCGAGTACGACCCCAACAAGCTCACCGGCCGCGACACCGCCGCCGTGCAGGAGGCGTGGCAGGACCTCAATGCCGACCCGCGCCGACCGCTTGTCAATCGCCCCATCAACGAGACCTACCCGCCCGGGTCGGTGTTCAAGGTCGTCACCGCGGCTGCCGCCCTCGAATCCGGGCGGTTCACCGAGGACTCGACACTGCCCGGCCCGCAGACGCTGCCCTTGCCGCAGACCACGATCGAGCTGCCCAACCACGACGGGCGCGCCTGCGACGGCGGCCAGACCACCTTCACCCGCGCCATGGCGACCTCGTGCAACACCGCCTTCGGGTGGCTCGGCATGGAACTCGGCGGCGACGCCCTGCGCGAGCAAGCCGGCAAGTTCGGCTTCGGCCAGGACATCTCCATCCCCATGAGCGTCGCGAACAGCTCGGTGCCCGAGATGAACAAGCCACAAGAGGCGCTCTCCGGCATCGGCCAGTACGACGTGCGGGTCACCCCGATGCAGGTGGCGATGATCGCCGCCGGCGTCGCCAACGACGGCGTCGTCATGAAGCCGTACCTCATCAACCAGACCCGCGGCTCCGACCTGCAGGTGCTCGACCAGACCCGACCCCAGCAGCTCGGCCGGGCCACCTCGGCCGACACGGCGCAGGCCCTCACCCGGATGATGGAGGCCGTCGTCAGCGACGGCACCGGCACCCGCGCCCAGATCCCCGGTGTCGCGGTGGCCGGAAAGTCAGGAACCGCCGAACATGGGGAGAACCTTCCCCCTCATGCCTGGTTCATGTCGTTCGCGCCCGCGGACGACCCGCAGATCGCCGTGGCCGTCGTCATCGAAGACGGTGGCTCGGCCGGTAGTGAAGCGGCCGGAGGACGAATCTCCGCGCCGATCGCCCGCGACGTGATGAAAGCAGTGATCGCCCCATGAAGTTCTCGACCGGCGCTGTCTTCGGAAATCGCTACACCCTCGGCGAACGCATCGCCGTGGGTGGCATGGGTGAGGTGTGGGAGGCCACCGACCAGGTCTTGGGGCGCATCGTCGCCATCAAGCTGCTGAGCCCAGCGCTGGCCGACCAGTCGGGGTTCGCGGAGCGCTTCCGTGAGGAGGCCCGCAACACCGCGGCCCTGTCGCACCCCAACATCGCCGCCGTATACGACTACGGCGAGGACGCGGGGGCCAACTGGCTCGTCATGGAGCTCGTCAAGGGTGAGCCGCTGTCGGCGATCCTCACCGAACAGGGCGCGCTCACCCCGGAGCGGACGATCGCGATCGTCGCCCAGGCCGCGCTCGCCCTGCAGGCGGCGCACGACCGCGGCGTCATCCACCGCGACGTCAAGCCCGCGAACATCCTCGTGCGCCCCGACGGCGCGGTGAAGCTCACCGACTTCGGCATCGCCCGCGCGACCGACGCCGCCCCCATCACCCGCACCGGCGAGGTGATGGGCACGGCCCAGTACATCTCCCCCGAGCAGGCGACCGGGCAGAAGGTGTCTCCGGCGAGCGACATCTACGCCCTCGGATGCGTCGCCCACGAGATGCTCACCGGCCGCCGGGCCTTCGACGAGGGTTCCCCGGTGGCCACGGCCATGGCGCACGTGACGAGCCCGCCGCCCGAACTACCGGCGTCGGTGCCCGAGCCGCTCGCCTCGGTCGTCATGGCGTGCCTGGCCAAGGACCCCGCCCACCGTCCGGGCAGCGCCAAAGAGGTCGCCGACGCCCTGCGCGGCGCCCCCACCGCCGGATTCGCCGCCACCACTCGCCTCGGGCAGGCAGGAGCAACGGAGAAGCTCACGCCCGCCACCGCTCTCGCGCCCCCGGTGGCCGCGACAGGCGCCACCCGCCAGGTGCGCGAGGACTACCAGGACGAGCCCGAGCAGTCCGGTAGCCGGTGGCTGCTGTGGCTCATCGTTCCCCTGCTCATCGCGCTCATCGCGGTGGGCGCCTGGTTCGCCCTGGGCAGGGACGACCAGGCCGAGCCGCCCCCGCCGCCGGCGACGACGGCCCCCGAGACCACGCCCACCGAGGAGGAGACGGAGACACCGAACACGGTCACGGTGACCTCCTCGGACTACATCGGTCTCACCTACGACCAGGCCGTCGCCCGCCTCTCCGGCCTCGGGCTCGACCCCCGGCGCAACGACGCTCCGAGCAGCCAGCCTCAGGGCACCGTCATCGGCCTCTCGCCGAGCGGGACCCTCGAGGTCGGGTCGATCATCACCCTGGACGTCTCCGAGGGCCCGGTCGAGCCGACCACCCCCGAGGAGCCCGCCACCCCCGATCAGACGCCGGAGCCCGCCCCGCAACCCGAGACCCCCGACCCGACGCCTCCCGCCCCCGAGGAGACGCCGGCAGAGCCGGACACCCCGCCCACGGGTGCCGCGGCCTCACCGGCACCGGGCAGCGACGTGGGCGGCCCGGCGGGCGCCGGTGTCGAGGTGCCCACGCCCGATGCCACCGACCCGACCGACGACCCGCCTGCGCAGGAGTGACCCGTGAGCGACGAACAGCGGCTGCTCGCCGGCCGATACGAGGTCGGTGAACTCATCGGTCGCGGCGGCATGGCCGACGTGCACCTGGGCTTCGACACCCGCCTCGGGCGGGAGGTCGCGGTCAAGATCCTCCGCTCGGAGCTGGCGCGGGACCGCTCGTTCCTCATGCGGTTCCGCCGCGAGGCGCAGTCGGCCGCGAGCCTCAACCACCCCGCGATCGTCGCCGTCTTCGACTCCGGCGAGGACTCCGTCGTCGAGTCCGGTGGCGCGCCGGTCTCGGTGCCGTTCATCGTCATGGAGTACGTGCGCGGCGACACCCTGCGCGACGTGCTCACCGAGCACGGCCCCATGGAGCCGTTCGAAGCCGCCCGCATCATGGCGCAGGTGCTGCGTGCCCTCGACTACAGCCACGAGGGCGGCATCATCCACCGCGACGTCAAGCCCGCCAACGTCATGCTCGGCGCGAACGGCGAAGCGAAGGTCATGGACTTCGGCATCGCCCGCGCCATCGCCGACACGGCCGCGACGATGACGAACACGAGCGTCGTCGTCGGCACCGCCCAGTACCTCTCGCCCGAGCAGGCGCAGGGGCAGGACGTCGACGCCCGCTCCGACCTCTACTCGGCCGGGTGTCTGCTCTACGAACTGATCACGGGACGCCCGCCGTTCATCGGCGACAGCCCCGTCGCCATCGCCTACCAGCACGTCGGGCAGCCGCCCCAGCCGCCGTCGGTGCACGCCACGGGCATCCCCGCCTCGCTCGACGTCGTCACGCTGCACTCCCTCGGCAAGGAGCCCGAATCCCGCTACCAGTCGGGCGCCGCGTTCGCCGACGATCTCGACGCCGTCGTCACCGGCGGGTCGACGCTCGCCGCTCGTGAGGCCGCCGCCAACGGTGACCGGGGCGAGCCCGCGACCGGATCGACGATGGCCGTGCCCGCCCCGGTTCCGGAGGAGCCGCCCGCGCCCGTCGTCACGACCACCGACGAGGTCGTCGAGGAGGAGCCCGAGCGCAAGCGCACCCTCTGGCCCTACGCCGTGGGCCTCCTCGCGCTGCTCGCCGTCGTCATGGGTGTCCTCTTCGCGCTGGGGGTGTTCGAGCCGGACGGGCGCACGGTGCCCACCGTCGTCGACCGCACCGAGGAGGAGGCGCGAGCGACCCTCACCGAAGCCGGGTTCGAGGTGGCCACTCAACCGGTGGAGCACCAGTCCCAGCCCGGCACCGTCGTCGACCAGAACCCGCGCGGGCAGACCACGCAGCCTGTCGGCTCGACGATCACCCTGTCGGTCTCTTCCGGGCCGGGCAGCGTCACCATCCCCGACCTGCGCAATTATGAGCAGCAGCTCGCCCGCGATCGCTTGACGAGCCTCGGCCTCGAGATCGGCGACATCGACACCGTGGACTCCTCCTCGGTCGACCAGGGCAAGGTCGTCTCGACCGACCCTGCCGCGGGCGAACGCGTCGAGCCGGGCAGCTTCGTCAAGCTCGCCATCAGCTCCGGCCGAGTGGAGGTGCCCGAGGTCGTCGGGTTGAGCGAGAGCGCCGCTGCCGAAGCGCTCGGCAAGGTGGGGCTGCGCGCCAGCGTCACGCAGGTCGAGAGCAACCAGGAGCGCGGCACCGTGATCGCGCAGGCCTACCCGCAGGGCACCCGGGTGCCGGTGGGCGACGTCATCGCGCTTTCGGTGGCGATTCCCCGCACACCGGTGCCCACGGTGACCGAGACGGTGACGGAGACCCCCACGGAGACGCCGACACCGACGCCGACGCCCACGACCGACGAGCCTCAGCCGCCGCAGGACCCGGACGGGACCGATACCCCGGAGACTCCGGACCCGGCCGAGACGCCGACCGGCTGAAGCTCAGACGCGCACGAGCGGGGCCATGTCGCGGGACGCCTCGACCGTGCCCTCCATGCCGCACAGCTCCAGCCAGTTGGCGAGCATGCGGTGGCCGCGAGCGGTGAGGACGCTCTCGGGGTGGAACTGCACGCCGTGCAGCGGCAGATCGCGATGGCGCACGCCCATGAGGATGGGGGTGTCGCCGTCGACCCACGCGTTCGGGACCAGCACGTCCGGCAGGGTGCCGTCGACGATGGCCAGGGAGTGGTAGCGCGTGGCCGTGAACGGGTTCTCGACCCCGGTGAGCACACCTGTGTCGTCGTGGCGCACCGGCGAGGTCTTGCCGTGGACGAGCTCCGGCGCGCGGTCCACCGTCGCGCCGTAGACGACACCGAGGGCCTGGTGGCCGAGGCACACCCCGAGCATCGGCGTCTCGGTCTCGCCGCAGCGGGCGATGACGTCCATCGACGCACCAGCTTCCTCGGGCGTGCCCGGCCCGGGAGAGATGAGCACGCCGTCGTAGCGCTCCACGGCGTCGAGGTCGACGACGTCGTTGCGGACCACCTCGCAGCGCGCGCCGAGCTGCCGCAGGTACCCGACGATGGTGAAGACGAAGCTGTCGTAGTTGTCGACGACGAGGATGTCGGTCACGGGGTCCTCCGGCTCTCGGCTGCTGGGGTGGCGCGGGTGCGGTCGACGGTGCCGTCGTAGCCACCGAACGTGGCGTCGACCTGCCGGACGTCGTACCCGAGCCCGAGCCGGTCGGCGTACTGGCGGTACAGCTGGACTGCCGGGTCGCGGTCCAGCCCCGCCTGAAGGGCGTCGATGTCGCCGATGGCGGTGATGACGAACGGTGGGGAGTACACGCGCCCCCGCAGGATGAGGGTGTTGCCGACGCACCGGACGGCGCTCGTGGAGATGACGCGCTGGTCCTGGATCGTCATGGCCTCGGCCCCGGACGCCCACAGCGCGTTGACGACCGCCTGCACATCCTGCTGGTGGACGACGACGTCATCGACGCTGACACCCTCGGGCAGGGACGCGGCGCTCCTCCCGGCGTCGGACAGGGACACCGACAGGGCCGGTCCGCTCACCGGCGCCAGACCCGCCTGAGCCTCGAGCGCGCCGAGACCCTCGCGCAGCCGGGCGAGGTCACGCCCCTCCGGCAGCTCGGCCTCCAGGGTTGCGACCTCGGCCCGCACCCGCCCTGCCTCCTCCGAACGCTCGTCGACGAGGTCCGCCTGCGCGCGGATGAGGGCCGGCAGGTCGGCGTCGCTACCGCGCAGATCCGTGCCGCGCGCCGTGGTGCCGCTCGTCGCGAACAGCAGACCGGCGAGCAGGGTGACGACGGGCACGGCGAGAGTCCACGCCGAGCGCGGTGTCGCGCGCATGTGAGCCCCCTACCGGTCGTGTGCCGGCGGGTCGGCCCGCGCGGCATCCGTGTCCATGTCGTTGCGGCCAGTATGAGGCCCTACCCTGGGGAGGACGCCCACGGCCCGCGAAGCCGGTTGCGTCGCACGAGTACACGACCCGCAGGAGAGACCACGTGGCTGCCAGCAAGCGCCCCAAGAAGGCCAAGAACCAGGGTTCGGAGGCCGTCGACATCGACGCCATCGCCAAGGGTCCCAAGCCCAACCCCACGTGGTACGTGCCGGTCATGCTCACCCTGATGATCCTGGGCCTGCTGTGGATCGTCGTGTTCTACCTGACCGCGGGCGAGTTTCCCGTACGAGCGTGGGGCAACTGGAACCTCGCCGCCGGCTTCGGCCTCATCATCGCGGGCTTCCTCATGACGACGAATTGGCGCTGACGCCCGAAACC
>JAUNTP010000058.1:8277-15978 GCA_030538585.1 Mobilicoccus sp.
GCACTCCCCAGAACCGCCGAGACCGTGTAAGAAACACACGGTCTCGGCGGTTCTTGTGTGTTCAGACCCGTCCCGGCGAGTTATCCACAGGGTTTTCCCCACCTGGGGATGAATGACACCCGTGTAATCACACAGCTGTGGGAGTCCTAGAACTGCACCCGCAGGCTCAGCAGGGCGGCCGCGTTGAGCTGGTAGACGACCAGGGCGGCGAGGACGAGCGCGATGAGGACGCCCGCGAGACCCGCCCACGTCCACGGCGGCCGCCGCAGCGTCGCGAGCACAATCCCCGTGGACACCAACCCCGTGACCGCGCCACCGAGATGCGCCTGCCAGGCAATGTTCGGGTACACCAGCGGCAACGCCAGGTTGAGGGCGACGAGGACGACCATGCCCCCGACCGCGGCACCCGAGCGGCGCAGGACGAGGAACGCGGCACCGAACAACCCGAAGATCGCCCCGGACGCACCGACCACCGGTTGCGACCACGCGTACACCGACGCCATGTCGGTCAGCGCCGGGAGCAGCAGCAGGTATCCGACCGAGCCGCCGAGGCCGCTCAACAGGTAGATGGCGGCGAATCGGGCACGGCCCAGCGCCGGTTCGACGAACTGTCCCATGACGTACAGGCCCATGAGGTTGAACAGCAGGTGGGTGACCGTCGCCGGGCTGTGCAGGAACGTCGCCGTCATGAACCGCCACGGCTCGACGTAGCCGGTGACGGCCGAGAAGTCCCCCATCGCGGTGATGGACGGGACCAGCCATTGCAGCCCGTAGAGGACGATGCACGCGATCCCGAACCCGAAGGTCACGACGGGTCGCGGCGCCCGCCGCCGGGTCGGGGGTGGCGGCGGGGTCTGGTCAGGCTGGTGGGCCACGCGCCGGGGCTCGGCCGGCCGTCCCGTCGCGTCCTCGGCGACCGCGCAGTCGCGGCAGACGAACCCGCCGCCGGGCGAGACGTGCTGGCACTCCGGGCACGTCGGGCGCCCGCAGCCGCGGCAGCGCAGGTGGCTCTCCCGGTCGGGATGATTCGCGCACACCGGCACGTCGGCACCGCTCATGCCCGGCCGTTCACCCTGGTCCACCCCTGTAGTCTCGCCCACCGCGCGTCCGGGCACATCACGGCCCACCGGCGCGGGGCGCGGGTGGGCCGTGATGTGGCGCGGCAGCGAGGGGCACGTCGGGCACCCTCGATGCCGATGAGGTCACTGCTGGACGGTGACCTTCTCGATGACGACGTCGTCGTGCGGACGGTCCATGCGGCCCGTGGGCACCGCGGCGATGGCGTCGACGACCTCGCGGCTGGCGGCGTCGGCCACCTCACCGAAGATCGTGTGCTTGCCCGTCAGGTGCGGGGTCGGGGCCACGGTGATGAAGAACTGCGACCCGTTGGTGCCGCGGCCACCGCGCTTGCCGGCGTTCGCCATGGCGAGCAGGTACGGCTTGGAGTAGTCCTTGTCGGGGTGGATCTCGTCGTCGAACTGGTAGCCCGGTCCGCCGATGCCCTCCCCCAGGGGGCAACCGCCCTGGATCATGAAGCCCGAGATGACCCGGTGAAAGATGAGACCGTCGTAGAACGGCGTCGGGTTGGTGCGCCCCGCGTCGTCGTTGTACTCCCGCTCACCGGTGGCGAGCCCGACGAAGCTGTCGACGGTCTTCGGAGCGTGGTCGGGGAAGAGGGTGATGTTGATGTCGCCCTTGGTGGTGTGCAGCGTCACGTTCATGACGGCCATCCTTGCAGACGCCTCCCACCGACACGTGGCGGCGTTTCACACCCCTGCTGGAGCGGGCGCGTGTAGAACCAGGCAGGATGGGGTAAGAACTGGTTTCCACGCCGAGGAGGACCCCGTGTTCAAGAGCAAGAAGAAGAAGGTCGCGGTTCCGACCATCGACACGCGCACCATCACCGTGCCCACCGCGCACGGGATCAAGGACGCCGTCGGCGCCTACGCGGCCGTCGCCAAGGACAAGACGGCCGACGCCGCTCGCGACGCCGAGAAGTGGGCGAAGCCCTACATCGAGCAGGGGCTGGAGTTCGCCGAGGAGCAGGCGCACAAGGCCAAGGACAAGGTCGAGTCGACCGGGTCGTTCTCCGACCTCGCCGCGAAGACCTCCGCCACCCGCGAGGAGGCGGCCAAGCGCAGCCGCGACGCCGCTCTCGTACTCAAGGGTGAGGCCGTCGCCAAGAAGAAGAAGGGCGGGTTCGGCAAGGTGCTCAGCACCCTGACCGTGCTCACCGTGCTGGGTGCTGTCGCCGCCTACGTCGCCCAGAAGCTCACGCAGCCGAAGGACGACCCGTGGGCCCGCCCGCTCACCGACCCCTACATCGCCCCGCCCACCGGGCGCGACTCGACGTCCACCAGCTCCGGCGCCGCCACCGGCGCTGCGGGCCGTGACGCCACCGTCGCCGCAGGCGAGGGCGTCAAGGTCACCGAGGTCGGCGAGGCCGCCGACCAGGAGCGCGACATCCCTGCCGGCGAGGTCATCACGCCGGCCGAGGGCACCATCCCCGCCACCGGTGCGCCGGTCGAGGGTGAGAAGCGCGACTGACGCGTCAGATCACGAGAAGGGCCCCGGGGATGTCGTCCCCGGGGCCCTCGGTGTTGGGCTCGTTCAGCGTTCGTGCACGGTGATGTCGATGGCGTACTGGTCGGAGCGGTAGCAGTGGTCGCCGAACTCGACGGGCCCGCCGGTCCCGTCGAACGCGCGACGGGTCATCGTGAGCACGGCGTCGTGCTCGGTGAGGCCGAGGTGGGTGCGTTCCTCGTCGTCGGCGAGGCGGGCCCCGATGCTCTGGTGCGCGACGACGGGGTGGCGGCCCCGCGCCCGCAAGAGGGCGTAGAGGCCGTTCCCGGCGAGATCCTCGCGCGTGATGTCGGCGTACTCCGGCGGGAGCCAGTTGCGCAGGAGGGCGAGCGGACCGGTCTCCACCGACCGCAACCTCAAGATGTGGACGAGCGGTGTCTCAGCGGGCAGACCGAGGGCCTCGGCGGCACGTTCGTCGATGACGTCGGTCTCGTGCTCGAGGACGACGGTCGACGGGGTGCGCCCCCCGCGGACGAGGTCGTCGTGCAGGCTCGTCAACTCGTCGCGACGGTGGACGACCTGGTTGGCGACCGTGGTGCCGATGCCCCGCCGACGCACCAGCAACCCGCGTGAGACGAGTTCGGAGATGGCGCGCCGCACCGTCGGCCGGCTCAGTTGGAGGCGCTCGGCGAGGGCGAGCTCGTTCTCGAACGGGTCACCCGGTTTGAGGGTGCCGTCCTCGACGGAGGCCGTGAGTTGTTCGGCGAGTTGGTGATAGAGCGGTACGGGACTCGACCGGTCGATGACCACGGGCAGTTGGAGGGCCATGTCAGGAGGTTAGCCCCAACTATCAAAGGCGTCCCCCAACGCGGGGTCAAGAAGTTTGTCCTGACATTTCATTGACAGGTTGGCAGGTAGTGGTGAAGGGTAGGACTCGACCACGACGCCGTGCCCCAAGGAGCCTTCGACATGAACCCCGACCTCGTCGCCATCGGACGGATCGGCGTCGACATCTACCCGCTGCAGACGGGCGTCGGCCTGGAGGATGTCGAGTCCTTCGGCAAGTTCCTCGGTGGCAGCGCCACCAACGTCACCGTCGCGGCCCGCCGCCTCGGTCACAGCGCCGCGATCATCTCGCGCACCGGCGACGACCCCTTCGGCCGCTTCGTCCACCGCGCCCTGCAGGACTTCGACGTCGACGACACCCACGTGCGCTCGGTCTCGAGCCTGCCCACCCCGGTGACGTTCTGCGAGATCTTTCCGCCCGACGACTTCCCGCTGTACTTCTACCGATTCCCCAGCGCCCCCGACCTCGCGATCGAGCCCGACGAGGTGCCCCTCGACCTCATCCGTGACGCGGGGATCTACTGGTCGACGGTGACGGGCCTGTGCGAGGAGCCGAGCCGCGCCGCGCACCACCGCGCCTGGGAGGCGCGCAGCCGTGCGTCGCACACCATCCTCGACCTCGACTACCGGCCGATGTTCTGGCCTGACGAGCAGGAGGCGACCGCCGCCGTGCAGGACGCCCTGCCGCACTGCACCGTCGCCGTCGGCAACGCCGAGGAGTGCCGCGTCGCCGTCGGCGAGACCGAGCCGCACCGGGCCGCCGACGCCCTGCTCGAGCGGGGCATCGAGATCGCCGTCGTCAAGCAGGGCCCCAAGGGCGTCCTCGCGGCGACCGCCGACGAGCGCGTCGAGGTGCCGCCGATCTTTGTCGACGTCGTCAACGGCCTCGGCGCCGGTGACGCCTTCGGTGGGGCGCTCTGCCACGGCCTGCTCTCGGAGTGGGACCTCGAGCGCACGCTGCGCTTCGCCAACGCCGCCGGCGCGCTCGTCGCGTCACGGCTCGAATGCTCGTCGGCGATGCCGACGCAGGACGAGGTGCTCGCGCTCATCGACCAGCACGCGGGGTCGGGGTCATGACCGACACCCTCGACCTCGAGCAGCTCACCCTCACCCGGCTGCGGCACCCCGAGCGCATCGGCGAGATGTGGGCCCGCAGGCGTCGCCGCCCCCTCGGCAGTGACGTCGAGCGCCTGCTGTTCGTCGCCGCCGACCACCCCGCCCGCGGCGCTCTCGCCGTGCGCGGCGAGTCGATGGCGATGGAGTCGCGCGGCGACCTGCTGCGCCGCCTCGCCGAAGCCCTCCGGCGGCCCGGCGTCGACGGGGTGCTGGGCACGCCCGACATCCTCGAGGACCTCCTGCTGCTGGGGCTGCTCGAGGACAAGATCGTCATCGGCTCGATGAACCGTGGCGGCATCGCGGGCGCGAGCTTCGAGTTCGACGACCGGTTCACCGCTTACGACGCGCCACACCTCGCGGCGGCGGGCATCGACGGCGGCAAGATGCTGCTGCGGATCGCCCTCGACGACGCCGACACCGCCCCGACGTTGCAGGCGTGCGCCGACGCCGTCACCGACCTCGCCCGCCACCGGCTCATGGCGATGGTCGAGCCGTTCTGGTCGCGCCGCGACCACCGGGGTCGGGTCGGCAATCTGTTGGACCCCGACTCGGTCATCACCTCGATCCACGTGGCCGCGGGGATCGGTGCGACGAGCGCCTACACGTGGCTCAAGCTGCCGGTGGTCGAGGACATGCCGCGCGTCCTCGACGCGACGACGTTGCCGGCGCTGCTGCTCGGGGGCGATCCCCGCGAGAATCCCGACGTGACTTTTGGCCGGTGGCAGGAGGCGCTCGCCCACCCTGTAGCGCGGGGCCTCGTCGCCGGCCGCACCCTGCTGTACCCGCCCGACGGACGCGTGGCGGAGGCGGTCGACGTGGCCTCCGGCATCGTCCACACGACGACGTGAGGACTGCCATGACCGACTGGATCAAACCCGCTCACAGCACCGACGACTCGGAGTTCGACGTCGCCGCGGTCCGCCCCGGCGACCCCGGCTGGAATCACACGGGCCTGCTCGTCGCCGACCTCGCCGACGGTGAGTCCCGCACCCTCGCCACCGGCGAGTGCGAGTACATCGTCCTGCCGCTCGCGGGCGCCGCGCGTGTGTCGGTCACCGCTGAGGGGGGCACCGACACCACGGTGTTCGAGCTCGCCGGGCGCGCCGACGTGTTCAGCGGCCCGACCGACCTCGTCTACGCGCCGCGGGACGCCGAGGTCACGCTCACCTCGGTGGGGGGCGGTCGCTACGCGCTGCCGTTCGCGAAGGCTCGTCGTGCGTTGCCCGTCGCCAAGATCGAGGCGGCTGACGTGCCCGTCGAGTTGCGCGGCGCTGGTCAGGCGAGCCGGCAGGTGCAGAACTTCGGCACTCCCGGCACGCTCGAGGCCGACTCGATCATCGCGTGCGAGGTCATCACCCCCGCCGGTAACTGGAGCTCCTACCCGCCCCACAAGCACGACGAGCACCGTCCCGGGCAGGAATCGGAGCTGGAGGAGATCTACTACTTCGAGATGCGCGCCGAGGACGGCGCACCCACCGGTGCCGACCCCATCGGGTACCAGCGTGTGTACGGCACCGACGAGCGCCCCATCGACGTCCTCGCCGAGGTGCGCAGCGGCGACGTCGTTCTCGTCCCGCACGGCTGGCACGGGCCCGCGATGGCCCCCACCGGCTACGACATGTACTACCTCAACGTCATGGCCGGGCCCGGCGAGGAGCGCATCTGGCTCATCTGTGACGACCCCGCCCACGGCTGGGTGCGCGACGCCTGGCCCACCCAGCAGGTCGACCCCCGCCTGCCCCTGCACGAGCACTGACCCCTGCCCTCTTCGACGAAGGATCACGACATGAGCCCTACCCGCATCACCCACCTCATCGGACACCACTCCTGGGACGGCACGGCCGAGCGCACCAGCGAGGTGTTCAACCCGGCCACCGGTGAGGTCACCGGCATCCTCGACCTCGCGAGCCGTGAGCTGGTCGACGAGGTCGTCGCCAAGGCCGCCGAGGCCCAGAAGGAGTGGGGCAACGCCTCCCTCGCCAAGCGCACCAAGGTGCTGTTCGCCTTCCGTCAGCTGCTCGACGATCGCAAGGAGGAGATCGCGAAGGTCATCGTCGCCGAGCACGGCAAGGTCTACGCCGACGCGCTCGCCGAGATCGGTCGCGGTCAGGACGTCGTCGAGGTGGCGTGCGGGCTGCAGCACCTGCTCAAGGGCATGTTCAGCGAGAACGCCTCCAGCGGTGTCGACGCCTACTCGGTGCAGCAGCCGGTCGGTGTCGCCGCCGTCATCTCCCCGTTCAACTTTCCGGCGATGGTGCCCATGTGGTTCGTGCCGGTGGCGATCGCGGCGGGCAACGCCGTCGTCATCAAGCCGAGCGAGAAGGACCCGACCGCCGTCAACCTCATCGCCGACCTGTGGCGTGAGGCGGGTCTGCCCGACGGTGTCATGAACGTCGTCCACGGCGACAAGGAGGCCGTCGACGCCCTGCTGGAGAGCCCGCAGGTGGACTCGGTGAGCTTCGTCGGCTCGACCCCGATCGCGCAGTATGTCTACGAGCAGGGCACCAAGCACGGCAAGCGTGTCCAGGCCCTCGGCGGCGCGAAGAACCACATGCTCGTCCTGCCCGACGCGGACCTCGACCTCGCCGCCGACGCGGCCGTCAACGCCGGCTTCGGCGCCGCGGGTGAGCGCTGCATGGCGATCTCGGTGCTGCTCGCAGTGGACTCGATCGCCGACGAGCTCGTCGCCAAGATCACGGAGCGCATGGCGACGCTCACGACCGGCGACGGCATGGGTGACGGCGTCGACATGGGCCCGCTCGTCACGGGCGCGCACCGCGACAAGGTGCGCGGCTATGTCGACGCGGGTGAGTCCGAGGGCGCGACGCTCGTCGTCGACGGCCGTGAGGGTGAGTGGACCGGCGGCAGCAAGGACGGCTTCTTCCTCCTGCCGACGCTGTTCGACCACGTCACGCCCAAGATGTCGATCTACACCGACGAGATCTTCGGCCCGGTGCTGTCGGTGGTGCGGGTGAAGAGCTTCGAGGAGGGTGTGCAGCTCATCAACGACAACCAGTTCGGGAACGGGACGACGATCTTCACGAACGACGGTGGCGCGGCGCGCCGGTTCCGTCATGACGTCAAGGTCGGGATGATCGGCATCAACGTGCCGATCCCGGCGCCGGTGGCGTACTACAGCTTCGGTGGCTGGAAGGCGTCGCTGTTCGGCGACACGCACGCCCACGGCGTGGAGGGTTTCCACTTCTTCACGCGCAC
>JAUNTP010000058.1:16078-18946 GCA_030538585.1 Mobilicoccus sp.
TGTTCGGCGACACGCACGCCCACGGCGTGGAGGGTTTCCACTTCTTCACGCGCACGAAGGCGATCACGGAGCGCTGGCTCGACCCGAGCCATGGGGGCCTCAATCTGGGCTTCCCACAGAATGACTGAGGAAGTAGCCGGAGCGTCTGCGAGCGCTCCGGCGTGACGAAGTCGTTCACTCAGACACAGAACGGCTGAGTCGCCCAGCCGTTGGTTGAGGAGGAGCGAAGCGACGTCTCGAAACCATGGTGAGCTGACGAAAGAGTCTCACCCATGGTCTCGAGACGCTTCGCTCCTCGACTGACGGGGGCCCTGGGAGGCGAATGGGACACACACAGGTCGTCGAGGGGTGTTGCTCGCCGAGCGCGGGCCGGACAGCGGGCTCAACTGCCGACGAGCGTGTAGTCCACGCCGAGCAGGTCGTAGGTGCGGCGGGCTCTCTGGTCGCGGGTCAGCAGGTGGGCGTCGTGGACGCGGGCTGCTTCGCCGACGAGGGCGTCGTACATCGCGCCGCCACTGATGCCGAGGGTGGCCACTCGATCGCGGAGGTGTTGCTGCTGGTCGCCCGACAGCCACAGGGCGTGGGGAAACACGCGAGAGATCAGTCGGGCGGCGTCTCCGGGGTCGACCATGGCCGGACCGGGCATGCGGGTGATGACGGCGTACACCTCGAATGCGGCGTGCCCGGCGAGAGCGGGGCGGTGGCGTTGCACGATGGCCCGACAGGGATCGTGCGCTCCGTGCGCGGCGTCGAGGGCCGCGACAGCGACGCTGGTGTCGGCGACCCAGCGCTCATCGTCGGACATCGTCGCGCCACTGCTGCACGTCGGCGTCGGTGATGGTGAAGCCCGGCACCGGTGCGATGACTGGCCACCCGTCGACCTCCACGATGGCGCGTCCTTGCGCGCGTGGCCGGGTCAAACGCAAGCTGTCGCCCTCGACGGTCACCTCCAGTTCGGTGTTGACGCCGAGGTCCAACTGGTCGCGCAGGTCTTTCGGAATGACGACCCGCCCCGCCTTGTCGATCGTGACCATCATGGTTACCACGCTACCAAGCCTGGTTCGCCGCGAGTGATGGTTCCTTGGTGATGGCCGCCCACCGCGCAGCATGGAGAGCGGTGTTGAAGGAGAGCTAACGGATCCGCCCCCGCACCTGAGACGACACGACCGACGCGGGAGCGCTGTCGTTGATCGACGAGCAGCCTACGTGCCCGGACGAGTGGTGGGGACTTTCTCGAAGCGGGCGAAGTCGCGGTCGAGGGTGGCGACGACGGCACCGTGTTCGAGGGCGATGGCGGCGAGGGTCGCGTCGGGCACGAGGTCGCCGGTCGCGTCGGCGGCGTCACACACCTGCTGGAGGAGGGTGAGGTGGCGTGTTCCAGGCTCGATCGGCACGTGGCCCGGTTGCGCGATCACGGCATCGATGAAGGCGAACGCGTCGTCGCGGGATGCGGGCGCGGTGAAGATGCGCCTGTTCGTGACGATGCGCAGGAACGATGACCAGGCCGTGCTCGGCACACCGAAGTCGGCGGCCCGTACCAGGAGCTCGTCGAACCAGGCCCGCACCGTGCTGTGGTGCGGATGGTCACCGTGGAACGCGGCGATGAGGACGTTGACGTCGAGAAGGAGCATCAGCGCAACCGATCGACGTCGACACCCTCATCGAGGATCTCGGCCATGATGCGGTTCGAGGTGAGGTCGACGCCGGGCACGAGCCCGCCGCCACCGTGAAATACGGGCACGCTCGGGGCCGTGGCCGCCGGCGGGGACGCGAGGTCGCGCCTCAGGGCGTCTTCGAACACCTGTCCCAGCGTGCGCCCAGACATGCGGGCCCGCTGACGGGCTCGTTCGAGGAGTTCGTCATCGATCGCCACGGTGGTGCGCATGATGACCACATTAGAGCATCACGCGCATCACTGGCATGGACCGCTCCGCGCGTGGCCGCGGCCGCAGTCAGGTGTGCCGCCTGCTGAGGAGGCTTGTGTAGCACGCTGCGCTACGCTTGGGTCATGTCCGAGCTGATCACCCAGCGGGAGCTGCGCAATGACAGCGGTCGCATCATGCGGGCGCTCGATGAGGGCCGCAGTTTCGTCGTGTCTCGGGCGGGGGTTCCGGTCGGTGAGCTCCGACCGCTGCGCCGGGCCAGGTTCGTCGATGCACGCGCGGCGCTCGATGCGGTGCGCGGTGGCGCAGCGGTGAGCGCTGCTCGATGGAGGGCCGATCTCGACGACACCGTCGACCCCGAGGTCCCGGATCGTGTCTGACCATCCTCGGGGGCTGCTCGACACCAGTGCCGTCATCGATCTCGACCGCCTGGATCTCGACGACCTCCCCGCACAGCTGGCAATCTGTGCGATCACCCACGCCGAGTTGTCCGCCGGTCCCGGCGCAGCGCTCGAGCCGGACGAGCGTGCGCGTCGCCAGGACCGTGTGCAGCGCGTGGAAGCCACGTTCGAGCCCCTGCCTTTCGGGACGGAGGAGGCGCGGGCCTACGGTCGGATCCACGCGGCGGTGACGACAGGCCGCTCGACACGTCGGCGTTTCGCAGACCTGCTCATCGCTGCGACGGCGCTGGCGAACGATCTTCCGCTCGTCACGTCGAACCCGGATGACTACACCGGCCTGGACGGCCTCCTGACGATCGTGCCGGTGCGTCCCGCGCCGCGCCCGTGACGGGCTGAGCGCCGGGGTCTGGCGACACGTCACCTCGCTCCTCCTCGACTGGCCAGAGAAGTCTGGTCAGGTCGTCGTGCGGACGACGAGACGCGGGGGGAGGGTGACGAGGCCGGCCGGGTGGCCCTCACGGTCGTCGGGATCGAGGTCGGCAAGGCAGGTCAGGGCGGCGTCGGCGAGGGCCGAAGGCTCCTGG
>JAUNTP010000292.1 GCA_030538585.1 Mobilicoccus sp.
GGTCGAGGAGGAGCGCAGCGACGTCTCGAGACCACCGTGCGCCAACGGGATGACGACACTGCGAAGCACGGTCACCGCGTGAGATCTCGATGGTCTCGAGACGCTCGCTTCGCTCGCTCCTCGACCAACGGCGGTGGGGGCCCGGTCACCGGACGACTCCGCCCTCCGTTGGTCGAGGAGGAGCGCAGCGACGTCTCGAGACCACCGTGCGCCAACGGGATGACGGCACTCCGGAGCACGATCACTACGTGAGATCTCGATGGTCTCGAGACGCTCGCTTCGCTCGCTCCTCGACCAACAGCGGTGGGGGCTCGCCGATCTGCCACACCCCGAGTGGGTCACGAAATCAGCACTGTCGGAGCACGATTCGGGGCCACTCGCGTGTGGTGCAGTACGCCCGTCGGGGGTCGACGTAGCGTCCCTGGTGAGAGGGGGTCTCTCACCACATTCCAGGGGGTTCGTCATGCGTACCATCACTGCACTTCTCGCGGCATCGGCGATGGCGCTCACCGCCACGCCCGCGTTCGCCGCACCGTCCACGAACACGCGCCCACCGGCGCCCGTCGTCACCCGCGCCGACATCGACGGCGACGGGCGGCCCGACACCATCCGCGTCGCCCGACGCTCGGTCACCGACGAGCAGTACGTCTTCCGCATCACCGTCGAGACCGCTGCCGGCAAGCGCGCCATCCGTGACGCCCTCGTCGCCAACTACGACGACGGCTCACTCGCCCCCGCCGATGTGTGGGGTGGCACCGCCCACCTCGACGGAGTCCGCGGCGCCGAGATGCTCATGGACCTCGGCGGAGGCGTCGGCGACGCCCCCTGGCCGCACCTCTACACGTGGCGCAATGGCCGGATCATCCCGGCCCCCGCGCCCGGAGCCACCGCCGCCAACCCCGCCTGGGACACCATGGCCCACTGGGGCCGCATGTCCGGGTACACCGTGAGCACCGTCAAGGGGCAGCGCCGCATCACCGTGCACGCCCTCACCGGCCGCTTCGACCGCACGGGCGAGACCGTCACCTACCGCGGCACCCACACCACCTACCGCTGGCACCGCGGCACCTGGCAGAAGATCTCCACCACCCGCAGCGGCACCCTCAACGAGAACAAGGCCTACGACTACGCGGGCTGGAACGGCATCACCTGGCGAGGGTGACGTAGCTCACAATTAGCGCGACAAAGCTCGTTGACCTGCACTGTTACCCGCCATCACCCGCTATCAGGACAGATTTTCACCACTCGTCCAAGTCGGGTGTAACGCGCCCCCACCCCACGGCGATGACACGGGGGAAGCGACACGACCGGGCCAGGGGAAAGGCATCACCGGTCGCGTCGCCTCGGGGGGACAGCGTGGGTGCGCGAGGGGGACGCACTCACCACTCGAGCGCCGGGGGAGGCGATCGAGGCAGGGCGGATGGCTCGGAACGGGGTCCGAGCCATCCGCCTTCGCCATGTCCGGGGTCGCCACCGGGGGACGCCGGCGGTCACATCACGAAACAGCGGCAGTCAGGGCACGGTCTGCTCACGTGATCACGTCGTGATCGTTTGTGGCCTGACCTGGTGAAACGATCTCATCGCGCCTGATGGTCCGAGGCGCTTCGGTCTCGTCTTCAGGGGTCGCCATGTCCGTCCGTCACGTCGCTGTCGCCGCCCTCGCCGCCGCTGTCGCTTTGCCCCTCGTCGCCGCGCCCGCAGCGACCGCTGCCACCGGCCAGGGCGCCGTGGTCAGCCGCGCCGACATCGACGGCGACGGCCGCCCGGACACCACCACGCTGCGCTCCTCCCGCGACGGCACCCGACAGACCCTCACCGTGAAGACCGCCGCCGGACGCACCTCCTCGGCCACGATCAACACCCCCTACCTGTTCGACCGCACGCCGTTCCACGGCGTCGCCGAGATCGACGGCGCCGCCGGCCACGAGATCGTCATCAACACCGGCAGCGGCGCTCACACCTTGTTCTTCGCCGTGTACTCCTGGCGCGACGGCAAGCTCGTCGCCCAGACCGACCCTGCGAGCGGTTCGACGGAGTGGGTCACCGACTCCGCGCTCTCCGCCTCGCAGGGCTACCGCGTGCAGACCGTCCGCGGCGTGCGTCAGCTCACGTCCGTCGCGCTCGCCCGCGACACCTGGGGCCGCAACGCCACGTTCTCCGGCACCCGCGTTACTGCCCAGTGGCGCGACGGCCGCTGGATGACGATCACCCGCCGCGCCGTCACCGTCCCCGCCGACTCCCCCACCGTTGCCGCGAGCGCAGGGTGGCACGTGACTGGCCTGGCCCGGTGACCACCACAGCGGGGCCTATATCAGTCGCGGGCGCCCCGAGGCGTGAGGCGTGAGCAGGGACGATGCGCGGGACGACGACTGAGTTTCATGAGGCCACGACCGATATAGGCCCTTGGGTGGTGGGGATCCACATCTGGTGACCTTCAAGCGCGTGATGGTCTCGAGACGCTTCGCTCCTAGTAATACCTGGAGTGGCTTAGAGGAACAT
>JAUNTP010000059.1 GCA_030538585.1 Mobilicoccus sp.
GGGCGAGCATCGGCTTGAGGATGCTCGCGGCGTCGATGGCGCCCTCGGCGGCACCGGCACCCACCAGGGTGTGGATCTCGTCGATGAACAGGATGATGTCGCCGCGGGTCTTGATCTCCTTGAGCACCTTCTTGAGGCGCTCCTCGAAGTCACCGCGGTAACGCGACCCGGCCACCAGGGCGCCGAGGTCGAGGGTGTAGATGTGCTTGTCCTTGAGAGTCTCGGGGACCTCGCCCTTGACGATGTCCTGCGCGAGACCCTCGACGACGGCGGTCTTACCGACGCCGGGCTCACCGATGAGGATCGGGTTGTTCTTGGTGCGGCGCGACAGCACCTGCATGACGCGCTCGATCTCCTGGGCGCGACCGATCACCGGGTCGAGCTTGCCCTCGCGGGCGGCCTGGGTGAGGTTGCGGCCGAACTGGTCGAGCACGAGGGAGCCGGCCGGGGTGCCTTCGCCCGAGGTCGACTGGCCGCCGACGCCCGCCCCGGCGGTCTCCTTGCCGCCCTGGTAGCCCGAGAGCAGCTGGATGACCTGCTGACGGACCCGGTTGAGGTCGGCGCCGAGCTTCTGCAGCACCTGCGCCGCGACACCTTCGCCCTCGCGGATGAGGCCGAGCAGGATGTGCTCGGTGCCGATGTAGTTGTGGCCGAGCTGCAGCGCTTCGCGCAGGCTGAGCTCGAGGACCTTCTTGGCGCGCGGCGTGAAGGGGATGTGGCCGCTGCTGGCCTGCTGGCCCTTGCCGATGATCTCCTGGACCTGCTCACGCACGGCGTCGAGCGAGATCCCGAGGCTCTCCAGGGCCTTGGCGGCGACACCCTCGCCCTCGTGGATGAGCCCCAGGAGGATGTGCTCGGTTCCGATGTAGTTGTGGTTGAGCATGCGCGCCTCTTCCTGCGCCAGCACCACCACTCGTCGGGCCCGGTCGGTAAACCGCTCGAACATGAATCAACGCTCCTCGCTATCGAGATCTCTCGATGCTAACTGGGCTCTTCGCGGATCCTCACCTCGCGTTGTGTGTGCCGCGCGGTGGGATCACTCACGGGGCACAACGCCGCCCAGCGGCTCCCTGTTCCCGCGGCCCGCTCCGCTCTGAGCGGACACGACTCAACTCTGGCCGTGTCCGCGCCGGGTGGAGTCACGGGCCCCCCTGCCCGGCGGTCAGGCCGGTGCGCCGCGCGCCCACCGCGCGGCGAGGACGGCGCCCGCCATGAGTTGGATCTGGTGGTAGACCATCAGCGGCAGCACCATGAGGCCTACCGGTTGGCCCGCGAACAGCACGACCGCGATCGGCAGGCCGGTGGCGAGCGACTTCTGCGAGCCGCAGAACGTGATCGCGATGGCGTCGGCCCGGTCGTACGGGCCGAGGCGAGCCGCCCCCGCCGACACGGCCGTCATGACGACGAACAGGACGAGACACACCAGCACGAGAACGACGAGATCCACTGGGCCGACCATCGTCCACATGCCCTCGTTCATGCCGCGCGAGAACGCCGCGTAGACGACGAGCACGATGACCGAGCGGTCCACGTACTTGAGCCACGTGTGGTTGTTCTTGAGCCACGTCGCGGTCCACCGCCGTGACAGTTGCCCGAGAAAGAACGGCAGCAGGATCTGCGCCGTCAGGTCGAGCACCGAGGACCAGCGCACCGCCATCTCTCCCGACGTCGTCATGACGAGCGCCGCCAGCATCGGGGTGATGACGACGCCCAGCAGGTTCGACGCCGACGCCGACACGATGGCCCCGGGCACGTTGCCGCCCGCCGTCGAGGTGAACACGATCGCGCTCTGCACCGTGGAGGGCACCAGAGCACAGAACACGACCCCCGCGTACAGCGCAGGCGCGAGCAGCGTGCCCGACGCCGGCATCATCGCGAGCGCCACGAGCGGAAACACGACGAACGTGAGCCCCAGGATCGCGAGGTGCAACCGCCAGTGCGTGAGACCGGCGAGGGCTTCGCTCGTCGACAGGCGGCCGCCGTACATGAAGAACAGCACGAAGATCGCGACCCGCACGAGCACCCCGACGCCGTCCTCGACGACCCCGCGGGCCGGGAGCACGCTCGCGACGAGCACCGCCCCGAGGATCATGAGGATGAACGGGTCGAGTTTGAGAGCAGACGGTGTTCTCACCGCGCCATCGTGCCTCAGCGTTGCGGACGCACGAACGGGAAGGTCAGCACACCGCGGATGTTCGTCCCGAGGATGAGCATGGCGAGCCGGTCCACCCCGATGCCGAGACCGCCCGTGGGCGGCATACCCGTCTCGAGGGTGCGCAGGAACTCCTCGTCGACCTCCATGGCCTCCGGGTCGCCGAGCGCAGCCTTGAGGGACTGCTCGGTGAGCCGGCGCCGCTGCTCGATGGGGTCGGTGAGCTCGGAGTAGGCCGTACCCAGCTCCATGCCGTCGACGACGAGATCCCAGCGTTCGACCAGGCCGGGCTCGCTGCGGTGCGCGCCGGTGAGCGGCGAGGTCTCGACGGGGAAGTCGACGTAGAACGTCGGCTCCACCGTCGTATCCTCGACGAGCTCGGCGTACAACTCCTCGATGATGGCGCCCGGTCCCATGCCCTCGCGGATGGGGATGTCGGAGCTGCGCGCCAGGTCGAGGAGCACCTCGAAGTCCATGTCGAGACTCACCTGGCACCCGACCGCGGCCGACACGGCGTCGAGCACCGACACCACCGCCCACGGCCCCGACACGTCGATGAGCTCGCGCGTGTCGTCGCCGTCGGCGCGGCGGGGCCGCAGCGGCAGCACCGGGGAGCCGTGGACGGCGGTCGCGGCCTCCTTGACGATCCGCTCGGTGAGGTGCCGCATCGTCGTGTAGTCGCCGAACGGCTCGTACGCCTCGAGCGAGGTGAACTCCGGGTTGTGGGTGGCGTCGGCGCCCTCGTTGCGAAAGTTGCGGCCCATCTCGAACACCTTGCCCATGCCCGCGACGACGAGACGCTTGAGGTACAGCTCCGGCGCGATGCGCAGCGAGAGGTCGACACCGTAGGCGTTGCTGAACGTCGTGAAGGGACGCGCCGACGCGCCACCGTGGATCGTGTGCAGGATCGGGGTCTCGACCTCCATGTATCCGGCCGCATCGAGGGTGTCGCGGATGGACTTGACCACGGCGCTGCGCACTCGCAGCGCGTCGGCCGCTTCGGGGTGGACGATGAGGTCGGTGGCCCGCTGCCGCAGCCGGGTCTCCGGGTCGTCGAACGCGTCGAACGGCACCGGGTGCAGAGCCTTGGCGACGACGGTCCAGCCGTCGACCAGCACGGACACCGTCCCGGTGCGCGAGGTCCCGAGCTCGCCCTCGACGACGATCAGATCGCCACCGTCGACATCGCGGCGGAACCCGCGCGCCGAGTCCGTCCCGCTCAAGCGGGCGTCCTCGACGAGAACCTGCACAGTGCGGGACCCCTCGACGAGATCGGCGAAACACACGCCTCCGAAGTCGCGGACGGCGCGGACACGGCCGCACACGCGCACCCGCTCCGAGGCGTCGTGACCGTCGAGCGAGGCCAGCTGATCGGCCGGTGCCACACCGACGGCGTACGGGTCGGTGCCCTGGGCGCGCAGCGCGGCCACCCGGTCCATCCGGACGCGGGTCTGGTCACCGCGACGCGGCGCGAGCGACGCCGCGTCGAGGGCCGGCCTCGACTCCAACGCGCGGATCGCGGACACGTGCTCGGCGTCCAGCGCGGGTGCCGACCCGCCGTGGAACAACCGCGGCAGGAACCCTTCGGCCCGCGCCGCGGCGAGGCCGACCTGCGGGAAGGACAGGCGTGAATCGAGGCAGAGGAACCGCGGCCGCCACGTGGGCTCGAACTTCTGGTTCGAGCGGTACAGGCGCTCCAGCTGGAAGAAGCGGTCCAACCCGCCGAGCAGGGAGGAGTTGAGGCGGGTGATGACCCCGGCACCGAGCCGGTCGGCCTCGGAGAACACCCCGCGCAGCATGGCGAAGTTCAGGGACACCTGCCGGATGCCGAGCTCGTCGCCGGCCTCCATGAGGGAGGTGACGAGCAGCTCGGTCACCCCGTTCGGCGCGTCGGGGGCACGGCGCATCGTGTCGAGGGACAGCCCCGTGGCGCCCCACGGGACGAAGGTGAGGAGTCCGACGCACCGCCCGTTCTCGTCCTGCGCCGTCACCCACAGGGTGCGGCCGTCGGAGGCGTCGCCGCGCCGGTCCAGGGCCATCGAGAAGCCGCGCTCGGTGCCGCCGTCTCGCCAGGCGTCGGCGAGACCCACCAGCACCCCGACCTCGGCCTCGTCGATCTCGTGCTGCCGCCGGATGGTCACGGTCAACCCGGCCCGTCGTGCCCGGCGCACGGCCCGGCGCACCTCGGTCATGGACGTGTTGTTGATGCGGTAGGAACTCGGGTGCAGGACCGCCTCGTCGCCGAGCACGATGGCGTCGAAACCGCACGACACGTAGCGGCGGGCGCCGGTCTCGCTGGCCCCGAGGATGGCCGGCACCCACCCGAACCAGCGGGCCCGCGCCTTCCAGCGGACGATGGCGTCGTCCCAGGAGGCGGGGTCGCCGACCGGGTCGCCGGCGGCCAGCGCGACCCCGGAGACGACGTCGTAGGCCACGGCCGCGCGGCCGTCGCCGGAGAACACCACGGACTTGTCGCGCCGGGTGGCGAAGTAGCCGAGGGAGTCCCCGTCGCCCCACTCGCGCAGCAGGCCCCGCAGGTGGAGCTCCTGGTCGGGGCTCCACGACGAGGAGTCGCGCCCCGATCGGGTGAAGAGGATGACGGCGATGATGATCGTCGCGCTGACGGCGATGGCGGCCGACTGGCTCACCAGCGGAGGAACGGCGACCGGCGCGCCCGCCCAGGTGCCCCCCAACCCCAAGGCGTGCAGGACGACCGAGCGGACCACCTGCGGGTCGGTGACGTCGCGTTCGGCGTAGGTGAGCAACGCCCACGTGAGCAGCACGGTGACGGCGACGCCGAGGACGATGGTCGCCGCGAGGGTCGTCCACGACCCCGCCCGCAGTCGCCCGGGAAAGCACGGGCGCAGCCACCAGGCGAGCGCGAGCCCGCCGACGGCCACCGCCATGGCGCCGAGGTCGAGGATCTGGCCGAGGACGACCCAGTCACCCCAGAGGTCTTCGGGTGGCACCCCGCTCCACAGGAGCAGCGTGAGCTCGACGCCGATGACCACCCCGAGAACCTGGAAGAACGCGAACGCGAGGAGGCCGACCCGCTTGCGGCCGAGCAGTGCACGCGTGGTGAGGGCGAGGATGACCACCGAGACCAGGGAGCTGCTCACCGGGATGTTGACGAACGCGAAGGCGAGCTCGACCCAGCTGACGGGTCGACGGCCCCAGTGATCGATCAGCCAGAGGAAGAAGGAGGTGAGGGTGGCGAGGGCGTAGAGCCACAGCAACAGCCGGGCGGCGACCTCCTGGCGGCCGGTCGCCGGACGTAGGTGGGGAACGTCGCGCTCCACTACGTCAGTTCGCCGTGCGCTCACCTGGTCCCCTTCGCCTCCATCGGATGTCACGCATCCCAGTCGACCCCATCCGTGGGCGTCTGAGATCCGTCTTCAGCATGAACATCGGTGGCGCCGATCCTCCCTCTGGTGGACGCGTGCCGCGCAGGTCAGGACGCGCCGGTGTCGCTGAGGGTTCCCGACAGGTGGGCGTCGTAGGCGGGGAGGTCGAGTTGGCCGTGGCCGGAGAGCCCGATGACGATCGCCGCCGACTCACCGGGCGTGGTGCGTTGACGGGCGTCGGCGATGGCGGCGGCGACCGCGTGGCACGACTCGGGTGCGGGTACGAGCCCCTCCGCGCGGGCGAAGAGGATTCCCGCCTCGAACGCCTCTCGCTGCCCCACGGCCTGCGCCTCGACGAGCCCGAGGTGCACGGTGTGGGAGAGCAGGGGCGCCATCCCGTGGTAGCGCAGGCCGCCGGCGTGGATGGGGTCGGGCACGAAGTCCTGACCCAGGGTGTACATCTTCAGCAGCGGCGTCAGCCCCGCCACGTCGCCGTGGTCGTACTCGTACCGGCCCTGCGTCAGCGACGGGCAGGCGGCGGGTTCGACGGCGACGAACCGTGTCGTCGTCGTCCCGGCGAGATTCTCGCGCAGCAGCGGAAAACTCAGCCCGGCGAGGTTGGATCCGCCACCGGCGCAGCCGTAGACGACGTCGGCCTGCTCTTCGCCGAACATCGGCAGCTGGCGGAGCACCTCCTCCCCGATGACGCTCTGGTGGAGGACGACGTGGTTGAGCACGCTGCCGAGGGCGTACTTGGCGGCGCCCCCGCTCGTCGCCGCGGCCTCGACGGCCTCGCTCACCGCCATGCCGAGGCTGCCCGGGGTGTCCGGATCGGCGGCGAGCATCGCGCGGCCCGACTCGGTGAGCTCCGAGGGGCTGGAGTGGACCGTGCCTCCGAACGTCTGCATGAGCATGCGCCGGTAGGGCTTGCTCGTGTAGGACGCGCTCACCTGCCAGATTTCGCACTCCATCCCGAACACCTGGCACGCGAACGCGAGCGCGCTGCCCCACTGCCCGGCACCGGTCTCGGTGGTGAGCTGGCGCACGCCTTCGAGGTCGTTGTAGTAGGCCTGGGGGACCGAGCTGTTGGCCTTGTGACTGCCGATGGGGCTCGTGCCCTCGTACTTGTAGTACAGCCGAGCCGTGGTGCCGAGCGCCTTCTCCAGGCGGCGGGCGCGGAACAGCGGCGAGGGGCGCCAGATGCGATAGACCTCCGCCACGGCCTCGGGAATGTCGATGTAGCGCTCGGTGGAGAACTCCTGCTCGCACAGGGCCCGGGCGAAGATCGGCGCCATGTCCTCGACGGTGAGCGGCTCCCTCGTGCCGGGGTGCAGGTGGGGCGGGGGCGGTTCGGGCAGATCCGGGACGATGTTGTACCACTGCCTCGGCATGTCCGACTCCGCGAGCAGTGCCTTGACCAGCGTGTTCTCCGACATCGCATCCTCCTGCGCCTGGGCCGGGCGCTCTCTTGACCCGGTGCCGCGACTCTACCGAGACCGGTGACCTCCGCGGGTGCTTGCACTGCGGCGCGGCTTACGACAGGGCGGGGTCGTCCTCGTGGAGGAGGGTGTTGTCGATGAGGCGCGGCGCGCCGACCCGGACCGCGAGGCTCGCCGCGGCGCGCTCGACGTGGCCGGTGAGCTCGACGAGGGTGTCGGGGTCGGCGAGGCTCACGTAATCGACCTCGGCGCGGGGCTCGCCGGCGAGAACCTCGCGGATCGTCGCGCGCAGGGCGTCTGCGTCCCGCTCCCCCGCCGACCACGCCTCTCGGGCGGCCGTGAGGGAGCGCGACAGGACGAGCGCGGCCCGACGGTCCTGCTCGTCGAGGTAGGTGTTGCGGCTGCTCATGGCCAACCCGTCGGGCTCCCGCGTCGTCGGACGCACCACGACCTCGTCGACCATCCCCAGATCTGCCGCCATCCGGCGCAGCACGACCGACTGTTGAAGATCCTTCTGCCCGATGAACAACACGTCCGGTCGCACGACACCGAGGAGCACCGACACCACGGTCGCCACGCCCGCGAAGTGACCCGGTCGACGTTCGCCCTCGAGCATCTCGGTGACGCCCGCGACCTCCACGGTCGTCGAGAAGCCGGGCGGGTAGACCTCCTCCACCCCCGGCGTCCACACGAGGTCGACGCCGACGTCCTCGAGCAGGCTCAGGTCGCGGTCGAGGTCGCGGGGGTAGGCCGCGAGATCCTCGGTCGGGCCGAACTGGGTGGGGTTGACGAAGATCGACACCGCCACCCGGTCACAGGCGGCCGCGGCGGCCCGCACGAGGTCGAGGTGCCCCTCGTGGAGGTACCCCATCGTCGGCACGAAGCCCCACCGTCCGTCGGGCCGGGAGTCCCGCACATCGGCGCGGGCGGTGACGACCCTCATCCCTCGAGCCCGCGCAGGGCCTCGGCGAGCATGTCCTCATCCATCGTCGAGCTGTTCTCCTCGCCCGGGAACACCCGCTCCTCGACGTCGGCGACCAGGTGGGTCAGCGCCGTCACCGCGTCGTCACCGAGGGTGGCATAGCGGCGCGTGTGCCGCGGGAGGTAGTCGTCGTAGAGGCCGAGGACGTCGTGCCACACCTGCACCTCCCCCGAGGTGTGCGGGCCTGCGCCGATGCCGATCGTCGGGATCGACAGGCGCTTGGTCACCTCCCGCGCGAGCGGGGCGGGCACGAGTTCGAGAACGATCGCCCACGCCCCCGCCTCCTGCAACGCGAGGGCGTCCTCGACCAGGGCGCGCGCGGCGGCAGCGTCCTTGCCCTGCACACGGATCCCGATCTGGTGCTGTGACTGCGGGGTGAACCCCAGGTGCCCCATGACCGGCACCCCGGCGTCGACGAGCAGCTTGACGGTCGGCGCGATCGCACGCCCGCCTTCGAGCTTGACCGCCCCCACACCCCCTTCGGCCATGAGCCGCCGCGCGGAGGAGACCGCGTCGGCCTGGGTCGCGTAGGTGAGAAACGGCAGGTCACCGACCACCAACGGCGTCCGGCAGCCCCGCATCACGGCCCGCGCGTGGTAGATGACGTCGTCCAAGGTCACCGGCAGGGTCGAATCGTTCCCCTGCATCACCATGCCGAGGGAGTCACCCACGAGCAGCATCGGCACCCCGGCACGCTCGGCGATGCGAGCGGCGGTGTAGTCGTAGGCCGTCACCATCGTGAACCGGCGGCCCTCGCCGTACAGGCGGGCGATACCTCTCAAGGTCATGCGCATGGTCGCCACCCTAACGGCGTGGCTGAACACCGACACCCCCTCGGCAGGGCAGCGCGCGTCACACCTCAGCCCGCCTTGCGCGTCGACCGCTTCGCCGTCTTCTTGGCCGGAGCCTTCTTCGCCGTCTTCGTGCCCGACTTCTTCGACGCGGGCGCCGTGTCGGCCTCGTCCGCGTCGTCTGTGTCGGCAGCCCCGCGGCTCGCCTTGGCGCGCGCGACCGACTTCTGCAGCGCAGCGAGCAGGTCGACCACCTGACCGGCCTCCTCCTCCGCCTCCGGCGCGGCGACGACCTCCTGCCCCTCGATCTTGCGCTCGACGAGTTCCTGCACGGCACGCGCGTAGTCGTCCTCGTAGTCCTCGGCGGCGAAGTCACCGGCGAGGGATTCCACCAGCAGGTGCGCCATCTCCACCTCCTTGTCGGTGGGTTCCGGCACGTCGTCGAGGACCCCGAACTCGGCGGCGCGGATCTCGTCGGGCCACAGCATGGTCTGACAGACGATGACGTCGTCCCGCACGCGCAGGACCGCCGTCGTCATCCGGGTCCGCACCGACAGGGTCGCGACGGCCACGCGATCGGTGTCGCGCAACGCCTCCCGCAACAGCGCGTACGCCTTGGCGCCGGTGCGATCGGGTTCGAGGTAGTAGCTCTTGTCGAGGAGCATCGGGTCGATCTGGTCGGCCGGCACGAACTTCTCGACGCTGATCTCCTTACTGCTGCGGCTCGGCAGCGAGGCCAACTCGTCCGCCGTGAGCACGACCATCGTGCCGTCGGCCGTCTCATAGCCCTTGGTGATCTGCGCGTACGGCACCTCTTCGCCGTCAGCCTCCGCGACGCGCTTGTACCGGATCCGTGACCCGTCGGAGGCGCGCACCTGTCGGAACTGGATGTCGTGGTTCTCGGTGGCCGAGTACAACCGGACCGGGACGGTGACGAGGCCGAAGGAGACGGCCCCCTTCCAGATCGCGCGCATGAGACCTCCCAGGTCGAACGGATTCCCAGCATCTCCCGAAAGCACCCGCTGGCACCAGCCACGCACGCAGTGTTCGCCGGCCCGAGGTGGGGGAGGATGGTCGGTATGCGCCCGATGCTCGCCACCCACACCGACACCGTCCCCGACGGGCCGGAGTGGGTGCACGAGGTCAAGTGGGACGGGTGGCGCATCATCGCCGCCGTCACCGACGGGCACCTGGCGCTGACCACCCGCTCGGGACGGGATGTCACGGGCGCCTTTCCCGACCTCGCGGGCATCGTCCTGCCCGACCTCGTGCTCGACGGGGAGGTCGTCGCCTTCGACGACAACGGTCGCCCCTCGCTGCACGCCCTCGCCGATCGCCTCGGCGGACGCGCACGGCCCTCCCGCCCGTCGGCCCGCCCGGCGACCCTCCTCCTCTTCGACCTCCTGCGCCTGGAGGACCACGACCTCCTCGGCACGCCGTGGGAGCAGCGTCGGGGGCTGCTCGACGCGCTCGCGCCGAGCCTGGAACACGATCGGTGGAGCGTCCCCGACACCTACGACGACGGCCGCCTCCTCCTCGAGGTCACCCGGGAGCAAGGGCTCGAAGGCGTCGTCAGCAAACGTCGCAACGCGCCGTACCGCCCGGGCGAGCGGAGCCCCGACTGGCTCAAGCGCCCGCACCGGGTGCGCACCAGCCTGGTCGTCGGTGGGTGGCGGCCCGAGGCCGGCGGCGACCGGCTGGGGGCGCTCCTGCTCGGCACACCGACCGCGGGCGGCACCCTGCGCTTTCGCGGCAGGGTGGGCAGCGGGCTGATCGGACGCGCCGGCGCCGCGCTGCTGCCCCGTCTGCGCGAGGCCGACACTTCACCGTTCGACGCGGTTCCCGACATCGACGCCCGCGGCACCCGATGGGTGCGCCCCGAGTTGGTCGTCGACGTCGACAGCCTCGGCGAGCCGGGCGCACGCCTGCGCCAGCCCTCCTTCCGAGCTGTGCGCGAGGACCTCACGCCCGCTGACATCGGAGCGGGTGATGAGTGAGGTCGTCCGTGCCGAGGTCGACGGCCGCGTCATCCGCCTCACCAATCTCGACAAAGTCCTCTATCCCGGCACGGGGATGACGAAAGCCGAGGTCATCGCCTATTACGCGGCAGTAGCTCCCGCGATCCTGCCCCAACTCGCCGATCGACCGCTCACGCGTCTGCGATTCCCGCACGGAACGGCGTCGGACTCGTTCTTCGAGAAGAACCTGCCCGGCGGAACGCCCGCGTGGGTGCGGCGCACCACGCTCGTCGCGCCCCATTCGCGGCGGCCCGACGAACTCGTCACCTATCCCCTCATCGACGACACGGCCGGTCTGACCTGGCTCGGCCAGCTCGGGGCACTGGAGTTGCATGTGCCGCAATGGCGGGTGGCCGATGCTGAACTCGATTGCGACCGGCTCGTGGTCGATCTCGATCCGGGTGAACCCGCGGGCCTTCCGGAATGTGCGCAGGTGGCGTTACTCGTGCGGGACGTGCTCACGGACTCGGGCTTGAGTGACCTCACCCCGGTGACCTCCGGCAGCAAGGGAATGCAGATCTATGCCCGTCTCGAGCAGCTCACCCCCGCTGAACACACCCGGGCGGTGGCCAAGGCGCTCGCCGAGCATCTCGCCGAGGAGTATCCGGACCTCGTGCTCGCCTCGATGACGAAACAGGCCCGCCGGGGCAAGGTGTTCCTCGACTGGAGCCAGAACACCGCCGCCAAGACGACGATCTGCCCCTATTCGTTGAGGGGAAAGAGCACCGCACCGTACGTGGCGGCGCCACGGTCGTGGGAGGAGATCGAGGAGGGGGCGCACGACCCCCTTGCCCTCGAACAGCTCAGCCCCGAGGAGGTGCGGGACCGGCTGGAGCGCGACGGCGACCTCATGGCGGGATGATCGTCAGCGAGCGCGTTGTCGCGGACAGCGGGCGCACGTGATGGCGCCCGGCAGCGCGAACAAGAAGCAGCACGATTCCCGCAGCCCTAGCCGGCTCGGCTCGCCCCGCACCGTCGTGCGGGCCTGATCGAGGGAGGCCGCCCACGTGTCCCGCACCAAGCCGTACCGCTGCCTGCTGCTCATCTTGACGCCAGGGCGGTAACTGTCGGCGAAGCGCAGCGCGTGCGCCTCGTAGGCCTCCCGCGCCGCACCTACTCTGACCTGCGGCTGAGCGACCCGCTGCACGGTGTCACCGCCGAGAGATTGAGCGACGGGATAGAACTCCCGATCGTCGAGGTCGAAGCGCAACGCGGCCGGTGAGGCGTCGGGGAGCCAGTCGCGCAGCACCGCGGCAAACGCCAGCGGGACCGCGACCACCTGCAGGTACCACCCGAGGACGAAAGCCGCGGCCACCTGCGGCGGCGCGGTGGTGGTGTAGCGCCGCCCCTGAGCGCGGCCCACCGCTTCGCGCCACCACGCCGTCGGGTCACCGCCCGACTCCTGCTCGGTGACGATGCTCTCGCACGAGTAGGGCAGCGGCGTGCCCCACCCGTCGGGAACGACGTCGACATACCCCACGTAGGTCGTGATGTCGTCGGCCAACGCAGCGAGGTCGGGGTGAGAACTCATTCCCACACCCGACCTCCGACGCGCCGCATCGCGATTCAGTTGCCCTTGGCGTTGTCGTACGCGTCCTGCAGTTCGCGCGAGACACGGCCGCGGTCGCTGACCTTGAAACCGTTCTCACGACCCCATTCACGGATGAGGTTGAGGTCCTGACGACGGGCGGAACCGCTGTTGGAACGGCGGGTCGTGGCTTTACGGCCACCGGCACGGCGGCCATTGGCGACCCACTCGGCCATGCCGTCGCGCAGTCGAGCGGCGTTCTGCTGCGACAGGTCGATCTCATAGCTGACACCGTCGAGGGCGAACGTGACGGTCTCGTGAGCTTCACCACCGTCGAGGTCGTCGACGAGGATGACTTGAACGCGCTGGGCCATGGATGTCTCCCGAGAGTGGTAGCGGATGAAAGAAGGGATGACTCCCTTGACGCTCGTACAGTACTCGACTACCGGCCCGCCGGGGAAACCGCGGAACACCTCTTTTGCGCGTCTACCGAGATTTTTTCAGGAATGGGCTTTCACGCGGTGCTGGACGGCGCGTCCTCATCGCTGCCGCGCGCCTGCTGCTCAGACTGTTCGCGTGCGCGTTCCTGCGCGTCGGCCCATTCCGAATACGCCTTGCGTTCACGACGATCGCCCTCGACGAGGGCCTTGATGATCGTGTAGAAGAGGAATCCCACGCCGAGCGAGGGGAGCAACGCGAGCAGCACCTGCCACAACAGATCCATGAGGCTCCTTTCCGGGACGTGGGCACCACGCTACTCCCCCGGTCGGCGCCGCGGACGGCAGGGACCGACGGCCGGGACGGGCTCAGGGATGCGACTCAGCGATGCGGCCAGGGCCGGGGGGCCCCGACGTCCTCCAGGCAGGCGAGGAGGTCACCCACCGCATGCAGGGTGCCGTCGTGACGCAGGAGCGCCGACGGGTCGGCGTCGAACCACGGCGCGAGGACGAACGCGCGTTCGTGAGCGCGGGGGTGCGGCAGGGTCAGTCGGGGGTCGTCACGCACCACATCGGTGGCAGAGCGCGGGTCGCCGACCTGGATGAGGTCGAGGTCGATGGTGCGCGGCCCCCAGCGCACCTCCCGCGTGCGACCCAGGTCGGTCTCGATGCCCTGCAGGCGGGCGAGCAGGGTGTGGGCGTGCAGGCGGGTGCGGCCCAGGAGGACGGCGTTGACGAACCGGGGCTGGTCGGGACCACCGACGGGGTCGGTGTCGAACAGGTCCGAGATCGCCGTGACCCGAATCCCCGGCACCCCGGCGAGAGCCCGGCAGGCGGAGCGCAGGGTGCGCTCGACGGATCCGAGGTTGCCGCCGAGGGCGACGACGAACGGATGGTCGGCCTCGCGGCGGATGCGCACTGTGACGTCGTCGAACGGCACTCCCACGGGTGCCTGCGGCTTGTGCACGGTGACCTCGACGGCCTCCACGAGCGGGCGGGCCAGGGCAGCTGCGGCGATGCGTTCGGCGAGCACCTCGATGAGGTCGACGTGCTCACCGGTCACGGCGGCGACGATGTCGTGGGCCACCTCGGCGTAGTTGACGGTGTGGGCGAGGTCGTCGCTGCGACCGGCCGGGGCGAGGTCGACCTCGAGGGTGATGTCGACGACGAAGCGTTGCGGGGTGCGGTGCTCCTCGGGCAGGACCCCGTGGGTGCCGTCGGCGCTCACCCCGAGGATGGTGATGCGGTCGGTCACGTGCTGCCTCCGGCGCGGGTCACGGCCTCGTGGACCGCGAGGGCGGTGGCCGTCGTCGTGACGTCGTGGACGCGGACGCACCACACCCCCGCCTGGGCGCACAGCAGGCTCGTCCCCGAGGTCGCCACGTCGCGCTCCTCGGGCGGGACGACCTCGCCGTCGCCGCGCAGCGCGCCGAGAAAGGTCTTGCGGGAGGCTCCGACGAGGATGCGGTACGGCAGCGCCGTGAAGTCGGTCAAGGCGGCCATGAGCTGCCAGTTGTGCTCGGGGGTCTTCGCGAAGCCCAGGCCGGGGTCGAGCACGAGCCGGTCGGCGTCGATGCCGGCGCGCGTCGCCGCCTCGATGCGGTCGTCGAGTTCGGCCCGCACGTCGGCGACGACATCGTCGTACTGGGCCCGCTGCTGCATGGCATCGCCGTGACCGCGCCAGTGCATGGCGATGTAGTCGACACCGGCGTCGGCGACGACGCTCAGCATGTCGGGGTCGGCGAGGCCCCCGCTCACGTCGTTGACGAGGCGCGCCCCGGCGTCCAGGGCCGCCCGCGCGACCTCGGCCCGCATCGTGTCGATCGAGACGGTGTGCCCGGCGCGCGCGAGGGCGGCGACGACGGGCAGGACGCGGTCGAGCTCGTCGGCCTCGCTCGGGCGGGTGGAGCCGGGGCGGGTCGACTCCCCGCCGATGTCGAGGATGTCGGCTCCGGCTCGCGCCAAGGCCTCCCCGTGGGCGATCGCCGCGGCCGGGTCGTGCCAGCGTCCGCCGTCGCTGAACGAGTCGGGCGTGACGTTGACGATGCCCATGATCTTCATCGCAGGCCCCCGCGGATGAGGCTCATCGCCTCCGCGCGTGTAGCCGCCGAGCGGAGCATCCCGCGCACCGCCGAGGTGGTCGTGCGAGCGCGGGGCTTGCGCACCCCCCGCATCGACATGCACAAGTGCTCGCAGTCGACGACGACGATGACGCCGCGAGCGTCGAGGTGCTCGACCAGGGCGTCGGCGATCTGCGCGGTCAGCCGCTCCTGAATCTGCGGGCGGCGGGCGTACACGTCGACGAGGCGCGCGAGCTTGGACAGCCCGGTGACCCGGCCCTCCTTGCCGGGGATGTACCCGACGTGCGCGACGCCGTGAAAAGGCACGAGGTGGTGTTCACACGTGCTGTACAGCTCGATGTCGCGCACGAGCACCATCTCGTCGTGGTCGACGTCGAAGGTGGTGGCCAGCAGCTCGGCCGGGTCCATGCGGAGCCCGGCGAACAGCTCGACGTAGGAGCGGGCGACGCGGGCGGGGGTCTCCCGCAGCCCGTCACGGTCGGGGTCCTCCCCCACGGCGAAGAGCAGCTCACGCACGGCGCGTTCGGCGCGCTCCAGGTCGACCGGGGGCACGCTCTCCTCGGCCCCGGCCCGGGGTTCGTCGGTCACGGCGTCAGGCGTAGACGTGCGGGGCGAGCTTGCCGATGCAGCGCAGGTTGCGGTAGCGCTCGGCGTAGTCGAGCCCGTAGCCGACGACGAACTCGTTCGGGATGTCGAACCCGACGTACTTGACGCCGACGTCGACCTTGACCGCGTCGGGCTTGCGCAGCAGCGTGCAGATCTCGACGGAGGCGGCGTTGCGGGAGGCGAGGTTGGCCTTGATCCAGCTCAGCGTGAGGCCCGAGTCGATGATGTCTTCGATGATGAGGACGTGCTTGTCGGTGATGTCGGTGTCGAGGTCCTTGAGGATGCGCACGACGCCCGAGCTCTTGGTGCCCGAGCCGTAGGAGGAGATCGCCATCCAGTCCATCGGGGCGCTGCCGGGCAGGGCGCGGATGAGGTCGGCGACGACGACCACAGCGCCCTTGAGGACGCCGACGAGCAGGAGATCTTTGCCCTCGTAGTCGCGCCAGATGTCCGCGGCCAGCTCGTCGAGCCGGGTGAGGATCTGCTCCTCGGTGATCAGCACCTCTTCGAGGTCGCCCGGCATGTGCTCGGCGTCCACGGTTCCTCCTTGACTTGCGGCGGGGCGGCGGATCACACGGGCCGCTGCGGCGAGGCTATCCGACGTCCACGCCCTCGTGAGGGTGGGTCGCGCGGGTCAGGTGAACCGTGTCGGCGTCCCGTCGCATGCGGAGTCCGCCGGGCAGGTCGACAGCCCCTTGCCCGCGCCACTGCGCCCCGAGGGCGTCGAGAGCGAGGAGGTGTTCGGAGCGTAGCGAGGCACCGGGCACGCCGTGGTGGAGGGCGGCGAGGCGCCACACGCGCCGACGGACGGCGGGGGGTCGCTGCGCGAGGTCGCGGATCGCGGCGAGGTCCCAGGGCAGAGGACCGAGGGCGGTGAAGAGGTCGCCGGCGAGGAGGTCGAGGGCCTCGGCGTCGTCGCGCAGCAGGTCGGCGCTGCGGGCGAGCGCGGCCGAGAGACCCCGCAGGTCGGTCTCGAGCTCGGCGAGCGCGCGGCGGACCCGCACGCGGGTGAAGCGGGGATCATCGTTGTGCGGGTCCTCCCACGCCCTCAGGCCTTGCGCCTCGCACGCCGCGCGGGTCGTGGCGCGCTCCAGGTGCAGAAACGGGCGGGCGAGGGCGTCGCGCCTGGACGACATCCCCGCCAGGGTGCGCGTCCCCGACCCCCGCGCGAGACCGAGCAGCACCTGTTCGGCCTGGTCGTCGCGGGTGTGGCCGAGGACGATCAGCTGGGCTTCGTGGCGACGGCGCGCCTCCTCCAGGGCGTCGTGGCGGGCGGTGCGGGCTCTCGCCTCGGGGCCGCCGTCGCCGGTCGGGGCGACGGTGACCGGGGCGACCTCGGCGAGCAGGCCCAGGCTGCGGCACGTGTCTGCCGCGCGCTGCGCCACCTGCGCCGAGGAGTCCTGCAGACCATGATCGACGACGACCGCGACGACGTCGACGGGGCATCCCCGCGGCCGGGCGATGTCGGTCTCGAACGCGAGGGCCGCGGCGAGCGCGAGGGAGTCGGCGCCGCCGCTGACCCCGACGATGACGCGGGCGCCCGGCTCCAGGGTGTCGAGCACCTGGCGCACCGCGTGGCGGGTGGCCGCGACGGCGGGAGGGGGCCCGGGCATGGCGCTCTCAGCCGTGGACGCGCGCGATCCAGCGCTGCGGATCCTCGATGTCCTCCGGGGTCGGCAGGGTCTCCGGGGAGGTCCAGACGGCGTTGAAGTCGTCCATCCCCACGCGGTCGACGACGCCGCGAACGAACACGGCGCCCTTGCGGTACTGCTCGATCTTGGCCTCCAGGCCCAGGAGGCGCCGCAGGATGATGTCGACCGGTCCGAGGCCGTCGCGGCGGGTTTCGAAGCGGCGGCGGATCGAGGCCACGGACGGGATGACCTGCGGCCCCACTTCATCCATGACGACGTCGGCGTGCCCTTCGAGCAGCGACATGACGGCCGTGACCTCATCGAGGCGGCGTCGCTGTTCGGGGGTGGTGACGACGGTGACGAGACCGCCGCCGCCTTCGCGCATCGCGTCGGGCATCGTGCGGACGAGTTGCCCCACCCGATCGCGAAGGGAGTCGGGGTCGGGGGCGATGTCGGCGAGCAGCGAACGGGCCGTGTCGACCATGTGCTCGCGCAACCAGGGGTTGGCGGTGAACTGCACGCGGTGGGTCTCCTCGTGCAGGCACACCCACAGGCGGAAGTCGGTGGGGTCGACCTTCATCGCCTGCTCGGTCTCGACGACGTTGGGCGCCACCAGCAGCAGCCGCGCCTGATCGGCGGGGCGTCCGGGGGCGTGGTCGTACTGGCCGAGCACTCGGGTGGAGAGAAAAGCGAGGACGCCGCCCACCTCGACCCCGGAGAGGGCGCCGCCGACCTTGCGCATCGGGGCCGGCATCTGCGGGCCCTTCTTGCGGTCGAGGATCTGTCCGACGACGGGGTCCATGAGCGCCGCGAAGGAGTGCGTGTTGATGTCGACCCAGGTGGGGCGGTCCACGACGAGAGCGGCCGGCCCGTCCGGAGCCCGCAGTCGGGTCGTCTCCGCGACCGGCTCCTGGGCGCGCAGGGCCGCCTCCCGCAGTTCGGCGACGGCCTGCTGGGCCTGCCGTTGCGAGACCGCCGGGCCGGGCGGGCTGACCCGCGCGGCCGTGGCCCGGGCGAGCTCCCAGTCGATGAAGGATGCCGGGTGGGTCATGGGGACCTTCCTCAATCGGGCGAGCGCCGGTTCATCGGCACCCGCAGGCGGCCAGGGCGGCCACCAGGCGGTCCAACGCGGCGCGGGCCTCCAGCGTTCCCCCGGCCTCGTCGGCGAGCACGCTGTAGAGCAGGAGGCGTCCGTCGGCGTCGACGACGGTGCCGGCGAGGGCGTGCACCCCGGTGAGGGTGCCGGTCTTGGCTCGCGCCCGCCCGGCACCGGCGGCGGCATCCCCGACGAAGCGGTCGTGCAGGGTGCCGCTGAGGGCGGCGACGGGCAGCCGCGCCACGACGTCGGTGAAGCTCGCGTCGTCGATGGTGAGGGCGAGGACGTCGGCGACCGTCGAGGTGGGCACCAGCGTGCCGCGCGAGAGCCCGCTGGTGTCGAGCAGGGTGACGTTCTCGATCGGGATATCGAGCGCGCCGAGGCGGTCGCGGACCCACAGGGCTGCCTGCTGGGTGTCGATCCCGTCCGGGCCGGGCGTGACTCTCTGCGCGGCGGCGCTGCGGGCGAGGGATTCGGTGAGGGCGTTGTCGGATTCGCGGAGGGCTTCGGCGAGGACGTCGACGAGCGGGGCCGACTCGACCGAGGCGAGCGTGGGGCTCCCTTCGGGCGCTTCCGCTCGCTCGGGGCGGCCGCGCACGTGGATGCCTTCGGCGACGAGCGCCGCGGCGAACGCCGAGGTGGTCGTTATCGCCGGGTCGCGCGGGGCGGGGTCGTAGGGCCAGGCCCGGGTCGAGGTGGTG
>JAUNTP010000293.1 GCA_030538585.1 Mobilicoccus sp.
CGGGAGAGCATCGGCCCACCCTCGCGCGGGGGTGAGGCGATGGTGGCCGAGTAGTCGGCGCCGTAGAGGGCGGTGCGCGCGTTGTCGCTCATGCCGCCGTCGACCGACACGTAGGTGCGTCGTCCACCCCCGCCGAGTTCGACCTCCTTGACCGTGCCGATCTCGTACAGGGTGTAACCGGCAGGACCGGCGATCGCGCGGCCCGGCTCGATCGACAGGCGCGGAACGGCCACCCCCGCCGCCGCGCAGGTGCGCTCGGCGATGGCCGCAAGTCCGGCGCCGAGGTCGCCGGGGGTCATGGGCGTGTTCTGGCTGGTGTAGGCGATGCCGAAACCGCCGCCGAGGTCCATCTCGGGCATGACGTGGTCGTTCTCGCGCGCCACCTGAGCGTGCAGGTCGAACAACCGGCCAGCGGCCACCTCGAAACCCGCGGTGTCGAAGATCTGGCTGCCGATGTGGCTGTGCAGGCCCAGCAGATTGAGGGCGTCGCCGGCGGCAAGGATCTCCTCGACGGCCTTCTTCGCCTGCCCACCGGCGAGCGAGAACCCGAACTTCTGATCTTCGTGGGCGGTGGCGATGTACTCGTGGGTGTGGGCCTCGACGCCGACGGTGACGCGCACCATGACGGGCGCCACGACACCGCGCTCACGGGCGATGCGGGTCACCCGTGCGATCTCGTCGTGGGAGTCGACGACGATGCGCCCGACCCCCGCCTCGAGGGCGGCCTCGATCTCGGCGACGGACTTGTTGTTGCCGTGCAGGCCGATCCGCTCGGGCGGAAACCCGGCGCGCAGCGCGACGGCGAGTTCGCCACCGCTGCAGACGTCGAGGTGCAGCCCCTCCTCGGCGACCCAGCGGGCGACCGCGGTGCAGAGGAACGCCTTGCCCGCGTAGTAGACGTCGAGATCGACGCCGAGGGCGGTGAAGGGTGCGGCGAACTCGTCGCGGAACGCGGCGGCCCGGCGGCGGAAGTCGGCCTCGTCGACGACGTACGCGGGGGTGCCGAACTCGGCGGCGATGTCGCTCGCTCGCACCCCGCCGACGACGAGGTGACCCTCCTCGTCGCGGTGGGCGCCCTGCGGCCACAACTGCGTCAGCAACTCGTTGACGTCGCGCGGGTAGGGCAGCCACTGCGGCGGACCGCCGTACCCCTCGGCGTGGAGGGCACCGGCCTCGTGGGCGCGCATGTTCATGGATCGTCCTCGCGGGTGTCGGCGGTGGGGGTGCGGGCCAAGCATGACAAGTGACGCGCGGCGGCGGTGACGGTGTCCAGCCCCGGGCGACCAAGAATGCAGGCAAGGATGCAGCGACATGGGGGTGATCACCCCCAGATCCCTGCATCCTTGGGTGTTTTCTTGGACGGGTCCGCGAGGGATGGTGTGCTCAGTGCCGGTCGGGCGCCGGCACCCCGAGCAGGGTGAGTCCGGCGTGCAGGACGCGGGCGGTGGCGGCGGCCAAAGGCTCGCGGGCGTCGCTCGGAGTCTCGTACCAGTCGTGGAAGGCGTTGGATGTGCTCTCGAGGTAGCGGGTGAGACGCACGACGTCCTGATGCGCCGCTGCCGCAGCGACGACGCGCGGGAGGTCGGCGAGAACGGACGCGAGGGACGTCTCCTGTGGGCGCGCCAGCACGATGTTCGCCGGTCGCGCGTCCCGCCGCACGACTCCGGCGGCGCGGGCGTGCGCGTGACAGACGAGGTGCCACGGGTTGGCGGGCACCCGCCGCACGGCGGCCTCGACGTCGAGGTCCAGCGGCTCGGCGGCGGGGGTGCGGAGCTGGTGGTAGCGGACCGCCCCGGATCGGGCGAACTCGGGCTCCGGTCGGGACAGCGTCGACTGTGCCACGCGAACACAAGATCCCGGTGCGGTCTCGTCGGGGGTCCCGCCTGCGGCCTCGATGAGGCGGGTGAGCGTGTCCCGGAGCGCGTCGGAGCGGCCGCTCGGCGGGTCGGCCACGACTCGGACAGGGACGGCGCCGGACAGGAGGTTCGAGCCGGCGATCCGCGGGCTGTCGAGGATCCAGGTCAGCGCGGCAGCGGGGTCGCTGAGGGTGATCGTCAGCACCCCGGCCCCCTGCACGTGCACTGCCTCGATGCCGGGCCGTTCCCTCAGCCGCTCGGCGAGCGCGTGTGCGACGCCCGCGTGACCGTGGTCACCGCGCGCCGTGAGAGCGATGGGTGTCGCCCAGTCGCCACCCGACCGCGCCGGCCGCCACGCGGCGGCGATCCGTCGACCGGTCTCCTCGGGGTCGCTGCCGGGCATGACCTCCAGCCACGCGGCGGTGAGCGCCGCGGACAACTCGTGGGGGGTCACGTCCGCGAATATAGCGACGCCCCCGTTGACGGACCCGGATCGGCGCCGGTTGGGCGATTCAGAACCTCCCCGACACTGCTGGTACTCTTCACCGGTGCCGCGGCGACATCCGCGGCGGGCCCCCGTAGCTCAGGGGATAGAGCACCGCCCTCCGGAGGCGGGAGCGCAGGTTC
>JAUNTP010000294.1 GCA_030538585.1 Mobilicoccus sp.
AGGCAGGCAGCGCGGCACACGAGGCAGGCAGCGCGGCACGCCGCGCACTGGGGCACCTACACCGCCCACCCTGACGGCGCGGGCGATATCGCCCACGTCACGCCGTGGTCCCGTGACGCGGCCCCCTCCCCGCTGCTCGGCAACATCCCCGGATCGGTGACCCACCGCAGTCGCGTCGCCCGACCTGCGGTGCGTCGCGGCTGGTGGGAGGACGGGCCCGGCCCCACCGACCGGCGCGGGCGCGAGGAGTTCTGCACCCCGCCCTGGGACGAGGTCCTCGATCGCGTCGCCGGCGAATACCGCCGCGTCATCGACGAGCACGGCAACGAGTCCATCTACGGGGGCTCCTACGGCTGGGCCAGCGCCGGGCGCTTTCACCACGCGCAGAGCCAGATCCACCGGTTCCTCAACACCCTCGGCGGCTACACGTTCTCGCTCAACAGCTACTCCACGGGCGCCAGCGAGGTGATCCTGCCGCACGTCATCGCCGACGAGGCCGTCCTCACGCAATACGCGACGACGTGGGACGTCGTTGCGGAGCACACCGAGGTGTTCGTCTGCTTCGGCGGCGTGCCGCTGAAGAACACCGGGACCGACAGCGGCGGCTCCGGGCCGCATCCCACCCCGGCCGGGCTCGCCGCGCTGCGGGCGTCGGGGGCGCGCATCATCTCGATCAGTCCGCTCGCCGACGATCTGGACGGCGCGCGTCCGGTCGAGGCGTCCTGGTTCGACGGCGACGGCCGCGTGGGGTCTGACCCCGCGTGGTGGCCCATCCGGCCGGGAACCGACGTCGCCCTCATGCTGGCCCTCATCTGGGTCCTCGACGCCGAGGGGCTCAGCGACGACGACTTCCTACGCACCTATTGTGTCGGTACATACGATATCCGGGGGTACGTCCGCGGCGACGCCGACTGCGTTCCCAAGACCCCGGAGTGGGCCGCGGAGATCTGCGAGGTGCCCGCCGCGCACATCGTCGCCCTGGCCCGGCTCATGGCGCGCCACCGCACCCTCATCACCGTGACGTGGTCGCTGCAACGCACCGAACACGGGGAGCAGCCGCTGTGGGCGGCCCTCGCGCTCGCCGCGTTCCTCGGCCAGATCGGCCTGCCCGGCGGTGGCTACGCCAACGGCTACGGCTCGATGAACAAGCCCGGTCTGCGCCCCGTGCCGTTCCGGTTGCCCTCGCTGCCGCAGGGTCCGAACCCGGTGCGCACGTTCATCCCCGTCGCGCGGGTCACCGACATGCTCACCTCGCCCGGGCAGGAGTTCACCTACGACGGCGGCACCTACACCTACCCCGACGTGCGGCTCATGGTGTGGGCCGGCGGCAACCCCTTCCACCACCACCAGGACCTCGGGCGGTTCCGCCGCGCCCTCGGCAGGCTCGACACGCTGATCGTCCACGACCCGTACTGGACCCCGCTGGCTCGCCACGCCGACGTAGTCTTCCCCTCGACGACGTCGCTGGAACGCGACGACCTCGCAGGCACACGGGCCTCCGGTCGACTCGCGGTGATGGAGGCCGCCGTTGCGCCTTTCGCCGACTCCCGCGACGACTACGACATCCTCGCGGCCCTGGCCGCGCGGCTGGGCGTGGGCGAGCGCTTCACCGAAGGCCGCGACAGCGCCGCCTGGATCAACCACCTCTACGACTCCTGGCGGGACGATCTGGCCCGCCGCCGGATCCTGCCGCCCGGGGTCGAGGCACCCGACCTGCCCGATCTCGCGGACGTCCGCGCCTCCGGTGGTCTCGAGCTGCCGACGACGGGTCCGATCGTCGCGTTCGAGGACTTTCGCCGCGACCCGGTGGCGCACCGCCTGGCGACACCGACCGGGCGCATCGAGCTGTTCAGCCGCACCATCGCCGGCTACGGGCTCCCGGACTGCCCACCCCACCCCACCTGGATGGAGCCGACGGAATGGCTCGGCGGCGAGCGCGCGCACGCCTGGCCTCTGCACCTCATCGCCAACCAGCCGCGGACCCGGCTGCACTCCCAGCTCGATCACGGTGCGACGTCGCAGGCCTCCAAGGTGGCGGGCCGCGAACCGATCCGGCTGCACCCTGACGACGCGGCGGCTCGCGGGATCACCGACGGCGACGTCGTCCGCGTTCACAACGACCGCGGGGCCTGCCTCGCCGGGGCTGTGGTCTCCGAGGCGCTGCGACCCGGTGTCGTCCAGCTGTCGACCGGGGCGTGGTTCGACCCCTACGACCCTGCGCGGCACGGTCCGGAGGCGGGTGAGGCCGGGCTCGCGGAAGGGACGTGCGTCCACGGCAACCCCAACGTTCTCACCGCCGACGTCCCCACCTCCGGGCTCGCCCAGGCGTGCGCCGGTCAGCACGTCCTCGTCGAGATCGACCGGTGGGACGGTCCCGTTCCCCCGGTCCTCGCGTTCGAACCGCCGATCTGAGTGCGACTGGCAACCCACAGTTGGTCGAGGAACGAGCGAAGCGAACCCCGTTGGTCGAGGAGCGA
>JAUNTP010000295.1 GCA_030538585.1 Mobilicoccus sp.
GGAGGGGTGAGGCCGGTCAGTCCGTGCGTCGCGATGGTCTCAAGACACTCGCTTCGCTCGCTCGACCAACCGGGAGGTCGTCCGCTCCTCCTTGGATCGAGGAAGGAGCGAAGCGACTGCCACGAGATCGACCAGCGCGGGGTCCGCCTAGCATGAGCCGGTGTTGATGAACTCCGTCCTCATCGTTGCCGGTCTCGTCCTGTTGGTCGTCGGCGGTGAGTTTCTCGTGCGTGGTGCCGCGTCGCTGGCTCGGCGTCTCGGCATGTCCTCCCTCGTCGTCGGGCTCACCGTCGTCGCCGTCGCGACCTCGGCGCCGGAGTTCGCGGTCACGCTCGATTCGGTGCTGCGCGGTCAGCCCGATCTGGCGGTGGGTAACGTCATCGGCTCGAACACGGCCAACATCCTGCTGATCCTCGGCGTCGGCGCCCTCGTCGCGCCGCTGCTCGCTCCCCGGCAATTGCTGCGGTTCGACCTGCCCGTCATGGTCGGGATCTCGGTGCTGCTGCTCCTGCTCTCCCTCGACGGGCGGCTCAGCACCCTCGACGGGATGCTGCTGCTGGCCGTGTTCGTCGCCGCGATGGTGGGCACCGTCATCCTCGGGCGGCGGCAGGGCGCCGACGCGTCCGAGACCGACAGCGCCGGGGACGGCGAGGACCCAGGAGATCCGGATACGCCTGTATGGCGCTCCCTGCTGTTCGTCGTCCTGGGTGTGGCGGCGCTCGTCGGCGGCGCCCAACTCCTCGTCAACGGCGCCGTGGCGATCGCCGAAGCCCTTGGGGTGTCGAGCCTCGTCATCGGTCTGACGATCGTCGCGATCGGCACCTCGCTGCCGGAGCTCGCAGCCACCGTCGTCGCGGTGCGCCGCGGCGAGTTCTCCATGGCCGTCGGCAACATCGTCGGCAGCAACATCGCCAACATCGGGCTCGTCCTCGGGGTGCCGACGATCATCGCGCCCGACGGCATCGGTGTCCCCGCCTCCTCGATCGCCCTCGACCTGCCGCTGATGATCGCCGCGGCCCTGGCGCTCGTCATCGTCGCCGTCACCGGCGGGCGCATCATCCGCCTCGAGGGCGCGATCTTCATCGCGCTCTACCTGGCGTACATCGCGTACATGATCTTGGACTCCGCGAACCACGACGCCCAAGACGGGTTCTCGCTCGTCATGGCCGGTCTGGTGCTCCCGCTGCTCGTCCTCGTCGGGGTGATCTCGCTGGTCAACGAGGTGCGGACGCGCCGCCGGTCACCGGCGCCTGACGCGTCGGGCGTGCGGGATGCAGGGCCACCTCCTGGGCCTTGACCACGGCGACCACCCGGTCACCCGGTGACAGCGCCAGCTCCCTGACCGCGGCCGGACTGAGGTCGGCAGCCACGCGCAGCCCGGGCGGGATGCGGGTCGTGACGCGGACGACGCCGCCGCGATCCGCCAGGTCGACGACCTCGCCCGCCCACACGTTGCGCGGGCTGCCCGTCGGAGCCGCGCGGTAGAGCGCCACGGCCGCCGGCGACCACACGGCGACCACGTCGCTGCCCGGGGAGACCCCGCTTGCGGGTCGGCCGTGCACAGTGATCTCGCCCTCCAGCGTTCCGGGCCCCACCAGGCGGCCCCGCACGTGATTGACGCCGGCCAGCCCGGCGGCGAACGTGCTCGTCGGCGCGGCGAGCACGTCGGCGGCGCGCCCGTGCTCGACGATGCGGCCGGCTTCGACGACCGCGATGTCGTCGGCGAGGGCCAGGACGTCGATGAGGTCGTGGGTGACGAGGACGACCGGCACCTGCGCCGCCCGAACCTGTTCGGCCACCACCTGCCGTATGCGCGGCGCGACGTCGACGTCGAGCGCCGCGAACGGCTCGTCCAGCAGCAGCGAGCGCGGGCGCACCGCCAACGCGCGGGCCAGCGCTACACGGGCCGCCTGCCCGCCGGAGAGCTGAGCGGGGTAACGGCGCGCGAACTCCACGAGGTCGAGTCGCTCGAGCATCTCCGCCGCTCGACGCCGCGCCTCGGCCCGCCCCTCCCCCTGGGCTCGGGGGCCGAACTCGACGTTGGCCTGCACCCGCAGGTGCGGGAACAGCAGCGGGTCCTGCCCGAGGACGGCGATCCCGCGACGATGAGGCGGCGTCACGGCCCCCTCTCCGTGGAGCACGGTCTCCCCGATGCTCAGGCTCGCCTCATCGGGAGCGAGCACCCCGGCGATGAGGTCGAGCATCGTGCTCTTGCCCGCACCGTTGGGGCCGACGAGCGCCACGGTGCGCCCTGCCTCGACCCGCAGCGACGTCTCGTGGTCGCGCGCCGCGTAGCGGCCACGCCAGTCCAGGGCCCCGCTCACGACGTGCGCCGATGCTCGGCGGTGAGCGCGACGATGGCGACCGCGACGACGATGAGCAGCAGCGACAGCGCCATCGCCGCGTCGGGGTCGATCTCGCGCTGCAGGTAGATCTCCAGCGGCA
>JAUNTP010000296.1 GCA_030538585.1 Mobilicoccus sp.
GAGGAACGATCCCGCATCGCCCGCGAGATGCACGACGTCGTCGCGCACTCGTTGTCGGTCGTGGTCGTGCAGTCCGACGGGGCCGGGTATGCGTTGCGGATGGCTTCCGACAGCGATGACCCCGCGGTGCTGCGAGCCGCCCTGGCGGGTGCCTCGACCACGCTCGACACCATCGGGCTCACCGCACGGGACTCCCTCGCCGAGACTCGTCGCCTCGTCGGGGTGCTCCGGCAGGGCGACGAGGCGGAGTATGCGCCCGCGGCGGGCGTCGACTCCCTCGACGACCTCCTCGCGCCGCTACGGGCCGCAGGGCGGGAGGTGGAGGTCGTCGTCTCCGGCGTGATCCGGCCTCTGCCACCTGCCCCCGACCTCGCGGTGTACCGCGTCGTGCAGGAGTCGCTCACCAACGTCATCAAGCATGCCGGCGACAGCGCGACGACCACCGTGACCCTGGATTACCGTGACGAGGCCCTCGTCGTTACGGTGCGGGACGACGGGGCAGGGGTGGGCATGCCGCTCTCCGCGCAGGGCTTCGGTCTGGTCGGCATGCGAGAGCGAGTCGCGGCAGTGCAGGGGGCGGTCTGGGCGGGACCTGCTCCTGGCGGTGGCTTCGTCGTGGAGGCGACGATCCCGTACCAGGATGTCCCGACGGGATCTGACGAGGAGGCGTCGTGAGCGACGACATCCGGTTGATGCTGGTCGATGATCAGGCGCTCGTGCGCGCGGGGTTCCGGATGGTGCTCGACGCGACGCCGGGGATGAGTGTCGTCGCCGAGGCGGCTGACGGCCTGGAGGCGGTCGAGCATGTGGCGCGGTGCGACGTCGACGTCGTGCTCATGGACATTCGCATGCCGCGCCTCGACGGTGTCGAGGCGTCCCGCCGCATCGCCGCCGGCGTGGACGCGCCGAAGGTCGTCGTGCTCACCACGTTCGACCTCGACGAGTACGCCTACGTCGCGCTGAAGGCCGGCGCGGCCGGGTTCCTCCTCAAGGATGCCGGGCCCGATGAGTTGCTCGCCGCCGTCCGGGCCGTCCACCGCGGGGACGCCGTTGTGGCGCCCAGCACGACCCGCCGACTTCTGGAACGCATGGTGCCCGACCTGCCCACGTCCACCGCGCGCCGCGACGAGCCGCTGCAGGTGCTCACCGAACGGGAGAGGGAGGTCCTGAAGGCCGTCGGTACGGGCCTGTCGAACAGCGAGATCGCGGCGAGCCTCTTCGTCGCCGAAGCGACCGTGAAGACCCATGTGGGCCGCATCCTCGCCAAGCTGGGTCTGCGAGATCGGGTGCAGATGGTAGTCCTCGCCTACGAGACCGGCCTCGTGCGGGTGGGCTCGTAGGCCCGAGAGCTCAGTCGTCGGCGGGCCGGGCACCGCCGCCCTGGTCAGGGTGCCGCCGTGTGTCCTTGTTCTCCTGCAGCGCTTCGTGGTCGGGGCCCTTGATCTGCCCGTCCTCGACCCTCTCGACCTCGGCGCGCTGCTCCATGTGCTCGTCGTACGCCTCTTGCTGCTCGGTGTAGCGGTGCGGGTCGGCGTCACCGATACGCGGGGCGTCGCTGCCGGGGGCGGGCGGCGCGTCGTCGTGCTTGGGGGCGTGCTTGTCGCCCGTGAGCTCTTTCGCGGAGTTCGTCAACACGGACGCGTCCTGGGTGAGCATGGGGAATTTGTCATGCCCGTTGAGGTAGAGCACGACCGTGTTCGTCACGGCCATGACCGGCACCGCGAACAGAGCGCCGACGATGCCGAAGGTGTAGGAGCCGACCGCGACACCGAGCAGGGTCGCGAGCGGATGCAGCGCCACGGCCTTGCTCATGAGGATGGGCTGCAGCAGGTTCGACTCGATCTGCTGCACGGCGATGACAACCAGCAGCATGAGCAGCGCGGTCACGAAGTCGACGGCGACGAGCGCGACGAGCACGGCGAGCGCACCCGAGACGACAGCACCGACGATGGGGATCGCCGCCGCGAAGAAGACGATGAGGCCGATGGGGACCGCCAACGGAACGTCGAGGAGATGAGCGCCGAGCGCGATGAAGATGCCGTCGACGGCGGCGACGATGACCTGCGTCTTCACGTACGAGCTCAGGGTGACCCATCCGCGCCGGCCGGCCTCGTGCACGGGGGTGCGGATCTCGCGTGGGGCGAGGCGCACCACCCACGACCACATGCGGTCGCCGTCGGAGAGGAAGAAGAACATGGCGAACAGGGCCATGATGAGGCCGATGGCGATATTGCCGGCGGTCACGGCACCGGTGATGGCGCCGCTCGTGAACATCCCGACGTTGCTCTGGAGCCACGAGACGCCTTGATCGATGGCTTCGGCCATCTGCTCACCGCCGACCTGCAGGGGACCGTCCTCGAGCCATGCCTGGATCTGCTGAACACCCTCCTGCGCGCGATCGGTCAGCTCCATGAAGCCGCTGACGA
>JAUNTP010000297.1 GCA_030538585.1 Mobilicoccus sp.
CGAGCACCGCCCCGAGCGCCTCGGTGGCGGCACCGATGTCGAGGACGACGCCGTGCTCGTCGAGGTCGGCGCGCGACCAGGTGGCCTCGACGACGTAGGTGGCGCCGTGCAGGCCTTGTGCCGGACCGAAGAACGGGTCGGGCAGGGAGTGGGCGATCATCACGTGGTCACGGACGGTCAGGCGGAACATGCGTCTCCTCGGGTCGTTCTCGGTGCGGTGCGTCGTAGGTGACGACGTGGCAGAGGGCAGGGATGCGGCCGTGGGCGATGTCGTCCATCGTCGCCGGGAGGTCTTCGAAGGCGACGGGCCCGGTGAGCAGGGCGTCGAAGGCGGGGTCGCGCAGGCAGTCCAGGGCGAGGGCCATCCGATCGGCGTGAGTGCGGCGAGCACGGCGGGCGTCGCTGACCATGCCGACCTGGCTGCTGCGGATCCGCAGACGCCGGGCGTGGAAGTCGAGGCCGAGCGGGACGCGAGGGGAGTCGGTGCCGTACCACGACATCTCGACGACCTCGCCCTCGTCGCCGAGGAGTTCGAGGGATCGCGCGAGCCCCTGCTCGGTGGCAGAGGTGTGGAACACCAGGTCGCAGTCGCCCACGGCCTCCTCCGGTGTGCACCACGGCACGCCAAGGGCAGCCGCGACGTCCGCGCGGGTGGGGTCGGGGTCGACGAGCTGCAGGCGGCCCAGGGGAAAACGGCGCAGGAGCGCCGCGACGGTGAGGCCGATCATGCCGCCGCCGACGACCGCCACCCGGTCACCGAGTCGGGGGCCGGCGTCCCAGAGCGCGTTGACGGCCGTCTCGGCTGCGCCTGCGAGCACGGCGCGGTCGTCGGGGACGTCATCGGGGATGGGGGTCAGCATGTCGATCGGCGCCACGTAGCGGTCGCTGTGTCGGTACAAGCAGAAGACGCGGCGGCCCACGAGCTCGGCGTCGCTCACGGGATCGCCGACCTGCTCGACGACGGCCACGGACAGGTACCCGTAGCTGACCGGGCCGGGCAGGTCACCTTCTTGGAACGGGGCGCGCATGAGGTCCCGGACCTGCTCGGGAACGTTCCCCAGGTGGACGAGGGTTTCGGTGCCGCGACTGATGCCGCTGCGCAGGGTGCGGACGAGGGCTTCGCCGGGGGCGGGAGCGTCGAGGGGCTCGGTGCGCAGCTCGCCGCGCGCTCCGGGCAGGGTCCAATAGGATCGACGTTCCATGATGCCGATTCTCGACCGTGACTCCTCTCGCCGCGACCGCGCCGTCGTGGCGGGGCTGGTCACGTCGATGGGCGTGCTGGGTGGGCTGCTGGCCGGGGGATCGCCTGTGCGTCGTCTGGTGGGCGGGTGCGTGTGCGCGGGGCTGCCGACGGCGGTGACGGTGTCGGTGTTGCGTCAGCCGCGTGTCGGACCGGCTGACGTGGTCACGGCGGTGCGTGCGTGCTTGGCGGGGTGTGCTGCGGCGTCGTCGCTGGCTCCGCAGCGGGTGGGGAGGCGTTCGTGGGGTGTGGCGGCGTGGGCGATCCCGGCGCTGGCACTGGACGCGGTCGACGGCACGGTGGCGCGGGCGACGGATACCGAGAGTGCGGCAGGGGCGCGTCTGGACATGGAGACGGATGCGGCCGTGTTGTTGGGGTTGTCGTTGGTGGCGGCGCGGATGCTCGCGCCGTGGGCGGTGCTCATCGGCGGGGCACGGTACGCGTTCGTCGCTGGGTCGCTGGTGCGTCCGGCGTGGGCAGGCTCCTTACCGCCGAGCCGCCGACGCCGCGTCATCGCCGCGTTGCAGGGTGTCGCGTTGGGGGTGGCGTTGGCGCCCGTCGTCCCGGAGCGGGGCGCAAAGGCGACGGTGGCGGCAGCGACGCTACTCCTCGCGACGTCGTTTGCTCTGGACATCAGGCATCTCGAACGGCGCCGGTGAACTGAGCGCGCCCCCCTTCGTCGTAAGAGCGAAGCCTCTCGAGACCACTGCCCACGTGACTGCGGTAGGCGCCCCACCCCGTTGGTCGAGGAGCGAGCGTAGCGAGTGTCTCGAGACCATGGCGACGTGCGCGACCTCACCTGTGGATGAGAGACGTCGCTTCGCTCCCCCTTCCCGGATTGAGGAGCGAAACGTCTCGAAATCGTCCAACGGAGGAGGGACGCGTCACTGCGGCAGGCGCCTCACCCGTTGGTCGAGGAGCGAAGCGTCTCGAGACCACCGCCCACGCGATTGCGTGCGGGCGGGGTCAGCCCCAGCGGGGTCTGATGATGGGGTCGCCGTTGCTGCGTTGCCATCGGACACCGGCGTCGGTGACGACGGCGGTGAGGTCGTGGCGGTGGACCACGGTGTGGTGGTGTCGGCACAGTAGGGCGAGGTTGCACATGTCTGAGGAGCCGCCGTTGATCCAGTGAACGAGGTGGTGCGCGTCGCACCAGGTCGGAGGCAT
>JAUNTP010000298.1:0-948 GCA_030538585.1 Mobilicoccus sp.
AGATGTCGCTGGTCTCGACCTCGATGCCCGAGTCGTTCGTGAACGCCTGGACGATCGGCAGGAACGAGTAGGAGGCGAGCGCGGGAGCCTCGTCGATCTGGGTCCAGATGATCTTCTGCTGTGCCACTTTCAGGCAGCTCCTTCGTCGATCGGGTGATGGTCCGTGACCACCGCTACCGCGCCCGGGGCGCGCCCACGGGGCCCGTCAGGTTCGACCCTACCGGGCGGGCGGCGCGGCGCCGCGCCGTAGGAGGCTGCTGAACGATCCTGTCGATGAGTGAGCGTTGTGCTGCGTCGATCTGGCAAGGCGGAGGTGCGACGGCGTAGCGGGCTACGTCGAGCGCCGAGGGCGCCGCCAGATCGGGGCAGCGGCGCGGGAACCGGCAGGATTGTTCAGCGGCCTCCTGGGTGCGCGAGGATGGGGCCATGGCCGCAAACGCATACCCCCACATCGTGTTCGCGCGGGACACCGACGCCCTCCCGCAGCAGGCACTCGCCGACATCCTGATCGGGCTGTTTCCCGAGGCTCACGTCGAGCAGGGCAAGATCAAGGCCGTCCTCACCCTCGACGACGAGTACACCTACACGTTCTGGTACGACGAGGAGGCCGACGGGCTCGGCGAGCGGTACGCCGACTACGCCGCCCCGGTGCGGCGCCGCCGCGTCGAGAAGTGCACGGTCATGATCGACGCCTCCGGTGACGCCGACGCCGGCGGCACCCGGGCACGGGACGTGCACCGCATCATGGCGGCCCTCGCCGAGCGCTCCGGCGTGTACGTGTTCTCCGAGGAGAGCGCCCGGTTCGTCGGGATGGACTACGGCGACGGCGGCGCGATCCCCTCGACCCAGTCGGGTGCCACCCCCGAGCTCGACCCCCGCTCCGAGGTGTCCCCGCCGCCCAGCCTGCGTGAGGGCTCCCGCGAGGTCGCCACGGAGGCCGAGGAGATG
>JAUNTP010000298.1:958-2405 GCA_030538585.1 Mobilicoccus sp.
GCGACTTCCACCACGCCGACCAGGGCGCCGTGGATCGCCCCACCGACGAGCACGCCCCCGCCTCCCGCGAGGACACCGCGCCCGGCTACGCCGTCCCGCCGGTGCCCGTCTCGGGCGCGACGATCGCCGACTCCGGCGCCCAGTCCGTCGACGTCACGCTCGACGAGGAGGAGCGCATGCGTTCCGGCGAGCGCCAGGAGGAGGCCACCGAGTCCGCGCCCGTCGGCACGAGCGATGACCAGGTCGCTGCGGAGCGAGACCACGCACCGAGCGCTGCGCGCGAGGGGGCGAGCAGCACGCAGGCGGAGGAGACCTACCGGGCCGAGCCCGGCGCCGACCACGCTGAGAGCCACACCGTGGCCCCCGCTGGGCAGGACGGCGAGCAGGTCGGCGGGCAGGACCGCGACGCGCAGGTCGACCCGGCCCGTGAGCAGGGCGAGCAGCAGGAGAAGCCGGGCCTGTTCAAGCGCCTGTTCGGTCGACGCCGCTGACGGATGACACGCCAGGCGCCGCCGTCTCCCTGTGCTGGAGGCGGCGGCGTCGGTGCGTCCGGGGCGGCTGTCAGGGTTCTGCGGCCGAACGGATTACGCTCTGTGCCAGCTGAACCCATTCGGTCAGCGGCCCTTTCACCCCTGAGGTCACGATGAACACTCCCGCCCTCGCGCATCGTCTGTGCGCCGAAGCTCTCGGCACCTTCTGGCTCGTCTTCGGCGGATGCGGTAGCGCCGTGTTCGCCGCCCATGTCATGCACGCCACGGATCCGGTCAACATGGGCATCGGGTTCGTCGGCGTCTCCCTCGCGTTCGGATTGACGGTGCTGACGATGGCGTACGCCGTCGGGCACGTCTCGGGCGGCCACTTCAACCCGGCCGTGACGATCGGCTGCGCGACGGCGCGCCGCTTCCCGTGGAAGGACGTGCCGGCCTACGTCATCACCCAGGTCGTCGCGGGTCTGCTGGCCGGTGCCGCGATCTTCGCCATCGCGTCGGGCCGGGAGGGTTTCACCGCAACGGGCAACATGGCGGCCAACGGGTTCGGTGAGGCATCCCCGGCGGGGTACGGCCTCATGGCGGCGTTCCTCGCCGAGGTGATCCTGACGGCGTTCTTCCTGTACGTGATCCTCGGCGCCACCGATGGGCGCGCCCCGGTCGGGTTCGCGCCCATCGCGATCGGCCTGGCGCTCACGCTCATCCACCTCATCTCCATCCCGATCACGAACACGTCGGTCAACCCGGCGCGTTCGACGGCGGTGGCGTTCTTCCACGGCGCGGAGGCCCCCGCCCAGCTGTGGCTGTTCTGGGTCGCCCCGATCATCGGAGCCCTCATCGCCGGCGCCACCTACGCCCTGTTGACCGGCGAACACCGTGAGGGCATCGACATCGAGGGCCAGCGCGCCTGACCCTCAGCCGAGGAGCGAGCGGTCGCCACCCGTCGGTCCAGGAGCGAG
>JAUNTP010000060.1 GCA_030538585.1 Mobilicoccus sp.
CGGCGACGATGAGCTCGACCATCTCGTGGCGGGCGTACATCTGCACCGTGCCGGCACCGATCTGACGCTCCAGGGCCTGGTAGGCGCCGATGAGGAGCTGCTGACCGGTCTGGCCGCGGGCGTAGAAGGTACGGGAGACCTGCACGCCACCGAAGGAGCGGTTGTCGAGCAGACCGCCGTACTCGCGGGCGAACGGGACACCCTGCGCGACGCACTGGTCGATGATCGAGGCGCTGACCTCGGCGAGGCGGTACACGTTCGACTCGCGCGAACGGTAGTCGCCACCCTTGACCGTGTCGTAGAAGAGACGGTAGATCGAGTCGCCGTCCTCCTTGTAGTTCTTCGCGGCGTTGATGCCACCCTGGGCGGCGATCGAGTGGGCGCGACGCGGGCTGTCCTGGTAGCAGAACGCCTTGACGTTGTACCCCGCCTCACCGAGCGTCGCGGCCGCGGCGCCACCGGCGAGGCCGGTGCCGACGATGATGACCGACAGCTTGCGGCGGTTGGACGGGTTGACCAGGCGCGCGTCGAACTTGCGCTGGCTCCAGCGGCCCTGGATGGGGCCCTGCGGTGCCTTGGAGTCGGCGATCGGGTCGCCTTCGCGGTAGAGGCCGTTGACCAGCCCACCCTCGCCGTCGGACGGCGTGGTGGAGTGCTGGGTCTCCTCGGGAGTCATGGTGTGGGACATCAGGCGCCTTACTGGATGAGACCGAACTGGATGGCGAGCGGCGGGATGAGGAAGCCGACGACGACGACGACCGCCAACACCAGGCCGGCACTCTTGGCCAGCGCACGCGAGGACGCGGTGTTGGTGAAGCCGAGCGTCTGGCACGCACTCCACACGCCGTGGTGCAGGTGGAACCCCAGGGCCACGAGCGCGAGCACGTAGATGAGGGTCAGCCACGGCACCTGGAAGGAGGCGACGACCATGGCCGCCGGGGAGAACGCGCCCGCCTGCGGGGTGCCGATCTCGAACGTGCGGATCGTGAAGTGCAGCAGGTGGAAGATGATGAACAGCAGCAGGGCGATGCCGCCCCAACGCATCGTGCGCGACGACAGCGAGGTGCCCATGGAGCTCTTGACCTCGTAGCGCTGGCCGCGCGCCTTGCCCGCCCGAGCGGACAGCGTCATCGCGGCGTACACGTGCGCGACGAGCGCGACGATGAGCACGAGGCGGAACACCCAGAGGAAGCCCGAGTACGGCAGCATCGGCTCGCCGAGCTCGCGCAGGTGGTGGGCGTAGTCGTCGAAGGCCTGGTGGCCGGCGAGGATCTTGAGGTTGCCGTACATGTGCGCGAGCACGTAGAAGACGAAGAAGAGCCCCGAGACGGCCATCATGATCTTCAGACCGATGGTCGACTGGGCCGTACTCCGTTGCTGTGTCGAAGTCGTTGTAGCCACGAGGGAAGCCTGCCCTTGTTCTGCGAGTGGTGATGAATCCTGTCGGCCGCTCACACGGTGAGGCGTGGTGCGCCTCGGGTGCTTGCGGCCGGGTGAGCGACCGGTCGCAAGAAGTGGGTCACGTCTGATCTTAGTCTGTGACCAGCCTGATCGAACGCGCGCCCACCCTTGGTGATTCGTGAGGTTTCCCACGGGAGATTTCTCGGGGCGGTCCGAACGTCCGGGAACGGACACCGCCCCGCGTGCACGGGGCAGCGGGGCGATGTCGAGGGGGCCGGTTCAGGCGAGAACGTCGGCGATCGGGGTGTGCTCCAGACCGAACGCCTCGGCGACCGCCCCGTAGGTGACCTTGCCGGCGTGGGTGTTGAGGCCGAGCGCCAGGGCGGGGTCGGCCTGCAGCGCGGCCTGCCAGCCCTTGTCGGCGAGGCGCACCGCGTACGGCAACGTCGCGTTGGTGAGGGCGTACGTCGAGGTGTGCGGCACGGCGCCGGGCATGTTGGCGACGCAGTAGAACACCGTGTCGTGCACCTCGAACGTGGGATCGGCGTGCGTGGTCGGGTGGGAGTCCTCGAAGCAGCCGCCCTGGTCGATGGCGATGTCGACGAGCACGGCGCCCGACTTCATGGTCGAGACCATGTCGTTGGTGACGAGCTTGGGCGCCTTCGCGCCGGGGATGAGCACGGAGCCGATGACCATGTCGGCCTCGGCGACGACCTCGGCGAGGGTGAGCTTGCTGCTGTACAGGCCGCGGATGCGACCCTCCCAGCGCCAGCCGATCTCGCGCAGCTTGTCGATGTTGGTGTCGAGGATGGTGACCTCGGCGCCCATGCCCATGGCGATGGAGGCGGCGTTCTGACCCGTGACACCGCCACCGATGACGGTGACCTTGGCGGGTGCGACACCGCCGATGTTGCCCATGAGCACGCCGCGGCCACCCTGGGCCTTCATGAGGGCGTGCGCGCCGACCTGCGGCGCGAGGCACCCGGCGACCTCCGACATGGGGTAGAGCAGCGGCAGGCTGCCGTCCTCGAGCTGCACGGTCTCGTAGGCGATGGCGGTCGTCCCGGCCTCGAGCAGGGCCTTGGTGCCCGGCTCGTCGGCGGCGAGGTGCAGGTAGGTGAACAGGGTGAGGTCGTCGCGGAGACGGTGGTACTCCTCGGCGATGGGCTCCTTGACCTTGAGGACCATCTCGGCCTGACCCCACACGTCGTCGGCGGAGTCGAGGATGGTGGCGCCCTGCGCCACGTACTCCTCGTCGGTGATGTGCGATCCGAGCCCGGCGCCCTTCTGCACGCACACGCTGTGACCGTGCTGCACGAGCTCATGCACACCCGAGGGGGTGATGGCCACCCGGTACTCGTGGTTCTTGACCTCGGTCGGGACACCGATCTTCATGATCTCTCCTTCTGGCCTCGTCGCCTTCCGGGCGGACCGGCTCCGCCCCCGCCGTCGCGCGACGTGGGTCGCGCCGACACCACCAGGCTAGGGCGCTACCCCCGCGTACGTACTGGGTTCGGCAGAGCGCGTGCGTGAGAGACCCCACGCAGGCACACGCGCGAACGGGGGGGATCAGCGGGCGGCGATCGCAGCGTCGTACAACTGCGTGGCGGACAGGCCGGTGGCGGTGGCCACGGCCTTGCAGGCGTCCTTGAGTCGCTGGCCTCCCGCGACGCGTTCCTGGACGGCTGCCAGCGCCGCCTGCGGGTCCGCTGTCGCAGCGGAGGCACCGTCGATGACCAGGGTGATCTCGCCGCGCACCTCCCCCGCGGCCCAGGCGACGAGCTCTGTGAGGGTGCCGCGCCGCACCTCCTCGTACGTCTTCGTCAGCTCGCGGCACACCGCGCCCCTGCGGTCACCGCCGAAGGCCTCGGCCATGGCCTCGAGCGTGGCGAGCAGCCGGTGGGGCGCCTCGAAGAAGACCATCGTTCGGCGCTCGTCGGCGAGGGAGGCCAGGCGACGGGCCCGCTCGCCGGCCTTGCGGGGCGGGAATCCCTCGAAGCAGAACCGGTCGACCGGCAGGCCCGACACCGCGAGCGCGACGAGCACGGCGCTCGGACCGGGCAGGCACCGCACTCCGATGCCCGCCTCGAGCGCCGCGGCCACGAGGCGGTAGCCGGGGTCGGACACCGACGGCATCCCCGCATCGGTGACGAGCACGATCCGCTCACCGCGCTCCAGTCGCTCGACGAGCTCGCCGGTGAGGCTCGCCTCGTTGTGCTCGTGGTAGGCGAGCACCGTCCCGCTCGGAGTGACGTCGAGGGCCGCCGCGAGCCGCCGCAACCGGCGGGTGTCCTCCGCGGCGATGACGTCAGCGTGCGCGAGGGCCTCCACGAGCCGGAACGACGCGTCACGGGGGTCACCGATGGGGGTGGCGGCGAGCAACAGCCCGGCCTCCTGCGCCGGTGCGGCGAGAGGCACGGCGGGGGCCTGCGAGTGAGAGTCCGACATGGTCTCGGACCTTACGCCGCACTCCGACCTGCCCGGCATCACCCGAGGGGGCCCGTACGATGGCGCTCATGACCGAGACCGACCGGCTGCGCCTGCGGCTGCTGGGATCTCGGCCCGTCGACACCGTCTTCGCCTACGTCGGGGCGCTGCTCGTCGCCGCGTTCGGCGGCGTGCTCCGGTTCGTCAACCTGGGGCAGCCCGACACCCTCGTGTTCGACGAGACCTACTACGTCAAGCAGGGCTGGTCGCTGCTCGAGTACGGCCACGAGCGCCGTGTCGATCCTGCGCTCGTCGGGGAGGACGTCACCCCCGGCGTCGACGAGCTCTTCGCGGCCGGCACCCCCGACGTGTTCGGTCCGACCGCCGACTTCGTGGTCCATCCGCCGGTAGGCAAATGGGTCATCGCCGCTGGTCAGTGGCTCATTGGTGTCGAGAACCCGCTGTCGTGGAGGTTCGGCGTCGCCGTGCTCGGGACGCTGTCGATCTTCATCCTGGCGCTCGCCGCGCGCCGCCTGTTCTCCTCGACGCTGCTCGGGCTCAGCGCCGGGTTGCTGCTCGCCGTCGACGGCCAGCACCTCGTGCACTCCCGCACGGGCCTGCTCGACGCCTCCGTCATGTTCTTCGCGCTCGGCGGTTTCGCGGCGCTGCTCATCGACCGAGACCGCTCCCGGGAGATCCTCGCGCGCAAGGTCGGCGCACACCTGGACGCGGGCGGCAGCCCCGATGGCGGGATCATGCGGTACGGACCCTGGCTCGGCTGGCACCCGTGGCGGTGGGTCGCGGCCGTCAGCCTCGGCCTGTGCATCGGCACCAAGTGGTCGGGCCTGTACTTCCTCGCCATCTTCGGCCTCATGACGGTGTTCTGGGACATGGGCGCGCGCCGCGCCGCCGGGGTGAAGCGGTGGTGGTGGGGGGCGATGCTGCGCGACGCCCCGCAGGCAGCGGTGACGATGGTGGGCACCGCCGCGCTCGCCTACGTCGCCTCCTGGGCGGGCTGGTTCAGCAGCAACGGTGGGTGGAACCGCCGCTGGGCCGAGGATCACCCCGCGACCGGGCTCGCGAGGTTCGTGCCCGACGCGCTGCGCTCCCTGTGGGATTACCACGAGAAGATGATGACGTTCCACGTCGGCCTCCACACTCCGCACACCTACCAGTCCAACCCCTGGTCGTGGATGCTGCAGTCGCGGCCGACGTCGTTCTTCTACAAGGGCTCCACTCTCGGGGACCCGGGCTGCACCGTGGAGGCGTGTAGCCGCGCCATCCTCAACCTCGGCAACCCGGCGATCTGGTGGACCGCGACCCTCGCCCTGCCGATCCTGCTGTTCATGTGGGCGCTCGCCCGCGACTGGCGGGCCGGGGCGATCCTCGCCGGCTTCGTCGGTGGCTACCTGCCGTGGTTCCTCTACCAGGAGCGCACGATCTTCACGTTCTACTCGGTCGCGTTCGTCCCGTTCGTGGTGCTCGCTGTGGTGTACCTGCTCGCCCTCGTTCTGGGACGGGGTGACGCGAGCCTGCGGCGGCGTCGCATCGGGTTGGGGGTGTGGGCGACGTTCATGGTGCTCGCCATCGCCCTCTTCGCGTTTTTCTGGCCGATCTACGTCGCCGAGATCGTCCCGCGCGACGTGTGGAACCTGCGGATGTGGTTCCGCTCCTGGGTCTGAGGTGCCTTCGCCCGAGCGCACCCCGCTGCGATCAGCGCGCGCTCTCCATGAAGGGTTCGAGCAGCCCCGGGGTGACGGACCGGATCACCGCTTCGGCGTCCTCGATCCGGATGTCGACGATGCTCACGTGATCGTCCCCGGCAGCGATCGCCGCGGTGAGGGTGGCAAGGCCGAGACGGCGCTGGAAGAAGGTCTCGCTGACCCGCCACCCGATGACCGCCGAGGTGTTGACGACCACGAGGCTCTCGGGAGCGATGCCCCACCGACTCACGAGATGCCTGGCCGTGACCGCGTGACCGAGGCGCCGATACCGGCCCTCGGCGATGAGCGGCGCCGTGAGCACCAGCAGGGCCGGAATGGCGTACAGCGTCGGCGCCAGGCTCCACCACCATGTGGCGAGGCCGACCGGCACCCCCCAGAAGGCGGCACCCATGAGGGCGCGGATGTGGCGGCGTCGACGCGCAGCGGGGCCGTGCCGCCGGATGTCGACCTCGAACAGGCCGGGGGTGCGCATGACGGCACCGCTGACGTCTCTCACGTACGCCAAGGGTGCTGGGGGTACGAGCAGGTCGGAGGACGATCCGCTCTCCGCGCCGCCGCCGAGCCCGGTGACCAACGCCGTCGACCGCGCGCCGCCCACGAGGCGCAACAACAGGGGCCGGGTGAGCTCGACACCGCGCAGCCGGCGTTCCTCGATCGTCGTCTGCCGCGTCGTCAGCAGGCCCCGGTGCACGGCGAACGTGCCGCGCGGATGCCGGTCGAGGCGATACCCCCAGTAGCGCAGCACGTAGGTGATGACGGCGGTGACGGTGAACAGGACGAGCGCGGCGATCGTCCCCTGCATGATGAGCGCGGCCAGCGTGAGGCTGACGGCGTAGTCGACGGCCGCGTCGACCGCGTCGGACTCGATGACCTCCATGAGGTTGCCGTCGAGGAACTGGAACGCGAAGGCCGCCGCGGCGAGGATCGTCACGAGACCGGCCAGGCTGAACGGGGCATACCCGATCCACGCCGGGGAGAATCGCGCCAGCTCCTCCTCGTCGGCGTCGTCTTCGGCGCGCACGTCGAGATCCTCGTCGCTGCCGGAGCGGGCCACGTGCAGCAGTTGCGCCCGCAGCGCGCTCGCGTCGGCGGCAGCGAGACCGTCGAGGCTGAACGGCGTCTCGGAGCCGGTGCCGACCTTGACCGTGGCCACCCCGAGGATGCGGTGCAAGAGCGTGGCGGTGACGTCGACGGTGCGGATGCGGTCCAGGCGCGCGGTGAGCGTCGTGCGCGAGAAGATCCCGCGGCGCAGCGCCAGCGCCTCCTCGGTGATGCGGTAGGAGGTCGTCGCCCACGACCAGATGCCGTAGACGATGGGCGCGATGACGATGACGAGGTTGGTCCACCACGGCCCCTGCCCAGTCCTGCCGACGAACACGAGGACGATGATGAACGGCAGGAACGAGCCGATGGCCTGCAACGGCAGGATGAGCAGCATGCGGCGGTCCAGGCGCCGCCAGGGGGTGTCGCTCTTCGTCGTGTCGGCGGCGAGGCCTTGCTGCGGGGCGGGGTCGGAGGCGGGGGCGGGCTGTTCGGTCGTGCTGGTCAGGGGGCTGTCGTCGGGGATGCGCTCGCTCATGTGGCGTCGCCACGTTCCTTCGCGGTGATGCGGGTGAGGTCGGCGACCAACCGTTGCACGGTCTCCTTGTCGAGGCCGGACACGCGCAACTCGCCCGCCGCCGACGCCGTCGTCACGGTGAGCGTGCCGAGCCCGATGAGCTGCTCGATCGGCCCGAACTCGCTGTCGACGGTCTGGATGCGCGAGATCGGCGCGACGCGACGCTCCTGATGCAGCCACCCCGCCTGGGTGTGCACCGCGGTGTCGGTGACCTCCCACCGGTGCACCTTGAAGCGCCACCAGGGCACGACGACGATGGAGAACAACGCCCACAGGCCGATGACGGCGGCGACCCCGTACTGCCACAGGCGGCGAGTCGGGTCGTCGTCGAAGAAGATCCAGACGCCGACGCCGATGATCGGAAAGATCCACGCGATGCAGGCCGAGATGCGCCACGCCATCTTGGCCTTGGGGCTGACCTGGTGAGCGGGGCGGCGCAGGTGCAGGTCACGCAGGGCGTCGTCGTCGAGGTCGACCATCTCCTCGCGCGCGTCGCGCCCGCTGGTGTTCCCTCGGTCGGGAGTCGTCGCCGTCGACGGACGCGCTCCGGGCCAGGACTCCCCGGGGTTCTCCGAGCGGTCAGGACCGGCGCCCGGCCAGGAGGGCACCTGCGGGGCCACCGATCGTTGGCCCTGGGCGCCGGGCCACGAATCGGGCGGCAGGGGCGTCTCGGCAGGCGGCCGCGACTTTGACGCGGACCCCTCACCGCTCCAGACCTCGCTCATACTCCTAGCGTCGCACGTCCCCGGGGTTTCGCACCGGCAGGCCCGGTCGATGCCCGGCCGAGCTCAAGAGCTCAGGGCGACGAAGTCGTAGAGCACGGCGTTGACCCCGGCAGCGTTCTGTAGGTGCGGCGCTCGTCCGGCGCCCTCGATGACCTCGATGCGGGTGTCGGCCGGGACGTCGTCGGCGAATCCCTGCGCGGCGGTGAGACCCGCGCGGTCCTTCTCGCCGACGATGAGCAGGGTGCGGGCGGTCAGGGACGGGAGCCGGCCCCACAGGTCGGCCTCGACGAGCGCGTCGAGCCCGGCGAGGGCCCGCTGCTTGTCGATCCCGCGGCGGGCGAACACGCCACGGGGGATGAAGCGGGAGAGGCGGCGCTGCATCCCGGCGGCGGCGCTGGCGGCGAGGGCGGGGCCGCAGAGAACGAGGTCGACGTCGAGGTCGGGCCGGGACAGGGCGATCTCGAGAGCGACGAGCGCCCCTTCGTCGACGCCGAAGAGGGTGGTCTTGGGCGCGCCGGAGAGCTCGATGGTCATGGCGAGGTCGGCGGCGGCGTTCACGAGGTCGAACGCGTCGTCCTTGGCGCCGGGCCGGGTTCCGCGTAGCCAGGGCGCCATCGCCTCGAGCCGGTCGGCCGGCAGAGCCGACACCTGATCACCGAAGTCGCGCGGCGTCGACAGCAGACCGTGGACGACGACGAGGAGCGGCTTGGGTGTCACGGACGGCAGTCTGACACGCACACCAGAACCCCAACCGCCGAAACCGCCTGTGAACCGACGGTCTCGGCGGGGTGGCGCATCCTCGTTGGTTGAGGAGGAGCGAAGCGACGTCTCGAAACCATGGTGACGTTCGAGGTCACCTCACCAGTGGTCTCGAGACACTCGCTGCGCTCGCTCCTCGACCAACGGATGGGGCGCGACCCTCGCGACGGGGTGGGGTGGGCGTTCTGTGCGTCCGCTCGCCAGCCCACATACGACGACACCCGCCGGGTGGGCCGGCGGGTGTCGTCGTATGTGCACGGTGGTGGAGCTGAGGGGATTCGAACCCCTGACCTTCTCATTGCGAACGAGACGCGCTACCAACTGCGCCACAGCCCCAGATGCGAGACATTACGATAGCAGCTGCCTCGCCAGCCTCCGAATCGCCCTCCCACCAGCGGTGTTCCCACTGCATGCGGGCTGCACTCGGGAGCGTCGATCAGGCTCCGGACGCCCGGTGGTAGGTGACGTAGTCCTCGTCCCACGCCTCCTCGAACACAGGCTCCGCGTCGAGGACGAGCGGCTCGGGCACGGGGTGCTCGGCGCGCGCCTTGAGCGTGTACGTGGGCGGAGGCACCGGCACCGGCTGCCACCCGGGCTCGCCGTGCAGCGGGTCGCGCTCGCCGACGAGCACCTCGTCACGCTCGGCCACCACCGAGGGCTCGACCTCACGCGCGTAGTCGAACGGCACGTGCTGAGGAACGAGGACCTCGGTGCGGCTGGGCGCCACCGTCTCGACCGACATCGGCGCGAGGAGTTCGGCGTCGCGGCGCTGCGGGGCCTGCGAGGTGCGTGTCGTGTGTGTCGTGCGGACCGGACGGGTCGCGACCGCGCGGCGGCGAAGGACCACCAGGAGCAGGACGCCGACAGCGAGAGCCGAGGCCGGCAGGAACCACGACACGAAGCCGAGACCGGCCAACACCGCGGTGGCGAGCGCGGCGACTCCGCTCACCAGGGCGGCCAGGGCCACGACGCGATTGCGACGGACCTGCGCGGCGCGACGCTGACGGGCCGCGAGCGCGGTCGCGCCGCCGGTGTGTGCCGGCGTGCGACGCACCTCGGCGTGCACCTCGGCGCGGGCTTCGGCAGCCGCCCGGGCCGTGATCTCGGGGCGACGGTGCAACAGGACCGAGGAGGTGCTGCGCATCGGCGCCGTGCTCGCCTCGAAGGCCTCCGCGCTCTCGCGTCGCACGGCTCGACGCTGCAGCACACGCATCGACGCGGAGAAGCGGTCGACGGTGCGCGCGGTGGCGAGGTACTCGCGGCGGCGGCTGGTCTCGATGACGAGATAAGCAGCCCAGATGGCGATGACGGCGACGAAGATCAGGCTGCTGGGCGACACAGCCCAACCGTACGTCGAAAGGTGTCCACGGGGCAGGAGAAAGAGCGCGTGTCTGGCGAAAATCACACCGATGTAAGTCACCCCGCGGCGGCGGTCAATCGGACGTTCGACCAGGTCAGACGTCTAGGTCGCCTGCGGGTGTCGGCGTGTCGCGTTCCAGCGGGAGACCAAAGATTCTCCGGCGAGATCTTCCACTGTGAGAGCGAACGAGCGGTGGTCCCTCCAGGCGCCCCCGATGTGCAGCAGACCCCGGCGCACACCCTCGTCTCGAAAGCCCAGTTTGTCGACGACGCGCAGGCTCGCCGCGTTCTCCGGACGGATGTTGACCTCGACGCGATGCAGTCCGAGTCCGTACATCGCGTGGTCCACCGCGGCGGCCAGCACGCACGGCGCGACGCCCTGCCCGGCGACGTGCCGGGATACCCAGTACCCGGCGCTCGCGCTGCGCATCGAACCCCACGTGATGCCGAACAGGTGCATTTGCCCGACGAGCCTGCCGTCCACCTCGATGACGAACGGCTGCATGCGACCCGCCTGCGCCTCGGCGTCGTAGTAGCGCACGAGTTGGCGGAACCGCATCTGCCCCACCGGTTCCGGGCTGGTGGCCTCCCACGGCTCGAGCCACTGGCGGTTGACGCGGCGCAGGTGCTCCCACTGGTTGCGGTCCCGGGGGCGCAGGGCGCGCAGGATGCAGTCCGATGCTCCGGGGCGACGCACGGTGAGGACACTGGGCCACAGTCCGGCCATCAGTGGTCTCCTCCCGCGATCTGATCGAGTGCGTGGTGCACGACCGGCTCGAGCACCGTCAGCGCATCCATGACCCCGCCGGTGCTGCCCGGCAGGTTGACGACGAGTGTGCCACGCGCGACGCCCGCGAGTCCGCGGGACAGCATCGCCGTGGGCACCCCCTGGGCGAGGCCTGCGGCGCGGATGGCTTCGGCGATACCGGGCACCTCGGCGTCCAGCAGCGGCGCGGTCTGTTCGGGGGTGCGGTCGTCGGCGCGCAATCCTGTTCCGCCGGTGGTGATCACGAGGGCAGGACGGGCGTCGAGGGCGTCTCGCAGCGCGGCCCCCGTGGCGTCACCGTCGGCGACCACGACGGGACCCTCGACCTCGAAACCCCATGCCCGGAGCCGCTCGGCGACGATCTCTCCCGACCGGTCGACGTACACCCCCGCTGCGGCGCGGGTGGAGGCCGTGATGACGACGGCCCGCCGCGGGGATACACCGCCTGCAGCGTCGTTCACGCCCGCTCCTGCGGGTCGGACTCCCGCCAGTCCCCGGAGCGTCCACCGGATTTGGCGGTGACCCGCACGTCGGTGATGCGGGCATGCTTGTCGACGGCCTTGATCATGTCGATCATCGTCAGCGCCGCGACGGTGACGCAGGTGAGCGCCTCCATCTCGATACCGGTGCGGTCGGCCGTGCGGACGGTGGCCGTGATGTCGACGCCGTCGTCGACGACGACGAGGTCGACCTCGACCGCGTGGACGGCCACCGGGTGGGCCAGCGGCACCAGGTCGGGGGTGCGCTTGGCGGCCTGGAGGCCCGCGATGCGGGCGACGGCGAGGGCGTCACCCTTCGGCACGGTGCCGCCGCGGAGGGCTGCGACGGCCTCCGCGGCGAGCAGCACCCGACCCGCGGCGCTGGCGGAGCGGGCGGTCACCGCCTTGGAGCTGACATCGACCAGGTGGGCGGTGCCGTCGTCGCGGACATGGGTCAGGCCTGATCTCGTCACGTGCCCGATCCTGCCCGAGCCACCGCGTCGGCGCCGAACCACCCCACCCCGCCCGAGGAGGCTCCGCGTCGCCGCAGGGGTGACCCGTCGAGCCCGAGGACGAGGACCTCATCGCCGGCCTCCACGCGGGTGACGTCGGCGGGCACGATGGCGAGACCGTCGGCCTCGGCCAGGCCGCCCATGAAGTGGGACCCCTGCCCGCCGGAGAGCCGCACCCGCGGCGGCTCGCCCTCCGCGGAGGTGAGCGCCACGCGGGCGAACTGGATCTTGGCGGCCGGGGCGTTCCAGTCGTGGTCGGCGACGGCGACCACGGGTCCGTGCTCGAACGCCGGCCGACCCGCCATGACGCGCAGGGCGGGCGCGACGAACACCTCGAACGAGACGAGCGAGCTCACCGGGTTGCCGGGTAGGGTGAACACGGGCACGGCCTCGTCACCGAGGGTGCCGAACCCCTGCGGCTTGCCGGGCTGCATCGCGACCCGGTCGAATCGCACCGTGCCGAGGGTGGAGAGGACCTCCTTGACGGCGTCGAAGGCGCCCATGCTCACGCCGCCCGTGGTGATGATCGCGTCGACGCGCGAGAGCTGCCGCCGCAGCGCCGTGTGCACCGTCTCGGGGTCGTCGGCGACACCGCCCACCCGGCTCGCGACGACGCCGAGCTCGCGGGCAGCAGCGGCAAGCATCGGGCTGTTGCTGTCGACGACCTGCCCGAACCCGGGCACGCCTCCGGGCTCGATGAGTTCGTCTCCGGTACTGATGACGACGACGCGGGGCAGCGGGACGACGAGCGCCTCACCGTGGCCGACGGCGGCGGCGAGGGCGAGCTGCCGCGGGCCGAGCACGGTGCCGGCGGTGAGGACGACCTGCCCCTCGCCGACGTCCTCGCCTTGCGGGCGGACATGGCGGCCGTGCGGCATGCCCTCGCGGATACGAACCTCTTCGACGCCGGCGTCGGTCTGCTCGACGGGGACGACGGCGTCGGCCCCCTCGGGCACCGGCGCACCGGTCATGATGCGGAAGGTGCGGCCCGGGCGCAGGCGACGCCGCGTCGTGTCCCCTGCGGCGATGTCGCCGTCGACGGGGAGGACGACGGGGCGCTCCGGGCTCGCGTCCGCGACGTCGGAGGCGAGGACGGCGTACCCGTCCATGCCGGAATTGTCGAAGCCCGGCAGCGAGACGCGGCTGCGGAGGTCCTCGGCGAGGACGCACCCCTGGGCGCGGTCCAGGGCGGTGCGGGTGGGGTCGAGGCGCCGCACCGTGGTGAGGATGCGCGCGAGATGCTCGTCGACGTCGATCACGTCAGGCCCACCCGCAGCGCGAACAGCGCCTGGCCCCATGGACATTGCCTGGTCATGGCCGAACGATACCGAGTGTCCGGTCGCGGTAGCGCGGTTCACCCTGGTCCGGCCCCTCCCGGATCGCGTGATGTCGCAGACTGATGGACATGAGCGGAGCGACGAAGTCGGAGGTGCGGCGCACGGTGCGCGCGGCGCGGCGCGAACGTCGAGCAGCAGGGATGAGCCTGCCCGACGAGGGTCGCCGCATCGCCGACGCCGTGCTGAGCCATCTCGACGCCGACGTGGAGGCGCGGGCTGCGGGCTGGGGCACGCCCGGCGCGACGGTCGCGGCGTTCCGGTCGACACCGAGCGAGCCCGACACCTCTGTTCTCCTCGCCGAGTTGATCACGCGGGGTGTGCGGGTGCTCGTGCCTCGCACCCGTCCCGACATGTCGCTCGACTGGCACGAACTGCACCGTGCCGGATCGACCGCCCCCGCACCTACCGCCACCGCCGATGCGACCGCCCCGGAACTGCCCGGCCAGGACGACGTCGACGACGAAGGTCCCGCCCTGGGTCTCGACGCGGTCGCCGACATCACGGCGATGATCCTGCCCGGCATCGCCGTCGACACCGCCGGTCACCGGTTGGGTCAGGGCGGCGGCTGCTACGACCGGACCCTGCCCCGTCTGCGCCCCGGCACGGTGCAGGCGGTTCTTCTGTTCGACGACGAGATCCTCGACGCGGTTCCCCGAGACGCGCACGACCATCGTGTGTCGGCGGTCGTCACCCCGCTCGGGGGTTGGCGCCGCCTCGGTGCCGGCGGCTGAGCACCCTCGGTCGGTCGAGGAGCGCGGAGGTGGCGCCCACCTGCCCGTACACTCAGGGCCGAGCACGACGACCTCCGGGAAGAAGAGAGATGCCCACCTACGCCTACGCCTGCACGGCCTGCGACCACCGCTTCGAGACCGTCCAGTCCTTCACCGACGACGCACTCACCGAGTGCCCGGAGTGCGCGGGTCGGCTGCGCAAGCTGTTCAACTCCGTCGGTGTCGTGTTCAAGGGGTCGGGTTTCTACCGCAACGACTCACGCTCGCAGAGTTCCAGTGCGTCCGACAGCTCCGGCACGTCGAGTTCGGGCAGCAACGACAGCTCCTCCTCTGCCTCCGCGAAGAGCACCTCGGGCTCCTCGGGGGACTCCGGCGCCTCGTCGAGCACGTCGAGCAGCTCCACCTCCTCGTCGACGTCCTCCTCCCCCGCGTCCTCCTGAGGCGCTCCGTCCTCACCCCCGCGCGCCGGCACCCACCGTCCACAGGGTCGTGCCGCGGCTCGATGCGGACCGCTGAGCACGACCTAGCGTGCGGGCATGTCGAGCGCGCTGCCCTGGCTCCAGACCGCCCCGCCGGACCTCGCCCCGCGGGCGCCGCGACGACGACGCCTGACCCGCCGCGCGCGGGCCGTGCTCGCCGCCGTCCTCGCCGGGGTGGTCGTGGCGCTCATCGCCCGCGCCGCGATGCCGGCGCCTCCCCCGCACGAGGTGGTCGTCGCCGCGCGCGACGTAGCCGCCGGGCACCTGCTCACCGGTGACGACGTCACCGTCGCCCGGGTCGGCGACGATCTTCTGCCTGAGGGCGCCGTGACCGACCTCACAGGTGCGCTCGGCAAGCGGGTCTCGACCGCGATCACGGCCCGCGAGATCCTCACCGGCGCGGCCCTCGTCGTGTCCCGCGATCTCGCCGACGACGAGCGAGCCCTCCACGTCCCGGTCGCCGACCCGGGCGCGATACGGCTGTTGCGACCCGGTGACCTGGTCGATCTCGTCGCACTCGACACCGGACACACGGTCGCGAGTGTCCGCGTCCTCTCGGTCGACGATCCCTCCGACGACGCCGCCGGGCACGGCATCGTCGTCGCCGTCCCCGTCGCCGCGGTGGCTGCGCTCGTCCCCGCTACGGGCGCAGGAGGAGTCGCTCCGGCATTGCGCAACCGCGGATAGCCGTTTTCGGGACGTTCGCCCCTAGACTTGCTGCGGCTCGGCCGCGCCCGGTCGACCGCCGTCACCACTTCGAGGGGAAATACAGACTCGTGTTCCAGGGCTTCAAGGACTTCATCCTTCGCGGAAACGTCATCGAGCTCGCCGTCGCCGTCGTCATCGGCTCGGCGTTCCAGACCGTCGTCGACACTGTCGTCAGCTCGCTGCTCGAACCCGTCATCAACGCCGCCGGCAGCCCCGACACCGGCGGCCTGGGCTTCCCGATCCGTCCGGACATGCCCACCGAGACGTACATCGACATCTCGACGATCATCAACGCGCTCATCGTGTTCCTGATCACGGCTGCCGTCGTCTACTTCATCTTCGTGCTGCCGATGAACAAGCTCGCCGAGCGCCGCGCCAAGGGCCTGGAGCCCGAGCCGGAGGCCGTCTCCGACGACGTCGCGCTCCTGCAGGAGATCCGTGACCTGCTCAAGGCGCAGCGTGGGGACCTGCCGCGTCAGGACCCGCCGCGCGTCTGAATCTCGCGCTGTCGTCATCGGCGCCGACCCCTCCCTGGGGGTCGGCGCCGATGTCGTTGACGGGCCCCCGGTTGGTCGAGGAGGAGCGAAGCGACGTCTCGAGACAGTGGTTGGCGGGGAGACCCACCCCCTCGTTGGTCGAGGAGGAGCGAAGCGACGTCTCGAGACCACCGCGAGTTGTCGTGAGAGCGTGGCCCGGGAAGTCGGGTACCACGCTCATGTCAGGTGGTCTCGAGACGCTTCGCTCCTCGACCAACGGGTGTGGCGGCTGTCGCGGTGACGTCGGCCGAGGCCGGCGCCGCTCACTCCCAGTGCGGCGGGCGTTGCTCCTGCAGCCAGCGATCGTGGGCGTCCGCGGACTCGCTGTCGTCGCGCCGCTCGCCCCACCCTTCGTCGGTGTCGTCGCGGGTCTGTTCGAGGTCGTTGCGATCAGGTGCCGGTTCGCTCACGAGCGGCTCCGTCGGGCGGCGTCGCGGCGACCGCGCAGCACGGCGCGGGCGTCGACGGCCCGCAGCGCCTCGCGGACCAGCGGCACCGTGGCGGCGGGGTCGTCGGCGAGGTCGGCACTCCACACACGCACGACCTCCCAGCCCAGGCGGCGCAGCAGGTCGGCGCGGACGCGTTCGCGGTCGCGAATGTCGGCGACGGCGGCGTGCTCGGGACCGTCCGGCTGCACGGCGACGACCGGCCGGTTCTGCCCCTCGCCGACAGCGAGGTCGAGGCGGCGGCTACCGGTGCCGTGACGGTGGTAGACGCGCAGGCCGTCGTCGGTGAGGGCCTTCGCCAGGCCGGTGAGCACCACCGGGGAGGGGGTCGCCTCGGGGACGGCGGCCGGGTCGGCGCTGCCTTCTTCGTCGGCGACGCTCGCGTCGGGGCGGTGGCTCTCGATGTGGCGCAACAGATCTCGGACGAGAACTGCCCCGGAGGTGGCAGGGCGCCGATCGCCGAAGTCGTCCGGAGAGACCTCGGTGACGACGGTGGCGCGAGTGCGCGCGATGCCCAGCGCGGCGGCGAGGACGCGGTCGCCGCCGTCGGCATCGAGACGCCCGAAGCGGCGGGGCAGCGACCCGTCGGGCTGCACGTGGTAGCCGAGGACGAGGATGACGGCGTCGCGCTCGGCGCCGATGACCCGGTCGATGTGGACGACCCGGTCGGCGTCCGACGCGGTGGTCGAGGCCCACGCGCGCAGCGATCCGTCGAGTTCGGCGGCGGTGTCGATGGCGGCGCGGATCTCGTCGGCGCGCACGCTGCTCAACGTGACGACGAGCAGCGACTCGTCGGGCCGTTCGCGGACGTGCTCGCGCACGAGGTCGACGACGGTGGCCGCTTCGGCGTCCTCCAGGGCGGGCGCCTCCAACGTGACGTCGCCGCTGTCGCCGGGCTCGCTGAGGTCGGCGGTGCCGTCGGCCTCCTGCTCGCGGCCGGCGACGACGAGCTGCAGCGAGCGCTCGGTGCCGGTGCCGGGCGTGGTGACGAGGGCACCGTCGTGGACGCTGTGGTTGACGAACCCGAGCAGCGACTCGTCCACGGCGCGGTGCACCGTGGTGAGGCGGCGAGTCGGCAGCACACCGGTGGCGACGTCGAGCAGCGTCGGTCCTGCCCCGAGCAGCACGTGCTCGTCAGGGTCGGCCTCCTCGACGCTCTCGACGGCGGCGGTCGTGTACGGCGCCGGGAACGGGAGCTTGTCGTCGCCGACGACGACGACCTGACGGCCTCGCGACACGGCTGAGACGGCGTGCGCGACGAGCATCTGCGACGCGTCGTCGACGATGACGACGTCGAACCACTCGCCCGGCGGGATGAGCGAGGCCACGACCTGCGGGCTCATCGCCCAGCAGGGCTTGACGTCGAGGAGGAGGTCGGCGGTCTGGGCGAACAGTTCGAGGGCGGGGACGCCGGCACCGGTACCGGAGGCGGCGTAGCGCGCGATCTCCTGGGCGCGGGTGTGGGTGTTCGCGGCGTCGTGCAGACGGTGAGCGACGCCCATGCGGACCTCGTCGCGAGAGGCGCGCAGGTGGTCGAGGTCGAGGCGCACGAACTCATCGACGAGGCTGCGCAAGCGCTGCCCGTCGTGCTTGCCGATGCGGGGGTCCTCCTCGGCGATGTGGGTGAGCAGCGAACGCCACCAGATGCGTTCGACCTCGGCGGGGATCTGCGCCGACGGCACGGCGCGGGTGGCGAGGTCGGTGATGACGTCGTCGAACCCGGCTGCCAGGCAGCGGTCGAGGGCGGTCGAGACGCGCGGCAGGACGGCAATGCGGTCCTTGCGCTCGGCGAGGGTGTCGATGCGCGCGATGAGCTCGTCGACGCCGATGCCGAAGAGGTCGCCGCCCTCGGCGGTGGTGCCGAGGCGTTCGGCGAGCCACCGCAGGTCGGCTTCGAGGTCGCTCCACAGGCGGCGGCTCTCGTCGAGGCTCGCGGGGACCTTGGGCAGCTCCTCCGAACCACTCCACGCGGTCCAGGCGACGCGCTGCTCGTGGGCGGCGGCGAGGACGTCGTGCAACTGGTCGAGGCTCACCTCGGGGTTGAGCAGCGACTCCGCGCGGCGGCGCAGCTTGCGGCGGGTGTGCCAGCCGATGGGCAGACCGCGCTGCTGGCGG
>JAUNTP010000299.1 GCA_030538585.1 Mobilicoccus sp.
GCGAGCCGATCTCGCTGCACACCCCGCTCGGCGAGGACGGCGACAGCGAGTTCGGTGACCTCATCGAGGACTCCGAGGCCGTCGTCCCCGCCGACGCCGTGTCGTTCACGCTGCTCCAGGAGCAGCTGCACTCGGTGCTCGACACCCTGTCCGAGCGTGAGGCGGGCGTCGTGTCGATGCGCTTCGGCCTCACCGACGGCCAGCCGAAGACCCTCGACGAGATCGGCAAGGTCTACGGCGTGACCCGCGAGCGCATCCGTCAGATCGAGTCGAAGACGATGAGCAAGCTGCGCCACCCGAGCCGCTCGCAGGTCCTCCGCGACTACCTGGACTGACGCTCTCGTCGCGGGAGCTGATCGGGGCCGCCTGGGGCGAGGCTTGTGGCTCAGTCCACTTGCCCCGCGCCACCTGTACGGCCGATCGTGAGGTGGTCGGTTTCGGTGGGAGGGGGTGTCGTGACAGCCTCGCTCATCGGTGTTGCCGCCACCCCGGACATTCCCCTCTTCGGGATGGGTCTCATCGGGGTCATCGTCATCGGCGGTCTGTCGTTCGCGCTCGGCCGCGCCAAGCGGCGCGCTCGGGGACGCACGCGCCGTCGTCGAGGTAGCCTCCTGCGCCCGACGCTCGACTGAGCTCGCCTCAGCGGAGCCGGGCCGCTGCAGCGGTGACGCGGTCGAACACGTCGCGGTCCAGGGCCGCGCCTTCGCGGCGCACCGTGGCGGGGGAGAGGCGCACCACGCGGTCCAGGCGGACCTCGCTGGGGCGACCCTGCCGGTCCCAGCCGCCCGTGCCGACGTCCATCCAGTGTCGCCCGGCCCGAGCCTCCTGGGCCATGTCGCGGTCGTGGTCCTTGCTCGTCAGCGGCAGACCCAGCAGCCAGGGGCCGTCCTGACCCACCACGAGAACGGGACGGTCCTTGCCGCGGGAGTGGTCCTCCTCGTACGGCACCCACGCCCAGCACACCTCACCGGGGTCGGGGCGACCGTCCGCGGTGGGTCGGTACTCGGCGTGCAACCGGCCCGTGTAGTCACCCGGGTAGCTCGGCGTCGAGGGGCGGCGGTGGTGGCCGGTGCGGGGCCGAGGGTCCTGCTGCCGACGAGGGCCCGTGCGCTGCCGCGTCGCGGACTCCCGCTGCAACTCACGGACGACGGTGCGGCCGACGGCGCGGAGGATCCCGGAGAGGTTCACCGGCTCAGGGTAGCCGGGGGGCGAGCGGGCGGCGTCGCTGCGGGCGGCCGATGTCGTGGGATGATGGCCTCTGCCCTGCAATCGACCCCCGAGGTTTCCACGTGTCCCCCATGGCCCGCACCGCGCTGCCCCCGCACGCGACGCCGCCGGAGCTCATCCGCAACTTCTGCATCATCGCCCACATCGACCACGGCAAGTCGACCCTGGCGGATCGGATGTTGCAGCTGACGGGGATCGTCGAGGAGCGGGCCATGCGCGCCCAGTACCTCGACCGGATGGACATCGAGCGTGAGCGCGGCATCACCATCAAGAGCCAGGCCGTGCGCATGCCGTGGGCCGTCGACGGTGCCGGTGCGGGTTCGCCGCAGCAGACCTACTGCCTCAACATGATCGACACTCCCGGCCACGTCGACTTCACCTACGAGGTGTCGCGCTCCCTGGCCGCGTGCGAGGGGGCCGTGCTGCTCGTCGACGCCGCGCAGGGCATCGAGGCACAGACCCTGGCCAACCTCTATCTGGCCATGGAGAACGAGCTCGAGATCATCCCCGTGCTCAACAAGATCGATCTGCCGGCCGCGCAGCCGGAGAAGTACGCGGCCGAGCTCGCCGGGCTCATCGGGTGCGATCCCGGCGAGGTGCTCAAGGTGTCGGGCAAGACCGGCGAAGGGGTCGACGCGCTTCTGGACCGCATCGTCGAGCTCGTGCCGGCCCCCGTCGGTGACGCCGACGCCCCGGCGCGCGCCATGATCTTCGACTCCGTCTACGACACCTACCGCGGCGTGGTCACCTACGTGCGCGTCATCGACGGTCACCTCACCCCGCGCCAGCGCATCGAGATGATGTCGACGAAGGCCACCCACGAACTCCTCGAGATCGGGGTCATCTCACCCGAGCCGGTCCCGAGCGACGGGCTCGGCGTCGGCGAGGTCGGCTACCTCATCACCGGCGTGAAGGACGTGCGGCAGTCGAGGGTCGGTGACACCATCACCGATCAGCGTCAGCCCGCCGCGGAGGCCCTCGGCGGCTACCAGGACCCGCGCCCCATGGTGTTCTCGGGGCTGTACCCCATCGACGGCTCGGACTACCCGACCCTGCGCGACGCCCTCGACAAGCTCAAGCTCAACGACGCCGCGCTGGTGTACGAGCCGGAGACCTCCGCGGCGCTCGGGTTCGGGTTCCGCGTCGGGTTCCTCGGCA
>JAUNTP010000300.1 GCA_030538585.1 Mobilicoccus sp.
AAGCGTCAGTACGAGCAGCAGCTCGCCGACGCCCGCACCGAGGCCGCGCACATCCGCGAGGAGGCGCGCGAGCAGGGTGCGGCCATCATCTCGGAGATGCGCAGTGAGGCTCAGGCCGAGGCTGCGCGGGTCACCGAGACCGCGCACAAGCAGATCGAGGCCGAGCGTCAGCAGGCCATGACGAGTCTGCGCGGAGAGGTGGGTCGCCTCTCGACCGACCTCGCGAGCCGCATCGTCGGGGAGTCCCTGCACGACGAGGCCCGTCAGAAGGGCATCGTCGAGCGGTTCCTCTCCGAGTTGGAGTCGGGCGAGGTCAAGCGTGAGTCCCTCTCGGGTACCGAGGGGAGCGAGCGCTGATGGAAGGCCCCTCGCGCGGATCGTGGACGCAGGCCGCGGCCACGCTGCATGAGGTTCTGCCCGGGGTCGATGCTCGAACCCTCGCCGGTGAGCTGTTCGCCGTCGGTGAGGCCGTCGACGCGACGGCCAAGGTGCGGCGTTCCCTCGCCGACCCCTCCCGTGACGCGGGGCCGAAGCGCGAACTCGCCCGTCGACTGTTCGAGGGCAAGGTCTCGCCCGAGGCTCAGCGCGTGGTGGAGGAGGTCGCCGCCGGCCGGTGGCGTACCGACCGAGACCTCGTCGACGCCCTCGAACGGTTGGGCATCGACGCGGTGCTGGCCGCCGCAGAGCGGGACGGCAAGCTCGAGCAGGTGGAGGACGAACTCTTCCGCTTCGAGCGTCTGGTCGCCGCCGACCACGACCTGGCCCGTGCCATCGCGCGGCCCGACGTCGAGGCACCTCGCCGCGCCCAGTTGATCGTCGACCTGCTCGCCGGGCGCGCCGAACCGGACACGGTGTGGCTCGCTCAGCGACCGGTACTGCACCCTCGCGGACGCAAGTACTCGGCGGCCATCTGGCGGCAGCTCAAGATCGCCGCTCGCCGTCGCGAGCAGGTGACCGCGGTGGTCACCAGCGCGGTGGCCCTGGACGAGCAGCAGCAGTCCCGTCTGGCCGACGGGCTCTCCCGCTTGTACGACACGCGCGTGTCGGTCACGGTCGTGATCGATCCCGACGTGCTCGGCGGCCTTCGGGTCGAGATCGGCGACGAGGTCATCGACGGCACCGTCCGACGACGCCTGGAGGACGTCCGGCGCACGATGGGCGCCGGCTGACCCTCCATCACGGCGGTCGAGGACCGACACGCCACACCTGACACACACCCGCTTCACACCCGGCCCGGCGCCGGAGGAGCCCAGAGGAGAGAGACGACACGATGGCGGAGCTTACGATCCGTCCGGAGGAGATCCGGGACGCACTGGACTCCTTCGTTCAGTCCTACGAGCCGGACGCGGCCAACCGCGAAGAGGTCGGCCGGGTCACCGACGCCGGAGACGGCATCGCCCACGTCGAGGGCCTGCCCTCGGCGATGGCGAACGAGCTGCTGAAGTTCGAGGACGGGACCCTGGGTCTCGCCCTCAACCTCGACGTCCACGAGATCGGTGTCATCGTCCTCGGTGACTTCGCCGGCATCGAGGAGGGCCAGAAGGTCACCCGCACCGGTGAGGTCCTCTCGGTCCCCGTCGGTGACGCCTTCATGGGTCGCGTCGTCAACCCGCTCGGTCAGCCGATCGACGGCCTCGGCGACATCGACAGCGAGGGCATCCGCGAGCTGGAGCTCCAGGCGCCCAACGTCATGGCCCGTAAGTCGGTGCACGAGCCGCTGCAGACCGGCATCAAGGCCATCGACTCGATGATCCCCGTCGGCCGTGGTCAGCGTCAGCTCATCATCGGTGACCGCCAGACCGGTAAGACGACGGTCGCGGTCGACACGATCCTCAACCAGAAGCAGAACTGGGACTCGGGCGACCCCGACAAGCAGGTGCGCTGCATCTACGTGGCGATCGGTCAGAAGGGCTCCACCATCGCCTCCGTGCGCGGCACCCTCGAAGAGGCCGGCGCCATGGAGTACACGACGATCGTCGCGGCCCCGGCCTCCGACGCCGCCGGCTTCAAGTACCTCGCGCCCTACACCGGTTCGGCCATCGGCCAGCACTGGATGTACCAGGGCAAGCACGTCCTCATCGTCTTCGACGACCTGAGCAAGCAGGCCGAGGCCTACCGCGCCGTGTCGCTGCTGCTGCGCCGCCCGCCGGGCCGTGAGGCCTACCCGGGTGACGTCTTCTACCTGCACAGCCGTCTGCTCGAGCGCTGCGCGAAGCTGTCGGACGAGATGGGCCGTGGCTCGATGACGGGTCTGCCGATCATCGAGACGAAGGCCGGTGACGTGTCGGCGTACATCCCGACCAACGTCATCTCCATCACCGACGGCCAAATCTACCTGCAGGCCGACCTGTTCAACTCCAACGTCCGCCCCGCCATCGACGTGG
>JAUNTP010000301.1 GCA_030538585.1 Mobilicoccus sp.
GGGGTCCGCGTCAGAGGTCGGCTCGGGCGGCGGCGTGGCGGGCGCCCATCTCCTTGGCCGTCGCGGAATCCGGGCCGGGTTGGGGCACGAACACGGCCTCCCTGTAGTAGCGCAGCTCGGCGACGCTGTCCTTGATGTCGGCGAGGGCGCGGTGGCCGCCGTTCTTGTCGGGGGAGTGGTGGAACACCCGCGGGTACCAGCGGCGCGACAGCTCCTTGATCGACGACACGTCGATGTTGCGGTAGTGCAGGTGCCCTTCCAGCTCGGGCATGTCGCGGGCGAGGAACGCGCGGTCGGTGCCGACCGTGTTGCCTCCCAGCGGCCACTTGCGCTCGGTCGGCGCATGCTCCCGCACGTACGCGAGCACCTGTGCCTGCGCGTCCGCCATCGTCAGCCCGTCCTCGAGCAGGTCGAGCAGTCCGCTGTCGGTGTGCATCTTGCGCACGAAATCGCCCATCTGCTCCACCGCCGCGGGCTCGGGCCGGATGACGACCTCCACCCCGTCGCCGAGCGGGTTCAGCTCGTAGTCGGTGACGAGAGCGGCGACCTCGATGAGAGCGTCGTTCTCCAGGTCGAGACCCGTCATCTCGCAATCGATCCAGATGATGCGGTCCTGGGAGCTGTCGGTCGTCTTCGGCACGTCTCTCACTGTATGCCGGTTCACTATCCACAGGGGAGCGGGTTGCGCAGGACGCAGCGCCCACCCGGTGGGGCAGCTCGCGTAGAGTCCGGCCGTTCCCGCCACCCAAGCAGCCCGCCCGCGCGCCAGGAGGCCCCCCATGACCCTCCCTCACTCGGCCCACCTCCCGGGCTCGGCGGTGCGCAGCAACGCCACCCACCGACCCTTCCTGCGGCGCTGGCTCATCGGCGGCGCCCTCCTGACGGCGTTCCTGCTCGGCGCCGTCGTGCTCGGGGTCGGGTTCGGGATGGAACTCGACATGCAGGAGGCGGTGCTGGGGTTCGCCACCGCCCTCATCCCGGTGGCCATCGTCGTCCCCGCGTTCCTGTGGCTCGACCGGCAAGAGGCCGAACCCGTCTCCTCCCTCGTCGTCGCCTTCGCCTGGGGTGCGCTCGTCGCCACCGCGTTCAGCTACCTCGCCAACAGCTTCGTCCATCAGGTGCTGTGGGAGCTCGCCTTGGACGCCGACCTGCTCACCCCCGTCCTCGTCGCGCCTGTCGTCGAAGAGAGCGCGAAGGGCCTCGGCATCCTCGTCGTGTGGCTCATGCGCAAGCGGGAGTTCGACGGTGTCCTCGACGGCATCGTGTACGCCGGCGTCATCGCGGCGGGGTTCGCCATGGCCGAGAACGTCCTCTACCTCGGTCGGGCCCTCGCGGAGGCCGGTGCGGCGGGGCTCGCCGTGACCTTCGTGCTCCGCGGGCTCGTCTCCCCGTTCGCGCACCCGCTGTTCACCATCTGGATCGGGATCGGGATCGGTCTGCTCGTCGAGAAGCGGGGCGCCCTGCGGATCCTCGCGCCCTTCGTCGGGCTGGCCGTCGCGATCGGGCTCCACGCCGCTTGGAACGCGGCCGCCTCGCTGCCCGTGGAGCTGTGGATCGGCACGTACCTGATGTTCCACGTGCCGGTGTTTCTCGCGACAGTCGTGTTCGTCATCTGGGTGCGTCGCCGCGAGGCCGGTGCCGTGCGCAGCCACCTCGAGCACTACACCCGGGCCGGGGTCCTCTCCGGTCAAGACCTGCGCATGCTGGGCGAGGCGCGCACCCGCACCCAGGCGCGCGCCTGGGCCCGGCATCACGGTGGCCGCGCTGCGGGGCGCGCCATGCAGGACTTCCAGGACGACGCCATCGAGCTCGCCTTCCTGCGGGCCCGCTACCTGCGCGGCCACGCCGGGCCCCGCTCCGTCGACGAGGAGCGTCGCCTCATCGAGTCCCTCACCACGGCACGCGACGGCGTGCGCAGCGCTCTTCTCTCGCGCCGATAGACTGAAGAGGTTCCGGGGCGCCCGCCCATGCCGTCGAAAGGTCTTGGGGAATGCCGTCATCGGTGAGATCCACCTCGCTGCGCCGCGCCGATCTCGCACCACCGGCCCGCACCCTCGTCGACATCCTCGCCGTGACGGTCGATGCGCACGCCGACGACCTCGCCATCGACACCGGCGAGGAGGTGCTCACCTACCGGCAGATGTGGGACGCCGCCGGCGCCGTCGCGAGCGACCTGTACGCAGCGGGCGTGCGCACCGGCGACCGCGTCGGCATCCGCATGTCGACCGGCCGGCCCGACCTCCACGTCGCCATCGTCGGCATCCTGCGCGCCGGCGCCGCCTACGTTCCCGTCGACGCCGACGACCCCGAGGAGCGGGCCACCGTCGTCTTCGGTGAGGCCGACGTCGCCGCCGTCATCACCGACGACGGT
>JAUNTP010000302.1 GCA_030538585.1 Mobilicoccus sp.
CGACGATCACCTACGCAACCTCGGTCTGCTGCGCGAACGCAGCGGATGGCGTCTTTCTCCTGCCTTCGACCTGAACCCAAACCCCCACCCCTCGTCATTCCAGACGTCAATCTTGGGCGAGGACTCCAAGGCGGGTCGGCTTTCCGCTTTGCATGAAGCCACCGACAGCTTCGGGGTCAGCGCGGCCGAGGCGCAGGACATCGCAACCCAGGTGCAGGGCAGCGTGGCCGGGTGGCGCGGGGTTGCTGTGTCTCATGGCGCAACGGTGGCCGAACTAGGCCTCATGGAGTCGGCATTCAGTGCATGAACCCTCATGTGCAGCCGCTTCAACTTGCAGCTAGGCCACTTGGCCGTGGCGGTTGACGGTGGAGCGCCGAGCCAAGTCCTCGTCGCTCCCGAAAAGTGCCTTCGCTGAGGGTTTGTTCACCCCGCGAGAGCACTCTTGCGGAGCGACCACACGCCGGCCCCGGGCAAATGGCGTTCGCCAGGGCGACCGCGTCGGCCATGCTCACGTGTGGCGTCCCGCACCCGATGCCCGTGAAGCAATCACGTAACCGACTTCAATCAACTCCAAATGTCGGCTTGGATTTGGCGTTGACTCACCGCAGCGCCAGATCGGACGCCTCTGCGAACGCCAGCACGGCGTGGGCAGTGGTGCGGGCCATCTGGGTGAGCATCTCGGTGTCGATGGTGTCCGCGATGTCGCAGGCCTCGTGGTAGCAGGGGTCGCGCGGGGCGTCCGCTTCACCCCCGAAGTCAGCCGCCTCGCCCGCGGTCTTGAGCTCGAAGGCGCCGGTGTACAGCCCGCCGACGGGAATTCCCGCGTCCAGGAACGGCCCATGGTCGCTGATCTCGAAGCTCACCTCGTCGGCGCGGACGCCTTGCGCCGCGAGGTGGTCGGCCAAGACGCTCTGGACCACCTCCGATCCGCGCGGCCAGCCGGGATCGCCGTACACGTGCGGCACGGGATTGGGTGAGCCGACCATGTCGAGGTTGAGGTAGAGGGCGGTGGCGCGGCGTCCGGCTTCGTCGAGGCCGTCGACGTAGTGGCGGGACCCGAGCAAGCCGTCCTCCTCACCACTCCAGAACGCGAAGCGCACGCGGTTGACGGGCTGGACGTCGAGGCGTCCGAGCTGGGTGGCCGTCTCAAGCATGGCTGCCACGCCCGTGCCGTTGTCGTTGATGCCCGGCCCGGACGCCACCGAGTCGAGGTGGGCGCCCACGACGATGGTACGGTCAGGGTTGCCGGGGGTGTCCGCGATGAGGTTGGCGGTCGTGACGATCTCGGGGGTGGCGTCCACCTCGAGGGTCAGGGTCGTGGGGGTGGACGCCCACGCCACCCCGACGTCGTAGGTGACGGCCAGCACGGGCAGGGAGGTGGCGTCGCGGAGGGTGCCGTCGAAGAGTCCGCGGCGGTCGTCGGTGTCGCCCTGGTTGAGCACGACGACCGCGGCAGCCCCCGCCTGTTGGGCGTGCTCGACCTTGACCGCGAACTGGCACGTTCCGCGCTGCACGAGGGCGATGCTGCCGCGCGCGAACCCCGCGAAGTCGGACGCCTCGCAGCCGCTCGTCACCTCTCCACCGTCGAGGGCGAGATCGACGGGGCTCACCGGGGCCGTCACGCTGCCTGAGCCGGAGTTCTGCATGAGGGTGAAGTCCGTACCCAGGCGGTAGTTGGTGGAGGAACTCGCCGAAACCACCCTCCCCCTCATCTGCGCGCGCCCGAAGCTGAACTCCTGCCGCACGACCGCGTGGCCCGCGGCCTTGAGTTGTGCTTCGACGTAATCCATGGACGCCGCGTGCCCGGCTGTGCCTGCCTGTCGGTTGCCGTCATGGTCGTCCGCGATCTGCTGGAGCGCGTCGAGGTGCTGCACCAATCGTTCGGTGGTGATGGCGGCGCGGAGGCTGTCCGAGTCGACCGCCTGGGGAGGTTGCACCCGCGCGAACTGTGAGATCGCGACGTAGGCGACCACAGCCACCAGCGCCACCGCCAGCATGGCGATGACGACGGCCCGGGTGCGTGGTTTCACACGATGACGCTACCTGCCGTGGTTTGGGGCGGTCGGCCCGTAACGCCCCTGCGCGGTGCTGCGTCTTGCTTGTAGGAGGCACACCCACCCGGGGCCTCTCCTCGGAAGGAGACATCATGCTCAGCACCACCCTCGTTCGCCGGCTCTGCGTTGGCGTCGCTGCGACAGCGCTCACTCTCACGCCCATGTCGCTGCCCACCGCGCAAGCTGCGCCGACCTGCGGCATCACGTGGGGGTCGTTGACCAAGTCAGCTGGCACCCTCACCGGGCAGACCCTCACCAACGTGCGCACCGGACGCCACGCGTGCTTCGACCGGCTCGTGGTCGACCTGAGCGGC
>JAUNTP010000303.1 GCA_030538585.1 Mobilicoccus sp.
CCCTGTCCGGACAGGTTCCGGCGAGTGCGGGGCGCGTCGGACCCTCTCAGCGCGCCGCGGTCACCAGAGGACCGCGATGGCGGCGTTGGCCAGCGTCAGGACGCCGACGCTCCAGAACAGCGCGGGCGGCGTCGACCCCGTGCGACGCTGGCGGGCGGATCCGGCGCCGAGCAGACCGCCGATGACCAGCAGGATGACCAGCTTCACGCCGATCTTCATGTAGTCGAGCTCCCGGCCCTCGGCCAGACCCCACGGAGCGGCCAGAGCGAGCCCGGCGACGGCGGCGATGGCCAGACCGTAGCTCATCACGCGGGTGATCTCGCGCTTGCCGCCGAAGGCCTGCACGGCCCACGCGCCGAACAGCACGGCGAAGCCGACGAGGTGGACGAGCAGGACGATCAGGCGCAGGGTCTCCATACCCTCACGCTAGGCCGCGGCGGGGGAGGGCGCCAGGAAGGCGACCCTCAGCACCCGCCCGCCGGCCCCGGGGCCACGCGCCCCGGCGGAGCGATGCGCGGACCGCGGGGCTCGCAGGGTGCTCAGCGACGCAGTGCGCGGATGACCAGCGCGGTGCGCAGCGCGGCGTCCGCGGCCTCGGCGCCCTTGTCCTCCTTCGAGCCGGGGAGGCCCGCCCGGTCCAGCCCCTGCTGCTCGTCGTCGAGCGTGAGCACGCCGAACCCGACCGGCCGGCCGGCGTCCAGCGCCACCCGGGTCAGGCCGTCGGTGGTCGCCGCCGACACGTACTCGAAGTGCGGGGTGCCGCCTCGGATGATCACGCCGAGGGCGACGACGGCGTCCGCACCGCCCGCGAAGGCGGCCTGCGCCGCGACGGCCAGCTCGAAGGAGCCGGGCACGCGCACCAGCGAGTGCTGCGCGCCGGAGGCGTCGAGCACGCGCTGCGCGCCGGAGATCAGGCCGTCCGTGATCGTGTCGTGCCAGGTGCCGGCTATGACGACGACCCGCAGCCCGCTGCCGTCGATCGGATCGGTGGGGGTGGGGGCTCCTGCGCCGCTCATGCGTCGTCCTTCCGCTGTGCGATCGCATCGGCCAGCTCGGCGTCGCCGATGATGTGGCCCATGCGATCGCGCTTGGTCTCGAGGTACTGGTGGTTGTTCGGGCCGACGCCGACGATCAGCGGCACCTGCTCGACGACGTCGAGGCCGAGCTCGCGCAGCTGCTTCACCTTGTCGGTGTTGTTCGTCAGCAGGCGCACCTTCGACACGCCCAGGTCGGCGAGGATGCCGGCGGCGGCTGCGTACTCGCGGGCGTCGGCCGGCAGCCCGAGGGCGAGGTTGGCGTCGACCGTGTCCAGGCCGCCCTCCTGCAGGCTGTAGGCGCGCAGCTTGTTGATCAGGCCGATGCCGCGGCCCTCGTGGCCGCGCATGTAGACGACGACGCCGCCCTCGCTCTGGATGGCGTCCAGTGCGGCGTCCAGCTGCGGGCCGCACTCGCACTTCAGCGAGCCGAAGGCCTCGCCGGTCAGGCACTCGGAGTGCACGCGCACCAGCGCGGTCTCGCCGGGCTCGCCCGAGACGACGGCGATGTGGTCGGTGCCGGACACGCGGTCCTTGTAGGCCAGGAAGCGGAACGTGCCGTGCTCGGTGGGCACGGTGGCATCCGCCCGCAGGCTCACGCGGCGCCGCGGCGAGGGGGTCTGCGCGGCATCCAGCGGCTCGTGCACATCGAGGTACGCGATCAGCTGCTCGATCGTGATCACCGGGACGCCGTCGCGCTCGCCGAGCTCGAGCAGTCCGGGCAGGCGCATCATGCTGCCGTCCTCCGCCACGACCTCGGCGATCGCGCCGACCGGCTGCAGCCCGGCGAGGCGCATCAGCTCGACGGCGGCCTCGGTGTGCCCGCTGCGCTCGCGCACACCGCCGTCCACGGCACGCAGCGGGAGCACATGACCGGGGCGGATGATGCTGGTCGCCGTGGACGCGGGGTCGGCCAGCACGTTCAACGTGCGGGCGCGATCGCCCGCGCTGATGCCGGTGGTGACGCCGCTGGCGGCGTCGACGCTCACCGTGTACGCGGTGGAGCGGGCGTCCTCGTTGGACTCGACCATCGGCGGCAGGTTCAGGTGCTCGGCCAGGTCGGCCGGCATCGGGGCGCAGACGAACCCGGACGACCAGCGCACCATCCACGCGACCGCCTCGGGCGTCGCGAGCTCGGCGGACAGGATGACATCGCCTTCGTTCTCGCGGTTCTCGTCGTCCGCGACGATGATCGGCTGTCCGGCGCGCAGGGCGTCGAGGGCCTGGGGGATGGTGGCAAGGCTCATCGCGAGCCTCCTTCCGGACGGGTGGTGCCGGCTTCGCCGGCATCGCGGAACGCGAGCAGCCGCTCGACATGACGGGCGAGGACA
>JAUNTP010000304.1 GCA_030538585.1 Mobilicoccus sp.
TGACGAAGACCGCCACGCCGACGAAGACCGCCGAGCCGAAGCCCGAGGCGACCGCGAAGGCGCCGGACGTGCTCGGCATCGCCGCGGGCCTGTCGGGCATCCCGTACGTGTGGGGCGGGACGACGACCCGTGGGTTCGACTGTTCCGGCTTCACCCAGTACGTGTTCGGCAAGGCGGGCATCACCTTGCCGCGGACCGCGGCACAGCAGCAGCAGGCGGTGACCAAGGTGAGTCGGCCGCGGCCCGGTGACCTGGTGTTCTTCGGGTCGCCGGCGCATCACGTCGGCATCTACGCCGGGGACGGGAAGATGTACGACGCGCCGCGCCGGGGCAAGACGACGGGTCTGCACACCATCTGGTCCAAGGACGTCACCTACGGGCGTCCCTGACGACACACGGCGCGCGGGCTCGCAAGGGTTGTCGGTGGCCCCCACTAGCCTGAAGACGAACGGGGCAGCGGTTCGTCGCCGCCCGCCCGGCCGACATGAGCGAGGAGGTGACGCGTGGCACGGTTCCTGCAGACCAGCGACTGGCAGCTCGGCATGACGCGGTACTTCCTCGAGGGCGAGGCGCAGGCCCGGTACACGGCTGCGCGCATCGACGCCATCCGGTCCATCGGCGAGGTGGCCCGACGCGAGCAGTGCGACTTCGTCGTCGTCGCGGGCGATGTGTTCGACTCCAACCTGCTCTCCACCCGCACCGTCTCCCGGGCCCTGGAGGCCATGGCGACCATCTCGTGCCCGGTGTACCTGCTTCCCGGCAACCACGACCCGCTCGACGCGTCGTCGGTGTACCGCTCCCCGGTCTTCACCGCCGCGTGCCCGCCCGGGGTGGTCGTCCTCGACCCGGGCCTGCACCGCGTGGCGTCCGACGTCGAGATCCTCGCGGCCCCGTGGCTGGTCAAGCCAGCCCTGGTCGACCTCGCGGCGCAGGCCCTCGCCGGGGTCGATGACCCGCCGCCCGGTCTCGTCCGCCTGCTGCTGGCCCACGGCCCGATCGACGTCCTCACCCCCGACGACCACGATCCCGCGCGCATCTCCCTCGCGACTCTCGAGAGTGCGATCGAGCAGGGGCGCCTGCACCACGTGGCGCTCGGTGACAAGCATTCGCGCATGTCGGTCGGGTCGACGGGACGGGTGCACTACTCGGGCTCGCCCGAGGTCACCGACGTCCGCGACGACGCCCCGGGCGACGTCCTCGTCGTCGACGTCACCGCCGACGGCACCTATTCCGTGACCGCCCACCGCGTGGGCACGTGGGCGTTCACCACGCTGCGGCGTCACGTCAACGACCTCGACGACATCGATGACCTCGACGCCGAGCTGGCGGCCATCGACCCCAAGGACAGGACGGTGGTGCGCACCATCCTCCTCGGCACCCTCACCCTCGCCGAGAAAGCACGTCTCGATGATCTCCTCGAGAAGTGGGGAGCGGTCCTCGCCGCCCCGCCCACGCACGCAGGGCTCGATGACATCGCGGTGGTGCTCGACCCCGACGACCTCACCGACCTCGGCGTCGGTGGCTTCGTCGCGGGCGCCGTCGCCGACCTCGCCGAGCGGGCGAGCGGCTCCGACCCCGACATCACCGCGCGGGACGCGTTGTCCTTGCTCCACCGGTTGGCGAGCGCGCGATGAGGGTGCATCGGTTGACGCTCACGAACGTCAAGGGGGTCAGCGACCGCACGGTCGAGTTCCCCGACTCCGGCGTGGTGGTCATCGAGGGGCAGAACGAGGCCGGCAAAACGACGATGATCGAGGCCCTCGACCTGCTCTTCGACGAGAAGGACACCTCCCGCAAGCGCAAGGTGCTCGCGATGCGGCCGGTGGGGCTCGACGTCGAGAGCGCCGTCGAGGTCGAGGCCTCCAGTGGTCCGTACCGGTTCACCTACCGCAAGCAGTGGTTCCGTCGGCCGAGCACGGTGCTCACCGTCACGGCGCCGCGGCGCGAAGACCTCACGGGAGCCCAGGCGCACGACCGCGCTCGCGAGATCCTCGCCGAGACCACCGACCTCGACCTGTGGGACGCGCTGCGGCTCATGCAGGCGACGTCGCTGTCGGCGGACGATCTCTCGGGGAGCGCCGCCCTGGCCGACGCGCTCGAGAACGCGGCGGGGCTCGCCGCCGATTCGGCCGGCAGCGAGGGCGACTCGCTGCTCGCCGCCGCCGAGGAGGCCTACCGCGAGTTCTTCACCGCCACCGGGCGACCCACCGGTGATCACCGCGACGCGGCGCTGCGGGTGGAGGAGGCGCGCAGCCTGCGGCAGGAGGCGCTCGCAGCCGTGCAAGCGGTCGAGGCCGACGTCGTGCGACACCGCGAAGTGTCGGCCGAGGCCGAACGACTC
>JAUNTP010000061.1 GCA_030538585.1 Mobilicoccus sp.
CCTGCCGGACCGCCACCGGGCGGGGCGCGTCGCCATCGTCGACCGCGGCGAGGACCTCCACGTCCAGCCCGACCTCCTCGACCCACGGCGCGCGGATGAATACGGCCCGCATCGGAGCGTCCAGACCCACCACGTCGAGGTCGGCCTCGAACGAGTCGACCTGGCGGCCGAAGGCGTTGCGGCGCACGAGAATGTCGATGCCGCCGAGGGTCTGCTGACCGCGGTGGGCCTCGACGAGGCGGTCGGCGAGCAGGATCATCCCGGCGCATGAGCCGTACACGGGCATCCCGGCGCGGATGCGCTCACGCAGCGGCTCGAACAGGTCGAAGGCGCGCAGGAGCTTGTCGATGGTCGTGGACTCACCACCGGGGAGGACGAGGCCGTCGACGGCCGCCAGTTCCTCCACCCGCCGGACGGGCAGGGGGTGCGCGCCGCCGGCCGACAGGGCGTGCGCGTGCTCGTGGATGTCGCCCTGGACGGCGAGGACGCCGATGGTCACTGGCGCAAGCTCAAGACGCGGTGAGGTCACCGGCCGATCGTAGGGCCGCTCAGGTCGTGCGGTGGCGCCGGGTCAGGAGGTACTCGCGCGAGCTCGACACCGACACGACGTCGCGGTCGGCCTCCTGCAACTCGGCGACGACCCACGGGTGCTGGTCCTGGGTGACGCTGTGTTCGCGCACCACCTCCCAGCCTTGATCACCCATGGCGTTGAGCGCGGCCATGGGCGAGCCGACCTCGCCGATGGTGAGGCTGTGGCCCTCACGGGTGGTGACCCGGCGGAAATGCGTCGGGCCCGTGCGGCGGTGGGCGATGCCGACGATCATCTCCTGGTACTCGAAGCGAACGTCGTGGGCTGCGTTGTCGGTCACACCTGTTCCATCGGCAGAAGCGCCCGCGATGCAAGCCGTCCGGCAGTCCCACGACGTCCGGTGTCGCGCCTACTCGTCGGCCTTGAGCGCAGGGTGCACCTCGTCGGGGGTGTCCGGGTTGTCATGGGCGTGCCCGGGCGACTGCTCGGCCGGCTTCTTGCCGGGGCGGGCGTTGCCGTCGCCGTCGATGAGGTCCTGCTCGTCGACGGTGTCGCGTTCGCCGTCGAACGGTTGACCCGTGCGCTCCGGGTCGGGGGTGCGGTCCAGGGGCTGCGTCATCGTCTCTCCTTCGCTCGTCGAGATCTCACTGTCGCAGAGGGGAGCTGGGCACGCCCGGTGGACGTCTTCCACGGATCTCTCGGCGGACGGGGAACCGAACGGCTGCCGCGTCCGACCATAGGGGTATGCGCACCTCGGAGCAGGAGAGGATCGCCGCGGCCTACACCGAACACCGGGACGTGTTGCGGCGCCTCGCGGCGGTGGTCACCGGTGATGCGCGCTGCGCCGACGACCTCGTGCAGGACGCCTACGCCGAGCTGAGCGCGCGGTCGGGCAGCGTCGAGGACCCGGCCGGCTGGCTGCGACGCGTGGTGACGCGCCGCGCCATCGACTGGGGCCGACGGCAGGGCAGCGCCCGCGCCTACCTCGTCCGCTACGGCCGAGAGGTCACCCACCTGAGACCGACCGAGCAGCTTGCCGACCGCCTTGCGGTCCGCGACGCCCTCGCCCGGCTCTCACCCGAGCATCGCGCCGTCGTGTTCGCCCGCTACTACCTCGACCTACCCGAACGCGAGATCGCGACGATGCTCGGCGTCCGACCGGGCACCGTGAAATCCCGCCTCTCCCGCGCGCTGGCCGCCCTGGAGGAGGACCTGACATGAGCTTCGAGGACACCCTGCGCACCCGCCTGGTCGACTTCGTCGACCACCTCGACCTCGACGACGCCCCGGACCGCATCGACGACGAGAACGCCGAGAAGGGGGGCGACGAGCGATCCGGCCGGCCGTCCCGGCGCGCCGTCCTGGCCGGAGCCGCAGCCGGCGTCGCCATTGTCGGAGGGGTCGCCGCTGCTGGTGGCCTGCGCCTCCCGCGCCCGAACGTGACGCCCGCCGCAGCGCCACTGGCGTTTCCGGCCGAACTCCCCCGCTACTCCCTGTGGCCGCGTCCGCTGAGCTGGACCGGGATGCAGCAGGCCGTCCTCGCCTATCGACACTCCGATCTGGAAGCCGACTTTGCCCCGCAGCAGGTGGTGCTGTCGACGGACTGGCGAAGTACCGGGAGACTGGGGGCCGCCAGGCGGCGTGGCGATCATCGGTCGCTGGGACGCACGATCCTGTCGCCCGACGGCCGCCGTCTCGCCGTCGGCACCTCGGACGAAGGCGACGTCCTGGTCCTCGACGTGGGCGCCTCGTCGGGTCGGACCTACCCCCTGACACAGGAGGAGCGGGCCGTGGTGCCGCAGTTCTTCACCACTGACGGGCGCACCCTGTTCGCCACGCTCTACACCCCCGGGACCGAGGAACGGTATGTCGCGTTGCCGGGGCCGCTGGCCCGGATCGACCTGGAGTCCGGCTCGGTGACCTGGATCGCCGACGGCGTCTGGGCCGCTTCACCGTCGGCCGACGACACGCGGCTGGCGGTCGGGTACGAGACCTCGTTGAGCATCCTCGATGCCGCCACGGGGCAGGTGCTCCGCGGCGACATCCTGGACGTCCGCGGACAGGCTCTCCCGCCCTACGCCTGGTCGCCCGACGAGCAGCACATCATGCAACTGGCGTGGTACACCTACGTCGACGGGGAGCCCACCGTCGAACCGCCCAGGCTGTACAACGTGACCGACGGCTCCTCCCGGGTGCTCGAAGACGCGTTCGTGTCCGGTCTGTGCTGGCTCGACGCCCACACGTACATCGGGACCTGGTTCGTGCCGCCGCGGATCGTCGCCGTCGACATCCGCACCGACACGGTGACTGAACTGACCCGGTGGGGAGGGGGCGGGTCTTCGCACATCTCCGCGAACGTCGGCGAGGCCTCTATCGCCCGCGACCTGGTCCGGCGGGACGGTCGCGGGCGATAGCTCACCAGCCGCGCTCGGCGAGGCGGTGGGGGACGGGGATGTCGTCGACGTTGATGCCCACCATGGCCTCGCCGAGGCCGCGGCTCACGTTCGCGATGGTGTCGGGGTCGTCGAAGAACGTCGTCGCCTTGACGATGGCCGCCGCACGCTCGGCGGGGTTGCCGGACTTGAAGATGCCGGAGCCGACGAAGACGCCCTCGGCGCCGAGCTGACGCATCATCGCCGCGTCGGCCGGGGTCGCGATGCCGCCCGCGGTGAAGAGCACGACGGGGAGCTTGCCGGCCTCGGCGACCTCCTGGACGAGCTCGTACGGCGCCTGGAGTTCCTTGGCGGCGACGTACAGCTCGTCGGGCTCCAGGGAGCGGAGCCGGTTGATCTCGCCGCGGATGGTGCGCATGTGCGTCGTCGCGTTGGAGACGTCGCCGGTGCCGGCCTCACCCTTGGAGCGGATCATCGCCGCGCCCTCGGTGATGCGGCGCAACGCCTCTCCGAGGTTGGTGGCGCCGCACACGAACGGGACGGTGAAGTTCCACTTGTCGATGTGGTTGGCGTAGTCGGCGGGGGTGAGCACCTCGGACTCGTCGATGTAGTCGACACCGAGGCTCTGCAGCACCTGCGCCTCGACGAAGTGGCCGATGCGGGCCTTGGCCATGACGGGGATGGAGACGGCCTCGATGATGCCGTCGATCATGTCGGGGTCGCTCATGCGCGACACCCCGCCCTGGGCGCGGATGTCGGCGGGCACCCGCTCGAGGGCCATGACGGCTACGGCGCCCGCGTCCTCGGCGATCTTGGCCTGCTCGGGGGTGACGACGTCCATGATGACCCCGCCCTTGAGCATCTGCGCCATACCGCGCTTGACGCGAGCGGTGCCGGTCGCGGGTTCGGTGGCGTCGGCGGCGGGGCGGGCGGCGGAGATGTCGTCAGTCACAGGGGGCTCTCTTAGGTGCGGGTGGGGCGCTCGACGGTCATCGAGCGCGGTCAGTCTACTGACGACGCTAGACGCGCGTGACCGACCCGCGAATCAGCAACGGCCTGAACCCGCTAGCGCGCCTGGGCACGGACGGTGAGCATGCGCTGCACGACCGTGACCGCGCTGGCGAGGGCCAGCAGGCCCATCACGACGGTCAACACCACCTCGGGCCAGCCGAACAACCCGGTCAGTCCCGTCGCGACCAGCACCACCACGAGGCGGTCGGCCCGCTCGGCGATGCCGCCCTTCGCGTCGTAGCCGAGCCCCTCGGCGCGAGCGCGCACGTAGCTCACCATGAACCCGAACACGAGACAGGCGAGGGTGAGCCACGCGGTGAGGCCGCTGTCGGGCAGGCTCGCGAAATACAGGACGAGCCCGCCGAACACGGCCGCGTCACCGAGGCGGTCGAGGCTCGAGTCGAGGAACGCCCCCCACGAGCTGGTGCGTCCCGACAGCCGCGCCATCGTGCCGTCGAGGGTGTCGGAGAACACGAACACGGTGATGACGATCGTGCCCCAGAACAGTTCGCCCATCGGGTAGAGCACGAGCGCGCCGAGGACGACCCCGAGTGTCCCGACGATCGTGACGGCATCGGGCGTCACACCGATCCTCAGCAGCGCCGCGGCGAGCGGGGTGAGGAGACGGCGGACGAATGCCTGGGCGAATCGACTCAGCATGGTGGCGTCAGCCTAGCCCCACTCCCGACGGGCTCCCGGGGCCCTGCCGCCGAGCGCCGGTGGCGCGCGCGTGAACCGGGTGTGACCTGGGAGCGTGACCTAGGTCCCCTTGACGAGCGCCTCCGCGGGAGCAGAGTGAGGCATGGCCAGACATGAGCACGCACCCGACGTCACCTCCCCCGACGACCTCCGCACCGTGGTGCTGGTCGGACCGAGCGGATCGGGCAAGAGCCGATTGTTCGAGCATCTCGTCGCGAGGACGACGCCGGGGTACCGGCCCCCCACCGAGGACGGCGCCCGCTCCACGTCGCTCACCGTGGCGACCGTCGACACCGGCGACGTGGTCCTCACCCTCGTGGATGCGCCCGGGTACCCCGACTTCGTGGGTGAGTTGCGCGCCGGGTTGCGCGCCGCCGACTCCGCCGTGTTCGTGCTGCCCGCCCACCGCGGCGTGGACGCCGCGACTCGCACGCTGTGGCACGAGTGCAAGCAGGCCGGGGTGCCGCTCGCGGTCGTGCTGACCAAGCTGGACACCCCGCACGCGGACTTCGACGACGCGATCGTCGACCTGCAGGCCGCGTTCGGTGAGGGCGTCATGCCGCTCGGTGTGCCGCAACTCGGCGACGGCAACTCCCTCGACGCGATCGTCGATCTCGTCCTGGGTGAGGTGCACGACTACACGGGTGGGACGCGCACGGTGCGCCCGACCGGCGAGGAGCACATCGGGGTCTTCGACACCTACCACGGGCCCCTCATGGAGGGGATCATCACCGAGGCCGAGGACGACACCCTCCTCGATCGGTACCTCGGCGGTGAGCAGGTCGGGTTCGACGTGGTCGAGTCGGCCCTGCTCACGGCGGTCGCGCGCGGCTCGTTCCACCCCGTCGTGCCGGTGAGCGTCGCCACCGGTGCAGGCATCGACGTGCTGTTGCACCTGTTCGCCGCGGCGTTCCCGCCTCCCGGTCGCGCCTGGCAACCGCGGGCCTACAGCCCGGCCGGCGGTGAGATGCCGCGCCTGTCGGCCGACCCCGACGGTCCGCTCGTGGCCGAGGTCGTCCGCACCACCCACGACCCGTACGTCGGTCACGTCGCGCTGGTGCGGGTCTTCTCCGGGACGCTGCGCCCGGACGCGACCGTCCACGTGTCGGGGCACCTCGGCAGCTTCTCGGGCCAGGAGGTGCCGGGGCGTCCGGACCACGACGACGACGTGCGTATCGGCCCGCTCGCGTCCCCCCTCGGTGACACGCTGCGGCCCAAGGAGCAGGCGTTGCCGGGTGAGGTCGTCGTCGTGCAGAAGCTGCCGTCGGCGGCCACGTCGGACACGATCAGCGACCCCGAGCACGCCTGCGTCGTCGAGCCGTGGAACATGGCCGAACCACTGCTGCCGGCCGCGATCGAGGCCGCGAGCCGCAGCGACGAGGACAAGCTGCCCGGCGCGTTGCAGCGTCTCGTCGCCGGGGACCCCTCCCTGCGGGTCGTGCACGACATCGAGACCTCGCAGACGGTGCTGTGGACGATGGGTCAGACCCACCTCGACCTCGTGTTGGAGCGGCTCGCGGCCGACTCGGGCGTGCAGGTGGAGGTGGTGCCGGTCAAGATCGCACTGCGCGAGACGTTCGTCGCTCCCGCGAAGGCGAAGGGCCGGCACGTCAAGCAGAGCGGCGGCCACGGCCAGTACGCGGTGTGCGACATCGAGGTCGAGCCGCTGGAGCGCGGAGCCGGGTTCGAGTTCGTCGACAAGGTCGTCGGTGGCGCGGTCCCGCGGCAGTTCATCCCCAGCGTCGAGAAGGGGGTGCGAGCGCAGCTGGAGAAGGGTGTCGTGTCCGGGCACCCGATGGTCGACGTGCGGGTGCGTCTCGTCGACGGCAAGGCCCACTCGGTCGACTCCTCCGACGCCGCGTTCCAGACCGCGGGGGCGATCGCCCTCAAGGAGGCCGCGGCCGAGCACGGCGTGACCGCCTTGCTGGAGCCGGTGGACGCGCTCACCGTGACGGTGCCCGACGATCACGTCGGCGCCGTCATGACCGACCTCGGCAGCCGCCGCGGGCGCATCCAAGGCACCGAACAGTCCGACCAGGAGGGGTTCACGGTCATCCGCGGAGAGGTGCCGCAGCTCGAACTCGTCACCTACGCCGTCGACCTCCGCGCCCTCACCCAGGGCGCCGGCCTCTTCGAACGCTCCCTGGTGGGGTATGAGCTCATGCCCGAACGGGTCACCGCGAGCTGAGGACCCAGGGTTGGTCGAGGCCTGGCGCAGGCTACTGCGGCCAGGCCTCGATGAGCTGCTGGCGGGCGTCTTCGAGGAGGACCGGCATGGCCTTGGTCTGCGCGATGATGGGCAGGAAGTTCATGTCACCGCCCCAGCGGGGGACGATGTGTTGGTGCAAGTGAGCTTCGACGCCGGCGCCGGCGACGGCGCCCTGGTTCATGCCGAGGTTGAACCCCATCGGTGAGGAGGCCGCCTCGACGGCGCGCACTGCTTGCTTGGTCAGGTGGGTGAACTCGAGCGTCTCCTCATCGGTGAGGTCGAGGTAGCGCGGCACGTGCCGGTAAGGGCACACGAGCATGTGGCCGGGGTTGTACGGAAACAGGTTGAGCACGACGAAGCAGGTCTCGCCCCGATGCACGATGAGTCCCTCGGCGTCGTCGCGGCCCGGCGCCGCGCAGAAGGGGCATTCGGGCTCGGTGGTGCGCTTGGCACCGGCCCTGGCCGGCTTCTCACCGCGGATGTAGGCCATGCGGTGCGGGGTCCACAGCCGACCGAACCCGTCGCGGACTCGGGCGAACTTGCTGGCCTCCTCGGGCGCTTCCGGGCTCGTCATGACCACGATCCTAGGCCGGTCACCCGTCCCGTGCGCTTGACTGGGGCCCATGTCCGCTGTTCCCGACCGGTTCAACCTCGCCCGCTACTGCCTGCGGGACTCCCCCGCCCCGGCGCTGCTCGTGGTGCACGGCCTCGACGGCGTGGCCGCGGTCGAGCGGGGCGAGGACACGCACGTGGAGCGGTGGAGCTTCGCCGATCTGGAGGCGGCCGTGGCGGGCATCGCGCACGGGCTGCTCGCGAGCGGCCTGCGCCGCGGTGACCGGGTGATGATCCGCCTCGGCAACACCACCGACTACGCGCTCGCCCACTTCGGGGCCATGGCCGCCGGGTTGGTGTCGTTGCCGTCGTCGGACCAACTCACCGACGGCGAGGCCGCGTTCCTGCTGTCGGACTCGGGGGCGCGCGCCCTCATCCACGAGCCCGGCCGCGGCGATCTCGGCGAGGTGCTGCGCTTCACCCCCGCCGATCTCGCGACGTGGCGCGTCGGCGAGCGGGCCCAGTTCGCGGACACCGCCGCCGAGGATCCCGCGTTCCTCGTCTACACCTCGGGCACGACGAGTCGACCCAAGGGCGTCCTGCACGCGCATCGCTCGGCGTGGGGGCGGCGGCCGATGTACGACGGCTGGTACGGGCTGGGGGCCGACGACATCGTGCTGCACGCGGGGGCGTTCAACTGGACGTACACGCTCGGGGTGGGGCTCACCGATCCGTGGGCGGTGGGGGCCTGCGCCGTGGTCTACACCGGTGAGCGGGACCGGCACGTCTGGGCGCGGCTGCTGCGCGCGAGCGGTGCGACGATGTTCGCCGCGGTGCCGGGGGTGTACCGCCAGATCCTCGACGCGGACCCCGAAGGCCTGGCCGGGCTGAGAGACACGGGGTTCCGGCACAGTCTCGTCGCCGGTGAAGCCCTCCCGCAGCGCACCCGAGAGGCCTGGGAGGAGGTCACGGGCACGCCCTTGTTCGAGGCGTTGGGGATGAGCGAGATCTCGACGTTCATCTCCAGCTCGCCGAGTGTGCCCGTGCGGCCGGGCACGGTGGGTCGCGCCCAACCCGGCCGCCGCATCGGCGTGCTCGACGCCGATGGTGAGGAGGTGGATCTCGGGCAGGTGGGTCGCCTCGCCGTCGACGCCACCGACCCCGGCCTCATGCTCGGGTACTGGAACCGCCCCGAGGAGTCGCCCGTCCGCGACGGCTGGTTCGTCACGAGCGACCTCGTGTCGCTCGACGACGACGGCTACGTGACCTACCACGGGCGTGTCGATGACGTCATCACCGCGGGCGGCTACCGCATCTCCCCCGACGAGGTCGAGGCGGTCCTGGCGCGGGCACCGGGGGTGGCCGAGGTGGCGGTGACCTCGATGCAGGTCAAGCAGGACGTCGCCGTCGTCGCGGCGTTCGTCGTCGCGGCACCGGGGGTCGGTGAGGACGAGGTGCGGGGCGCGATCGACGCGGCTGCACGCGACCTCGCGGCCTACAAACGGCCGCGTGAGGTGGTCGTCCTCGTGGCCCTACCCCGGACCCGTAACGGCAAACTGCTCCGCCGATCGCTGCGCTCGGGTCAGCGGGGCCCTTCACGGCGGTAGAGCTCTCCGCCGCCTTCGACGAATCCGCGCCGGGTGAACATGCTGCGGGCCTGCTCGCTGGTCATGAGTTGCACCCACAGCAGGTTCTGGGAGTCGCACCAGTGCAGCGCCTCCTCCAGCAGCCGGGTGCCGAGGTGCAGGCCGCGCGCCTCGGGGCGCACGTAGAGGTTGGTCATGTGCCCCCACGAGCGCGGAATGCGCCCGGGACGCGGGAGGGACCGCATGAGCGCCACCGTGCAGGCGCCGAGGGGGTTGCCGTCGATCGTCGACGCGATCCAGCTCGGGTAGCGGTCGCGTTCACGCAGCCACACGTCGGTGAACCGGTCGAGGAACCCGTCCTCCGCCGCCCGGCCCAACTCGCGGTTGTAGGCGATCTCGAGCGCCGCGAGGCGGAAGGCGTCCTCGGGTTCGGCACGCGCCACGCGCGTGAGCTGCCCCGGTAGCCCCTTGACCTTCATGTTCGCAGTGTGACACCCCACCGACCCCTTGATGCAGCTAGACCGTTGTCCTGTCGGCCACCCGGCGGCCATCGACTCTTGACCTTCAGTCTGTTGTCAGCCTTCTTTCAGGCGTGAATGGTGTTGCACGCCAGGTGAATTGGTCGCTCAGCGGCCTGCCCTTACTGCCCGAAGGAGTCTCACGTCTACCTCAAGGGCGCGGACGGCTTCTTCGAGGGCATCGACGCCCTGCCGCTCGCCGGGCAGATGACGCACCACGGTGTCGACAAGGAGACCGGCAAGCCGGTGTATGTCAGCGACTCTGCCGCGACCGGCACCGCCTGGGCCACGGGCGTGAAGACCTACAGCGGCGCCGTCGGCGTCGACCGTCACGACCGGCCGCGTCAGAGCATCCTCAAGTTCGCGAAGCAGACGGGCCGCGCCACCGGCAACGTGACAACCTCCGAGATTCAGGACGCCACCCCGGCCGTGCTCATCGCCAACATCACGAGCCGCGCCTGCGCCGGGCCCGAGGCGACGAGCGAGCGCTGCTCGTCCGAGGCCTCGAGAACGGCGGCCTGGGCTCGACCTCCGAGCAGCTCATGGACGCCCGCCCCGACGTGACGATCGGCGGTGGCTCCAGCTTCTTCGAGGAGAAGGCCAAGGCCGGCACGTACGAGGGCAAGCCCCTCTCCGAGCAGGCCAAGGCCCGCGGCTTCCACTACATCACCGAGAAGGCCGACCTCGGGGGCGTCAAGGAAGCGAACCAGCAGAAGCCGCTGCTCGCTCTGCTGTCGCCCGGCAACATGCCGGTCAAGTAGGACTCGCTCCTCGGTGAGCCCGGCGGTGCCGCGAAGGACGCTCAGCGCTGCGTCGACAACCCCGACTTCCAGCAGGTGCCGGCGCTCGGCGACATGACGAGCAAGGCCATCGATCTGCTCTCCTCGAGCCGTCACGGTGCCCGCAACGGCTTCTTCCTGCAGGTGGAGTCCGCCTCGATCGACAAGCGTGCGCACGGCCGGGACGCCTGCGGCCAGATCGGTGAGACGGCTCAGCTCGACGACGCCGTCAAGGTCGCGCTCGACTTCGCCAAGAAGAAGGGCGACACGCTCGTCATCGTCACCGCGGACCACGCGCACGCCGGTCAGATCGTGGGTGGCGCGTCCGCCGGCAACGACGTGCGGCTGCGCACGGCCGACGACCGCGACATGATCATCGCCTACGCCACGCGTGACGGTGACGGCAGCGAGCGTCACACGGGCGCCACGGCGCCGGTGGCCGGTTACGGCCCCGGTGCGGCGAACATCTCCGGCCTGGTGGACCAGACCGACCTGTTCTTCATCATGCGCGACGGCATGAACGCGCACCGTCGCTGACGCGAGAACACTCAGCAGCCCCGGTCGTCCACGGCCGGGGTTGCTGTAGTTTTGGCCTGGCTCGACGTCCGTCCGTGACTGCCAGGAGATGCCGACATGCCCTCCCGTTCGGCGAACAATCCACCGTTCCAGGCATCCGCGGGGCGGACCGTGGGTGTCGAGTGGGAGCTGGCTCTCCTCGACGCCTCCACCCTGAACCTGACGTCGAAGGCCGACGCGCTCTTCGCCCGCCTGGAGGACGCTCCCCTCGACCCGGAGCATCCCGGCGCCCACGCCGAGCGGGTGGGGCCGACGGTCACGAAAGAGCTGCTGCTCAACACCATCGAACTCGTCACGGGGATCTGCGAGACCCCGGACGAGGCGGCCTCGGACCTCGATGCGGTGATGCGCCGGGTCGTTCCGCACGCCGAGGCGCTCGGCCTGGAGTTGTACGGTGCGGGCACCCACCCGTTCGCCCGCTGGGCCGAGCAGAGCGTCAGCGACGGCGACCGGTACGCCACCCTCATCGACCGCACGCAGTGGTGGGGGCGGCAGATGGTGATCTGGGGCCTGCACGTGCACGTGGGGGTGACGGACCGCGCGAAGGTGTGGCCGCTCATCACGGCGCTGCTGCGCTACTACCCCCACCTCACGGCGTTGGCGGCGTCCTCGCCGTTCTGGGAGGGCACCGACACCGGGTATGCGAGCAACCGGGTCATGATGTTCCAGCAACTCCCCACCGCCGGGCTGCCGTTCCAGTTCGCGACGTGGGAGGAGTACTCGCGGTACCTGCGGGACGCGTTCACCACGGGCGTCATCGACGATGTCGGCGAGCTGCGCTGGGACGTGCGGCCCGCCGCCCGGCACGGCACCATCGAGGTGCGCATCTGCGACGCCCCGACCACCCTCGCGGAGGTCACGGCGCTCACGGCCCTGATCCACTGCCTGGTGCTGTACCTGGAGGACCGCCTGGACGCGGGGACCCTGCCCGAGATGCTCCCGCCGTGGCACGTCCAGGAGAACAAGTGGCGCGCCGCCCGGTACGGGGTGGAGGCCATCGTCATCACCGACGCCGACAACCGCGAAGAGCTCGTCACCGAAGACCTGGCGCGGCTGCTCGAGGACCTCGCCCCGTACGCCCGCCGCCTCGGCTGCTCGACGCATCTCGACGTCATCGACCGCCTCGCCCGCGGCCAGGCCGGCTACCTCCGCCAGCACGTCACGGCCGCCGCGGGCGACGGTGACCTGCGCGCCGTCGTCGCCGACATGACGGCAGAACTGCGCGCAGGCACCCCGCGCTGGCGCTGACGGGCGTCCCTCCCCCCTCGTTGGTCGAGGAGGAGCGCAGCGACGTCTCGAAACCATCGAGACTGACGGAATGACCCGGGCGATGGTCTCGAGACGCTTCGCTCCTCGACCAACTGGGGGGTGGGGTACGGGCGTCCCTCCCCCCGTTGGTTGAGGAGGAGCGCAGCGACGTCTCGAAACCATCGCGAGCTTCCCCCTGGACGTCACCATGGTCTCGAGACGCTCGCTGGCGCTCGCTCCTCGACCAACTGTGGGGTGGGTCCCGTTGGTGGTGATGCGGGCGGGAGCACAGGCTCGCCTCACGAGACGTCGGGCGCCCCCTCAGGCGAGGTCGTGACCTGCGCCTTGGTCTCGATGGCGGTGAGGATCTCGGCGACGGCGTCCTCGATGGGCACCCCGTTGCGCTGGGAGCCGTCGCGGTAGCGGAACGACACGGCACCGGCCGCGCGGTCCTCCTCACCGGCGATGAGCACGTACGGCACCTTGGACTTGCTCGCGTTGCGGATCTTCTTGGGGAACCGGTCGTCCGCGATGTCGACCTCGACGCGCACGCCGGCTGCCGTGAGGCGGTCGGCGACGTCGTAGAGGTAGTCGTTGTACTCCTCCGCCACCGGGATGGCCGTGACCTGCACCGGCGAGAGCCACACGGGGAACGAGCCCGCGTAGTGCTCGACGAGTACGCCCATGAACCGCTCGATGGAGCCGAACTTGGCCGAGTGGATCATGACCGGCCGCTGTCTGGAGCCGTCGGAGGCCTGGTATTCGAGGTCGAAGCGCTCCGGCTGGTTGAAGTCGTACTGGATCGTGCTCATCTGCCAGGTGCGGCCGATGGCGTCACGGGCCTGCACGCTCACCTTCGGGCCGTAGTAGGCGGCGCCGCCCGGGTCGGGCACGAGCTCGAGACCCGTGGCGGTGCAGACCTCTTCGAGGACGCGGGTCGCCTCGGCCCAGTCCTCGTCGGAGCCGATGAACTTGGCCGCCTTCGGTCCGCTCGTCGCTCGCGTCGACAGCTCCAGGTAGAAGTCGTCGAGGCCGAAGTCGCGCAGCAGCCCGAGCACGAAGTCGAGCAGGTGACGGATCTCCTCGGCCGCCTGCTCCTTGGTGACGTAGCTGTGCGAGTCGTCCTGGGCGAACCCGCGCACCCGGGTGAGGCCGTGGATGACGCCCGACTTCTCGTACCGGTACACCGACCCGAACTCGAACAACCGCATCGGCAGGTCGCGGTAGCTGCGACCCCGGCTGCGGTAGATGAGGTTGTGCATCGGGCAGTTCATGGCCTTGAGGTAGTACTCCTGGCCGGCCTTGGTCACCTCGCCCGCAGCGCCCCGCTCCTCGTCGACGTGCATCGGCGGGAACATCGTGTCCGCGTAGTACGGCAGGTGACCGGAGGTTTTGAAGAGGTTCTCCTTGGCGATGTGCGGGGTGCCGACGTAGAGGAATCCCTCGTCGACGTGCCGCTGACGCACGTAGTCCTCCATGGCGCGTTTGAGGACGCCGCCCTTGGGGTGGAACACGGGCAGCCCCGAGCCGATCTCGTCGGGGAACGAGAACAGGTCGAGCTCGACGCCGAGCTTGCGGTGGTCGCGCTTCTCGGCCTCCTCCAGACGGTGCAGGTAGTCACGCAGGTCGTCCTTGCTCGCCCACGCCGTGCCGTACACGCGCTGCAGCTGAGCGTTGGCCTGGTCGCCGCGCCAGTACGCGGCGGCGCTGCGCATCACCTTGAACGCGTTGCTGATGAGCTTGGTGCTCGGAATGTGCGGGCCGCGGCACAGGTCGCCCCAGGCGACGGTGCCGTCGCGGCGCACGTTGTCGTAGATGGTGATCTCGCCGCCACCGACCTCCACGGAGGCACCCTCGGCGTTCTCCTCCAGGGAGTCATCACCCTCGGCGCCGCCGCTGCCCGGGCCGTGGGCCAGGCCGATGAGCTCGCACTTGTACGGCTCGTGCGCGAGCTCGGTGAGGGCCTCGTCGGCCTCGACGACGCGCCGAGAGAACGTCTGACCCTCGTTGACGATCTTCTGCATCGCCTTCTCGAGCTTCTTCAAGTCCTCGGGCGTGAACGGCTCGGACTTGTCGAAGTCGTAGTAGAACCCGTCGCGGATGTAGGGGCCGATGCCGAGCTTGGCGTCGGGCCACAGCTGCTGCACGGCCTGTGCCATGACGTGGGTGCACGAGTGCCGCAGCACGTCGAGGCCCGCCTCGGAGGCGATGTCGACGCCCTCGACGACGTCGCCGTCGGCGAGCTCGTGGGTGAGGTCACGCAGTTCGCCACCCACGCGGGCGACGACGATGCGCCGCTGCCCCTCGAACAGGTCGGCGGCCGTCGTGCCCGCCGGCACCGATCGCTCGCTCCCAGCGACGGACACGGTGATGTCGGACACGACAGGTTCTCCTCGATCGGGTGCGCGGCAGACGCCGCAGGGCCGTCTCCCAGGGTATCGGTCGAGGCGCCCTGCCCTCACCAGGGTTTCAGGGTGTCGCGAGGTCGCGGTGTCGCCTCAGCGGATGGTGTCGCCCACCTGGATCGTGCCCTCGCGGGTGACCTCGGCGTACACACCCGGGCACGCATGGGGGATCTCGGTGAGCCGCAGCTCGACCCGCCCGATGCGGACCGTTTCCCCGACGAGGCACTGCAGCGCGTCGTCGGCCACGTCGAGAAACACGTTGGCGCGGGTGACGTCGGGGTTGTTCTCGTGCCCGACCACGTGGACCGGACGCTTCTTGCGGCGATCACCCTCCACGCCCTCGGCGTGGACCGTCGCCTCCTCCAGCGCCCTGCCGGGCGCGTTCTTCTCCGGGTAGACCGCGAGTGCCAGCACGGTGCCACCGATCACCTGCCGCGAGGTATCCATGACGACACTCTGCCAAAGTGACGGGGCCCACACGAGGTTTCGGGTCGCCGTGTGCCGGAGCCTAGGCTGCCGTCATGTCCGCCCTGGCCGCCGCCCTGCCGATGCTGCTCTGCCCCCGGTGCTCCGCGGACCTCGACCTCGAGGGCCGGACGCTGCGCTGCCCGGCCGGCCACGCCAGCGATGTCGCACGTCAGGGCCACGTCAACTTCCTCAGTCGACCCGCCGGCGCCGCGGCCGACGACGCCGCGATGGTCGCGGCCCGCGTCGAGGTGCTGTCCTCGGGTCTGTAGGCACCCATCGAGGACGCCCTCCTGCAGACGCTCGACGACCTGGAGGTGCCCGATGGCTGCGTGGTCGACGTCGGAGCGGGCACGGGCCACTACACCGCGCACGTGCTCGACGCCCTGCCGGGCAGGGTCGGTATCGCGCTCGATCTGTCGGCCCACGCGGCGCGGCGGGCGGCCCGCGCGCACCCCGCGCTGGCGTCGCTGGTCGTCGACGTCCGCAACCCTCTCCCCGTGCGTGCCGGCGTCGCCGCGGTCGTGCTCGACGTGTTCGCCCCTCGCAACCCGGCCGAGTTCGCCCGGGTCCTCGCCCCGGGCGGGTGGGTCGTCGTGGTCACGCCCAGGCCGCAGCACCTGTCCGAGCTGGTGTCGGGCCTAGGCCTGCCGAGCGTCGATGAGCGCAAGGAGGAGCGACTCGCCGAGCAGTTCGCCGAGTTCACCCCCGGCCCGCGCCGCGGGATCAGCGAGGTGCTCTCGGTCGACCCGGCGATCGCGGCGTCGCTCGCGCGGATGGGTCCCGGAGCCCACCACGTCGAGCGCAGCGCCGTCGAAGAGCTGGCCGCATGCTCTCAGGATGTGGCGGTGACGGTGGCCGTCGACGTCCGCACCTACCTCCGCTGACGTGCGATCCGAGAAACGACGAACGCTCCACCCCGAGGGGCGGAGCGTGGTGGTGGACGTAAAGGGACTCGAACCCCTGACCTTTCGCGTGTGAAGCGAACGCTCTAACCAACTGAGCTATACGTCCGCGGCGCGTGAGCGCAACGAGAGGACACCATACCCGGCCGGTCGACCACCCTCCAACTCGAGTGCGTCAGAGGGCGAGGTAGGTCTGGAGGAACGCGGTGATGTCGGCGGGCACGAAGCCGGGGATACCCATGACCTTGAGCGACGACCACAGCACGGCGTTGACGAACAGGCAGGTGGCGAGCGCTACCGAGCCGCGCACGAACAGGGTCTGCGCCTGGATCCAGGCGTTCCAGCGGCGCAGGTGGTCCATGCCGCGATGGTGGAGTCGGCGCGCCCACGAGAACTCCGACGCCCAGATGCTCACGCCGATGAACACGATCAACCATCCCGGCCCGGGAAGGGGGACGAGGATGAGGCCGACGACGACGACGATGAACCCGAGCGTGCCGATGACGACGCGGTAGGCGTGGTGTGCCGAGGGGTTGGCGCGAATGCGGCGCCGCCATTCCCATTCGCTGGGTCGGCGCACACGATGGCGGGGCGTCTCGGGGCCGACGACCGTCGTGGGGGCCTCAGGCGGCAGCGAGCTGTTCCGCGCGCCCGTCGGCTCGGTCACGGTCATCGCACTCCCTCGCTCGGTGTCCCCGAACATCATGAACGACGACACGCCCCGGCGGGTTCCTCTGCAGGAAGTTCCCCACCGACCTCTCGGGTCAGTGCCAGGCGAGGCCCAGGCACTCGACGGCCGACACTCGCGCCGACTGCGCCCACTCGGGAACGGACTCCCCCCACCACGGGTTCTCGCGGGCCTGACGCATCGCGTCGACGAGGTCGACCGCGGCCACGGTCAGCCACGTGCCGGGCCGGTCGTCGGTCGCCAGCAGGACGCTGTAGAGCCGCGTGCCCGCCGCGGATGTGACGCTCATGGGGTGGTGCTCCTCGACGGGACGGGCGCGCACCGATGACGCGCCGATTCTGGGGGTTCACCCGTCCAGTCGGCCGAGTCGGGCGCATCGTGAGCATTGCGCAACGGACATCTCGCCCCGGACGTGAGCGGATCGTCACACCACGGAAAGGCCTGCCTCGCAGGAGGACTCGCGGGGAGCTCCCGGTCCCGTCGGCTGGACCGTGCTGGGCTACTCGTCGGCGCCAGACAGATCGAACGCCAGGTGGAGTACTTCGGTGAGTGCCCCCTCTTGATCGGCGAAGAACCATCCGATCTGTCGCCCCAGCGCTCGCGCATCCACCGTCGCGATGTTGTCGAGGTTCACCACACACTCATGGTCAAGACCGTTGCGGGGACCGACAGCCACCTCGACCGACAGGCCGCGCACGCGGCTCGTGATGGGCGCGATGGTCACCCGGGTCATCTGGGGTCGAGACACAGCGCGCGTGAGCACGAGAGCCGGTCTGGTCTTGTCCAGGTGAGCGAGCACGATGGGTCGCATCAGTCCAGGTCAGCCAGATCGAGCCGAGCGGCGGTCGCGGCGGCGAAGTCCGCGAGGTCGTCATCCTCGTCTCGCATGGCGGCGTAGATCTCCGCATCCCGCTCGGCTGCCATGCGGCGCTGTTCTCGACGCAGCGAGCGCTCGATCAGCGCTGCTCGGCTCCGCGCCTGCCCCCGGCCGACCTGACTGTCGACGAAGGCGACGAGGTCGTCATCGAGCCGCACGGTGATCTGCGTCGTCATACACCCGACCATACCAACATGGGATTCACGTCGACATGCCGGGTGGCACCACGACGCACACGACAAGACCCCCGACCGGGCGAATGCCGATCGGGGGTCTCGCGTGCTGGTGGGCGATACTGGGTTTGAACCAGTGACCTCTTCCGTGTCAAGGAAGCG
>JAUNTP010000062.1:0-8884 GCA_030538585.1 Mobilicoccus sp.
TCCAGCGTGGGCTCGGTGAGGTGCTGCACCCGCCAGGCGTGGCGGCCGATGGCGGCCTCCAGGGTGTTGCGGGCGAAGCGGGCATTCCCGAAGGTCGCGTCGCGGGGGGTGGCGCTGAGGATCTCCCCGAACCGGGTGAGGGCGTCCTCCGACAGTTCGTAGTCGACGGCGTTCGCCATCGAGCCCAGGATGGCCGTGATCTCCTCGTCGTCGTAGTCGTCGAACTCCACGGTCGTGCGGAAGCGGCTCGCGAGGCCGGGGTTGGAGTCGATGAACTCGGCCATTGGTGCGGGGTAGCCGGCGACGATGACCACCAGGCGCTCGCGGTGGTCCTCCATCTCCTTGACGAGGGTGTCGATGGCCTCCTGCCCGTACTGGTCGCCGGCGAGGGTGTACGCCTCGTCGATGAACAACACCCCATCCAGGGCGGAGGCGACGACCTCGGCGGTCTTCGTGGCGGTCTGGCCGAGGTAGCCGGCGACGAGCTCGGAGCGGTCGACCTCGATGAGCTGGCCCTTCTCGAGCAGGCCGAGGGCGTGGTAGATGCCGCCGACGAGGCGGGCCACGGTCGTCTTGCCGGTGCCGGGGTTGCCGGTGAACACGAGGTGCCGGGTCAGGGTGGCGCTCTTGAGCCCGGCCTCCTGGCGCAGCGCGTCGACCTTGAGGAGAGCGACCTGCTGGTGCACCTCACGCTTGACGCGCGCGAGCCCGATGAGGGCGTCGAGGTCGGCGAGGAGTTCATCCGCCGTCTTCTCGGGCACGCTCTCCTCGGGCGTGGTGGCCGGCGGATCTTCCGGTGGCGTCGCGAGCGCGGCCTGGTCCGGAGTCTGTGCCGCAGTCGTGGGGTCGGAGGTCGCGGGGTCGGCAGACGCAGGGTCGCCGAGGCCACCCTGCTGTGAGGTCTCCCGGCGCCCCCACAGGTCACGGGTCGCGCGGGTGAGGGCGTCGAGCTGGTCGAGCACGTGACGGGAGCTGAGCTGGGCCTCGGGGAGCCGCGGTCGAGCCGCCTCCGGCATGGGGGTGAAGGGCCCGGGGGACACCGACTGAGCCCCACCTGAGCGGGGCGGCGGCGACGCGCTCGGCACGGCGGAGACCTGCGCCCCGCCGGTGAGCGTCGCCTTGCCGACGGCGTCGCGCCCGGCACCGGGGATCGTCACGGCGGCACCGGCCACGTCGGCGAGGGCGGCCGCGTAGACGCCCGCGTCGTCGGGCTGCTCGGCGATCAGCCACGTCAGCAACGGTGTCGGGGACGTGGCAAACCGTCGCCCGCGGGAGGCCGCGTCGAAGAAGTCCTGCGTCGTGCCGCCCATGACCTCACGCCACCCGAGGTGGATCTGCGAGGGGCCTGACGTCCCCACCACCCCGGCCGCGAGGTGGGTGGCCTCGGCGCGCACGGCGTCGGCGTCGAGACCGGCGGCGGCGCCGATCCGCACCGCCGTCTCGACGGCCTCGGGGAGGGATGCCGAGCTCATCGTGCTCCTGTCGCGTGGGTGGTCACGGGCCTCACAGCCCGCTGGGTGGGGTGAGACGTGGGGCGTCCGTGCCGGCGTCGGACGTCGCGGTGGCCGATGCTTCAGGTGCGTCGGGCGCGTCCGGGACGGGCAGCGAGGAACCCACATCAAGCGCACCGCCGGTGGAGGCGTGCCCGAACTTGTCGTCGAGAAAGCGGGCGTGGGTGACGAGGGCCGCGGCGTCGTCGCGGCAGACGGCGTCGAAGATGCGGTCCATCGTGGCACCCAGCAGGTCGAGTTGGTCGACGAGCACCATGAGCGAGGTGCGGCCCTCATCCACGGGGCGCGTGTCGGCGAATCGCCGCGGCAGCCGCAGGTACCCGTTGACCGCCTCGGGCAGATAGTCGGTGGCGGTCGCCATCACCGAGTAGGCGTGGTCGCTGCCCAGCCCGAGCACCTGGAGCTGCGGGATGGTGTCGCGCACCGTCGCCGTCACCCGCCGCACCCGGGACGCGACGACCGACGGCGCCGCGCCCTCGTCGACGAGCGCTTCGGCCCGGTCGAGGGCCTGCGCGACGTCGTCGGCGGTCGGCGGACGCGGTAGCTCGTCCGCGTCCGAGTCGGCAGGGGCATCCGGCGCCGAGCGCGGCCCCCACCGGAAGAAGTCGGCGATCGACATCAGAACCGCGGCGACGAGCCGAGGTCGAACGCGCCCTGCTGCTGGCGCTCCTCACCGCGGCGGGCGCGGTCGAGGTAGGTCTGCGACTTCGACACCTCGGACTCGAGGACACCGATCGTCTCGGCCATGGAGTCCAGGGCGCGCACCTTGAACTCGTCGATGGAGTCCATTGTCTCGTAGATGTTCGCGAACGCCGCCTGCAACTGCGGCAACCCGATCGAGGCGCTCGCGGCCTGCTCCTGGATGGCGGCGGAGTTGTCGCGCAGCATGACGCTGGTGCGCTCGATGAGGTTGCTCGTCGTCGTGTTGAGCGCCGTGATCTGTTCGAGCACGAGCTTCTGGTTGTTGAGGGCCTGCGCGACGATGACCGCGGTCCGCAGCGCGGAGACCGTCGTCGTGCTCGCCCGGTCGACGCCCTTGATGAGCTCGATGTTGTTCTTGATGACGATGTCGATGGCCAGGTAGTTCTGAATCGACACGGCGAGCTGGGTGAGCAGGTCCTGGTGCTTCTGTCGCACGTAGAACAGGACGTCTTCCCGCATCGACTTGGCGCGGTCGGGGTCGGTCGCGTCGAGGTCGGCGATCTCGGCGGTGATCTTCGCGTCGAGCCGCTCGGCGATGTACACGTACTGGTTGAGCCGCGCCATCGACCCCCACAGCTGCTGCTTCTCCTGGTTGAGCGCCGCGTTGTCCTTCTGCAGCTGGTCCTGACCCTGCCGCAGCGAGTGCAGGATGCCGTCGAGGTGCTTCTGCGAGGACTCGTACTTGCGGAAGTAGTCGGTGACCTTGTTGCCGAACGGCAGGAACTTCGTCACCCGGCGCGCGCCCGTCGCCTGGGAGGGGTCGAGGTCCTGGATGGTGCGCCGCAGCTCCAGCAGCGTCTTGCCGACCTGGCTCTCCTTGCTGATCCCGCCCGAGTTGAGGGCCTTGACCGGCGTCTTGAGCAGACGGTTGCTCGTCTCGGCCGCAGCCCGGATGTCGCCGTCGCCCATGGTGCGCACGTCCGCGGCACGCTTCTGGAACTCCGGACTCCGCGTCTCCGTGGCGGTGAGACCGCTCAGGTACTCCTCGACCTTACGGTCGAGGGCGGGCACGGCCTCGGCCGACACCGGCGGGGCCATCTTGGGAGCACTCGTCTCCGGGACCGCCTGCATCGGCGCGGGCGCCTCCAAGGTGAGAGGGGCCTGCGCCATGCCCGGCGGGGGCGAGAGCGGCTCGGACATGGGGTTCTCCTCACGCGGTCGGGTCATCCCCATTCAACCCACCGGTTGTCCCCACGTCCAACGAGTCGGCGCCAGATCAGGGAAAACCTGTGGATGACCCTGACCCCACAGTGAGCCCCACCCCTACCGTCGGCGGCATGAACTACCCCGTGAGCAAGCCCGGCCCCGCGAGGACGACCGACACGTCCAGCCCGTACCCCGCCTTGAAAGACCGCTCGATCGAGCTCCCAGAGGGCCCCGGATTCGATCCGAACGCCTGGCGGTATTTCGCGTACGACGCCGGCATCCCCCCTCGGCTGGACGCCGTCGTATCGGAGCTGCTCGAAGCGAAGCGTCTCGCCCGGTCGTCCTTCTCCGGCATCGACTGGACCGACTCTGCGCGTGACGACCTCGCGCGCAGCCTCGCCGACGCCGATCGTGACCTGGACGCCGTCATCGACGCGGTGCGTGAACACTGCGCCGATCTGCGTGCTCTGGAGAAGCCGTGAGCGGTCAGGGCAGCGCCGCCCCGGACGCCCCCGTCATCTCGGGTGGGGTCGGCGATCCCTACAGTGCCTACCTCGTCGACGTCGATGCGGTCTTGAATGCGGCCGCCCGCTACCACGCCACGGCGGAGCTGGTCAGGGATCAAGGCAGACGCCTGCAGGAGATCGCCCTGGACCTCGCGTCCCCGCTCCGCCCCTCGGCGGTGGCTCCGCTGCTGGGGCTCCGCATCGGAGTCACGGCGCTCCGACTCCTCCAGCGTGCGCGAGATCGGGAAGACCTCGCCGAACGGGTCAAGCGGGCGGTGTACGTGTACCGGGCGGCCGATGAGGAGGGTCGCGCGCGATGGCGATCGCATCAGGAGGAGTACGGCTACCTGCTGGGTCTGCCAGACGCCCATGCCCTGGAGCGAGACGGGTTGTGCACGACGGCGAAGGGATGGGAGGGCATCGACACCCAAGCGCCGTGCCCGGGGCCGGCGGATGGCCGGAGCTTTCCGTCCCTCTACACCGCCCAGGAGGTCGTCATGGGCACACCGCAGGTGATCGACAGTGGGCGCGAACCAGGGGTGTCCGGGCTGTTGGGTGTGGTGGCCGACGCGGGCGACGCCACGGTGGACGGTGTGGAGGCCGATGCCATCGACGTGCAGAAGCGCACCTACGTCGACGAGTCCGGGCAGACGCGGGAGAGTTATGTCGTGGCGATTCCCGGCACGTCGGGCTGGGATGTCATCGACTACCGGGACCACGATCGGGTACGGACGCTGCGACCCAACCTCGAGGGCGCGGGCGGCGCAGCCTCAGCGGAGGCGCGGCTCGTGCCGGAGGTGTTGAAGGCGGCCGGGGTGCCGCCTGGCGCCGAGGTCCTGCTCGTGGGTCACAGCCAGGGCGGAATGACCGCCATGGCTGCAGCAGCACTTCCCGCGATGCGGGGTTACCGTGTGCAGGTCTTGACGGGAGGGTCACCGGTCGGTCGCATGCCGGAGATCCCAGGAGTGCGGTACACCCATCTGCAGAACCGCGGGGATGCGGTGCCGCACCTGGACCAGACTCCCAACCGGCGCAGCCGCGGCCAGGTCACCGTCACGATGGGGGAGAAGCGTGGCAGCGTTCTGGACGCGCACAGTCTGGACAGGTACCAGGAGAACGGGGCCGACCTGGACGAGAACCCGCCGGATGATCCCGGATGGCAGGAGCACATGGATGCTCTGGAGCGGTCCGGGCACCTCGCGACCGGGGAGAACGAGGAGTTCACGACGACGCGCGTGCCGATCCACCGCGTCAACTGACGGGGCGAGTCATACGCAATATTGACCAAAACCCTTGCGCGGCAAGAACACCGATCCTTCGGAGATCGAGATTCTGTCCTCAGACCTGCGCGGTGGCTGCCGATAGGGGCCAGACACCGCGAACACGGCCGGACAGCAAGGAGGGACGATCATGCCGACACCGCGCACCTTCGACCTGACCCCGCTGATCCAGGCAGCAGCGCACGAGCTGGGCGCCCCGATCTGCGGAGACCGCCAGTGGCTGAGCCTGGGCGTGGCCGAACTCGACGTGCTGAGCGCCTCGGACCGTGAGCTGGTCCACGTCGTCACCGGTGAGCGACTCCCCGGCTTCGACGTGTCCGCCACCCCCCGCGCCGATGAGATCGGCGTCAGCTTCTTCACGATGCAGCTCGTGGCCGACCGCACGGTCGGGCCGCTGCGCGACGGCGACGACGTGCCGACCCACTACGTCGAAGACGTCTACACCGCGTACGAAGCGTGCCCCGCCGGCACCCCGCTGTGCGGTGACATGCTCGACCTCGCGCTGGCCTACCTCGCCGGTCGCGAACTGGCCGTCCTCGGCCCCGACCTCTCCTGAGGTCGAACCCCGTCGCAGCACACCCCGGGCCTTCCGGCGGAGGAGCCACTGTGCTTTTCGCGGTGACGTGGGCGGTGGTCTCGAGACGCTTCGCTCCTCGACCAACTGTGGGGCGCATCGCCGTTGCGGCGATGGGTCAGTCGGGGCGATCCTCGCCCGTCTGGCGTGGGTTCTCGGTCCGGCGCTGGGAGCCGCGGCCCTCGATCTGCTTACTTTTCGCCTCGACCTGAGCGAGGAGCCGCTCCGCGGGCGACATCCCGGCCGACGGGGGCGCCGGGGAATCCGCGGCAGAGGGGGTGACCCCAGGGCTTGCCGCCCGCGGCCGGGGAGTCGGCGGAGCCTGCCTCGGCAGGGGCACATCGTGGGTGAAGGCAGCCGTCGCAGCGGCTCGTCGAGCCTCGAAGTCCTGCACCCGCGCTGCGGCCGCCACCTCCTGCGTGGAAGGCCGTTGATGCCAGCTCGTCTCCGGCGCCGGCGCCGGCTCCGGGCTCGCCGCCTGCTCGGGGCGTTCCAGCCGTTCGGAGCGTTCGGATCGCCGGGCTCGGCGGGCGCGGGAGCTGCGCCGATCCTCGGCCGACGGCTCCACGGAGGAGGCGGGGCCGGCAGCGCGGTGACGTCCGCCGCGCTCGCCGGAGACCTCCGAGGCATCAGTGGCATCGGAACGCCGGTCGACAGAGCGTGCGGCAAGCACCACCGCCCCCACCGCCCCCGCCAGGAGGCCGGTGACGGCGTCGAACGGTCCTCGGCGGGCGCGCGCTCGGGATCGGCGGGTGGGGTAGGCGCCGCCGGAGGAGGTGGGGGTGGGGTGCGCGGTCGTGGTCTCAGTCTCCCGATCAGCGCCCTCGGCGCTCGCCTCTAACCGACTCGACCGGGCCGACAGGGCATGACGCCGGCTCGCCGACGGCAGGGTCGGCCCCACGCGGCGCGGGCGTGCGGGCTCGTCCTCGACGACCTCGGCATCGCGCGGCCGCCGCGTCGACCACAACTCGGCCGCCGCCCACGCCAGGAACGCCACCGCACCGGCGCGGGCCCACCACGGCCGCTGCGCGACGGGGATCGCCGCGACGACATGGCCGACGACAGGTACGTGATACATGGCGACGGCGCCGATCTCACCCTGGTCGACCTGCGTCGGCACCCCGTGCGGCCCGACGGTCGTCACGGTGCTGCCCTCGATGCTCTGCACCTGTCGCAGCACCACGCGTCCCGGGCCGGGCGCGACCGCCACGACATCGGCGACCGCCACGTCGCGGGCACCGGGTTCGAGGACGACGAGGCTGCCGGCCGGCGGGCCGGCATCTCCCTCGCCCGCGGGAACCGCGACCCACCCCAGCAATGCCGGTAGCCCCACGAGCGCCACGAACAGCGCCGCGAGCACCACGCCGACGATGCGCGCGACCCCGATCACGAGTCACCCCCGCACCGGGCGGGACCTGCGGACGGGACGGTGACGGTCCACCGGCCCTCGCTGTCGACGTGGCCGTCGTCGGTGTCGGCGAACGGGTAGGCGCGCAGCATGACCTCGTAGGTGCCCGCGGGAAGGTCAGCGCCTCGGACGCGTTCGGCGAAGAGTGACGCGGTGCGTGCCGACGCGGAGGTCGTGTCGAGGACGGGGGTCCACGCGTCGTCGGAGCCCTGCGCGCGCACGTGCACGGTCCAGCGGTCGATGGCGTCGGCGCCCTCGATCGGGCTCGACCCGGGGGTCGGCCAGGTCCACGCCAGCGAGACGCTCCGCGGCGCGTTCGTGCAGGCCCGCTCTGCCGGTGCCGGTGCCGGCAGCGGCACGCTGATCACGGCGTTCGTCGAGACGACGCTGTTCCACGACGCCGGGGCCGGGGTGCTGGAGCGCCACTGCGTCGAGGCGACGGCGACACGGCCCGCGTAGCGCTGGGTCCGCTCGTCCTCGTCACCACTCCAGCGCGCGCGGGCGCACAGGTATCGGGTCTCACCCGCGGGGAGCGGTTCGAGGTCTTCGCCGCTGGTCTCCGGGACGGCGCTCAGGTCGTCGTCGAACCCGCCGGGCGCGACGGCCCAGCGCAGATCGGTGCAGTTGTCGGTGCCCCAGACGAGGTCGACGCCGAGGTCGGGACGCATCGCGGCCACGTCGGCGGCCGTCGTCGGGGCGCGCGGCGCGATCGAGACGCTCACCGGGGCGACCAGCAGGTCGGTGCTGCCGAGGGTCTCGATGCTGGAGCCGCCCGGGGCGGTCGCGACGCGAGCCCCTGCGGAATCCATCTGGATCGCCGGGACCACGACGCGCGCCTGCGGGGGCGCGATGTCGGCGGCGTACGCGGCGGTTGCGGCCACGCCGACGACCGCGGCAGCCGCGAGCGGGGCGACGAGCCGGCCCTTCACGGGGTGGTCCCGTCGTTGGGCACGAGGGAGATCGTCAGCGGACGGGCCCCCACGGTCAGGCCCTGGAGGGACTCCGGACCGCTGCCCCACGCATTACCGTCACCGGGGCTCTCGCCGTCCCGCGTCGGTCGCGTCGAGGTGCTCCACCGCACGACGTAGCTGGCCCCGTCGGACAGGGGGGTGACGACGCGTTCGTGCTCGCGGCCGGGCACGACGTCGAGGTCGGGGGCGCCGTCCATCGGCTCGACCTGCACGGGCGTGGGGTTGGCGGCGAACTCCTCGACGAGGGCCGCGTCGCCGGAGGAGGACGACACGTCGACGCGCAGCACCGAGAGGGGCTCGTCGCCGGTGTGCAGGGTGACGGGGACCTCGACGCTGAGCATGTCGCCGACGACCGCCTTGATCGCGCCGTCGGGGCTCACCTCGCGCGGCTCACCTCCGGGTGAGGTCAGCAACAGGCGCATCGCACCGGCGTCGACCGCCGGACCCGACGGGGCCGGTGCGGCGAGGGCCACGTGCCATGCCTGGTACCCGCCGCTCGAGGCCACGAGCAGTGCGGCACCGGCAGCAGCCGCGAGACCGGCCCGCAGGTACGTCGACAGCACTCCGGTCCTCCTTGGTAGCCCGTTCGAGGATCGCATCGGCACCGAGCCGCCACACCTGAGCGAATCCCTGCGAATTCCTGTCAGCGGCAATGACATTGCCGCCCCCCTTCGTTGGTTGAGGAGCGAGCGAAGCGAGCGTCTCGAAACCATGGTGAGTTAACGGGAGAATCTCACCGGTGGTCTCGAGACGCTTCGCTCCTCGACCAACGGGCCGGCGGGGGAA
>JAUNTP010000062.1:8984-15443 GCA_030538585.1 Mobilicoccus sp.
TTGAGGGGAGAGTCTCACCGGTGGTCTCGAGACGCTTCGCTCCTCGACCAACGGGCCGGCGGGGGAAGGGTCAGCGATCACCTCACCACCCTCGTTGGTTGAGGAGGAGCGCTAGCGACGTCTCGAAACCATGGTGAGTTGAGGGGAGAGTCTCACCGGTGGTCTCGAGACGCTTCGCTCCTCGACCAACGGGTGGGCGATGGGACCGGCCGGGTCAGGCCGACAAGTGCTCGGCGAGGGCGGCGAAGAACCTCTCGCACTCGCGGATCTGTTCGAGGTCGACGTATTCGTCGGCGGCGTGCGCTTGGGCGATGTCGCCCGGGCCGAGCACCACCGTGTCGATGCCCGCCCCCGAGAACAGGCCGGCCTCGGTGCCGTACGTCACCTTGTCGGCCTGATCGGCGACCGTGCTCCCCGACGCGGCGAGGACCTCGGCGACGAGTCGGGCGCCGGTCGCGGCCGTGTCGGTCTCGAGGCCGGGCACTTCGGACTCGACGACGAACTCCACCCCCGCCCGCTCGTCCTGGGCCGACATCTGTGCCGCGAGTGCGTCGGCGCAGCGCTGCAGGTCGGCGGTGATGTCGGCGGGGTCGTCGCCGTCGATGGCGCGGAACTCCAGGGTGACGACGCACCGGTCGGGCACGGTGTTCTGGGCGATGCCGCCGGAGATCTGGTTGACCGACATCGTCGTGTGCGGCACGACGTACGCCTCGTCGAACGGCCCCTCCTTGGCGAACCGGTCGGCGACCGCCCGCGCGTGGGTGACGAACCGGGCGGCGTACTCGATGGCGTTGACGCCCTGCGGCGTGAGCGAGGAGTGAGCCGCGACCCCCGTGAACGTCGCGGTGATGACGCTCATCGCCTTGTGGGCGGCGATCATCCGCATACTCGTCGGTTCGCCGACGATGCACGTGGCGGGCGAGAGCCCGAGGTCGGCGAAGTCCTTGACGAGCTGGCGGCCACCGTGACAGCCGATCTCCTCGTCGTAGGACAGGGCCAGGTGCACCGGCTCGGTGAGGTCGGCCTCCATGAACATCGGCAGAGCGTGCAGCGCCGCGCCGATGAACCCCTTCATGTCGGCCGAGCCGCGCCCGTACAGGCGCTCGTCACGGACCTCGGGGGAGAACGGCTCGCTCGTCCAGTCCTGGCCGTCGACCGGGACGACGTCGGTGTGCCCGGAGAGCACGACACCGCCGCTGCGGTTGCCGTCGCGGTCGGGCACCGTGACGACGAGGTTCGCCTTGCCCTCCTGGTCGGCGGCCGGGAGCACGTGCGGTTCGAGACCGAGCTCGCGCAGGGCGTCGGCGACGACCTCGATGAGCGGCAGGTTGCTGCCGCGGCTCGTGGTGTCGATCTCCATGAGGCGGGTGATCCAGGACAGCGAGGCGGGTGCATCCGTCATGAAGCCCTGTATACCGGACATCGATGGTGCGCCCCGGGGTGACGGACACCACTGGGCGAATCCGCCGTAAGTGAGGTTAGGCTGACCTTTGTTACCCGCCACAGGTGGCCGACGCCCGTCTCAGATCGCTCGTGCGACGCCGACCCCCGCCCTGCACGAGAGAAGCCCTCATGGCCACGCGACCCCTCACGTCAGCTGCCTCCTCTGTCACCATCGCCGACGCGAGTCATTCCCTCGCCGCGGTTCCTCTGGGCGGGACAGCCGTGGTCACCGGCGTCCGCGCCGCGTCGCTGGACACCGCGGGAGCACGCCGACTCGCCCACCTGGGGTTCGTCGCTGGCGCGCGCGTGGAGGTCGTGCGTCGCGCGCCGCTCGGTGACCCGACGATCTACCGCGTCGCCGACACCGACATCGCCCTGCGACGCGCTCACGCCGCCGCCGTCGCCGTGGCGTCGTCGTGAGCGAGGGCTGCGCACCGGGGGCGTCCACCGTCGTCGACGCCGAGCTGCGCATCGCCCTCGTGGGCTCACCCAACGCCGGAAAGACCACCCTCTTCAACGCCCTCACCGGTCTGCGCGCCAAGACCGGCAACTATCCCGGCGTGACCGTGGCCCGCTATGAGGGCCGGTGTGTGTCCGCCGGGAGATCGATCGCCGTCGAGGACCTGCCGGGCACGTACAGCCTGGAGCCAATCAGCCCCGACGAGCACGTCGTCACGCAGGTGCTCGACCGTGACGACGACGCGGTGGCGACGCCGGACGCGCTGCTCGTGGTCCTCGATGCCACGAGCGTGCGCCGCTCGCTGCCTCTCCTCGCGCAGACGCTGGGACGGGGGTTGCCGACCGCCGTCGTCCTCACGTGCACCGACGAATTGACTCAACGCGGCGGCACGTTCGACGCGGCGCGCCTGTCGTCCGCGCTCGGGGTCGAGGTCCACGTCGTCGTGGCGGGCAGTCGCGGTCTGCCCCACCTGCGGGAGCGGCTCGCCCACGCGCGGTCCTGGCCCGTGCCGCCGCTGGCCCCGCCGAGCGACGACGCCGAGGTCACCGCCTGGAGCGCATCGGTGCTGGCCGCGGCCGGGTACACGAGCCCGGAGCCCGATGCCCGCACCCGCCGCATCGACGCCGTCCTGCTGCACCCCGTGGCGGGCACGCTGATCTTCTTCGTCGTCATGTTCACGTTCTTCCAGACGATCTTCACCGTCGCCGTGCCCCTGCAGGACCTCGTCGAACGCCTCTTCGCGGCGTTGGGTGACCTCGTCGCGACGCATGTGAGCCACCCCGTCCTCGCCTCGTTCATCGGCGACGCCCTGATCGGCGGCCTCGGCGGGGTGGTCGTGTTCCTCCCGCAGATCGCGCTGCTGTTCCTGCTCGTCTCCCTCATGGAGTCGGTCGGGTACATGTCGCGGGCGGCGTTCCTCATGGACCGGGTCATGGCCAAGGCGGGGCTGGAGGGGCGGGCGTTCGTCGCGTTGCTGTCGAGCGTGGCGTGCGCGATCCCCGGCATCATGGCAACCCGCACGCTGCCGTCAGCCCGCGACCGGATCGCGACGATGATGGCGGCACCGCTCATGACGTGCTCGGCGCGGCTGCCCGTGTACGTGCTGCTCATCGGCATGCTCGTCGACCGCGACGCGCGCGTCGGGCCGTTCGGCGCTCAAGGCGTCGTCATGTTCGCCCTCTACCTCGGTGGGGCGGTGTCGGCGATGACCGTGGCGTGGGTGTTCTCGCGCCTGGGTCGGCGCCGGGAGCCCGCGCTGCCGTTCTCCATGGAGATGCCGAGCTACCGGCTGCCGAGCCTGCGCTCGGTGGGGGTGGCGGTCTGGGACGCGTGTGCGGCGTTCCTGCGCAAGGTGACGACCATCATCCTCGCGGCCACGATCGTGCTGTGGCTCCTGCTCAACCTACCGATGCACGCCGATGCCGACCTCGCCGGTGTCGACACCCGCGACGACGCCGCCGTCGCGACCTACGTCATCGACCACTCCTACGCCGCCGACCTCGGGCGCGCCGTGGAGCCGGTGTTCGCGCCGCTCGGGTTCGATTGGCGCATCAACGTCGGCGTGCTCGCCTCCCTCTCGGCGCGGGAGGTGTTCGTCGCGACGATGGGGCAGATCGGGTCGGCGACCGACCCGGAGAACCCGACCGCGGCCTTGTCGCAGATGCGCACTCTCGACGGGGACGAGCCCCTGTTCACCCCCGGCACGACGGCGGCGCTGCTCGTGTTCTTCATGTTCGCGTTGCAGTGCGCCTCGACGATCGGGGTGTTGCGGCGCGAGACCGGGACGTGGCGGTGGCCGCTCGTGGCGTTCACCTACCTGTTCGTGCTCGCGTGGGTGGCAGCGTTCCTCACCCGTCAGATCGTGCAGGTGTGGTGGTGAGCATCCCCATGCACCCCGAGGCGTGCCCCGACCCGGCGGTGCTGCGCTGGGTCCTTCCGCCTGGGACACTGGCCGTGCGCGGCGAGGTCGCGCACGCGCCAGGGGTGTTCGGCGACCTTCTCGCCGCCGGCGTGCTCAGCGCGGTGGCCGGGCCCGCAGGCCTGCTGGTTCGCCTGCACGGCGAGCTGACCTGGCGCGTCGACGGCCCGCGCGTGCGCACCGCGTTGGCGCAGTCTCTGTCCGAGCCGGGGTGGCGTGCCGTCGGTGAGGCCGGTGCAGCTGCCGAAACACACCCAGATGCGTTGCTTCGGGAGGTGGCCCAGGAGGTCATCGACGGTGACGCCGGTGGGTACGTGCGCAGCCACGGCGGCACCATCGACCTCGTCGATGTGCGGCAGGGCTGCGTGGAGGTGCGCCTGGGCGGCGCGTGCGGGTCGTGCCCGGCGGTCCGCGGCACCCTCACCGGGCGCGTCGAGTCGGCGCTGCGCGCGGCCTACCCCGACCTCGTCGCGCTACGGCGAGTCTGAGCAGCTCACGACACCTTTTGCGCCTGCCGTTCGATGATCTCGACGAACACCTCGGTCGGTTGCGCACCGCTCAGACCCTCGTCACCGATGAGGAACAACGGCACGCTGGAGGGCGCACCCAACCGGCGCGCGTCCTCGATGTCGCGCTCGATCTGGGCGTCGAGGGAGACATCGCGCAGGTCGGTCTCGAACCGGGCCAGGTCGGGGATGCCGGCGGCGTCGGCGTAGTCCCGCAGGGCGGGCAGGGTCGTGTCGGGCCGTTCGCCCTCGGGTGCCGCTGCGAACAGGGCCGCGTAGTACTCCCAGAACCTCCCCTGGGCTCCGGCGGCTCGGCCGGCGCGCGCGGCGCGCATCGACTCCTCACCACCCACCGGCAGGTCGCGGTACTCGATGCGCAGCGTGCCGTCGTCGACGAACCGTTGCAGCTCGGGCTTGGTGTCGCGGGCGAACCGGGCGCAGAACGGGCACCGCCAGTCCGAGAACTCGACCATGACGACGGGGGCGTCGACCCGGCCGAGGGCGAACGGGTCACCCTCCTCCCGCCGCTGTACCGACGCGATCGCGGCGGCGGCCTCCTCCGGGGGCATGAGGGTGGGGGAGGGATCAGCGACAGCGCCCGTCTGCGCGGCGGGCGTCTGCGTGGGTCCGTCACCGACAACGGCGGCTGCGCCCAGTCCGCCGACGGCGAGCCCGGCGACGATGAGGACGAGCATCACGCCGCCGCGGCGACGGGGCGGGGGCGGTCGGTCGGCGTCGGTGATGACCTCCGACGCCGCAGCGTGTGGCTCAGGCGCCATCGGCGCCCTCGACGCGCACCCGCCGCACGCCGAGCACCGAGCGGGCGATCGCCATGGCGATGTCCCGCTCCTGCGCCGAGCCGGTGCCGCTGACGGTGACGACGCCGCGCTCCACGGCGATCGACCACCCCTCCTGGCCGTAGTCGGCGAACGCGGCGTGCAGGTCGTCGAGCAGGTCCTCATCGCGGCGCCACAGCGCCCGGATGATGTCGCTGCGGCTCACGACGCCGATGAGGCGCTGACCGCGGATGACGGGCAGGGACTTGATCGACGTCGACACGAACACGTCGACGAGGTCCGCCACATCGGCGCCCTCGGTGGTGGTCTTGGGGGTGCGGGTCATGATCTCCGCGATGTGCTCGGGCAGCGGCGTGCTGTCCGGCAAGGGGGTGATCTGCCCGCGCGCGTCGGGCTCGACGGCCCGGCGCAGCACGTCGATCTCGCTGAGGACACCGACGAGGTGCTCGTCGTCGTCCACCACCGGCAGGAGGGTGATGCGCTTACCCGCCAGCAGGTCGATGGCGTCATCGAGGGCGGCGTCGACGTGGATGCTGACGGCGGGCGCGGTCATGATCTCTCGAACGAGCATGCGGATCTCCTGGTGACGGTTCGGCACGGCCGGGCGGGGCGAGGTCCAGTCTTTCACCACGGCCGCCGCTGAGTAGGCTGGACGTCGAACCCGGAGCTCGGCTCCGGACGCGCCACCCCGCGAACAGGGAACGGCGCGCAGGTCAGCGAACGAGAAAGGCCCTGGTCATGAGCTCGGTGTGCGGCACCCAGAAGGAGAGCGGCTGCGGCAGCGGCGGGTGCGGTGGGGCCTGCGGCGGGCCCTACGTCCCGGAACTCGACGCTCGCGCGCTCGACCCGATGATCCGCCAGTCGGCCCTGTTCGGGGTGCTCATGGGGTTGGCTCCGGCCGGCTCGGTGCGGGTCGTGGTCAACACCGACCCCAGCGGCATCGCGACCCTGCTCGAGGAGCGGCTCCCGGGCCAGTACAGCGTCGAGGTCGACGAGGTCTCCGACGACGAGTACCGCGTGGTGTTCTCCCGCTTGGCGGCCTGAGGCTCCACCCATCGGCGGAGTCGCCGCCTCCTCGGTTCCTCCTTTCGGTGGATGCGCGCGCAGGTCGCCGCTCCGTATCGTCATCGACGTCGCGGTCGAGACGACTGCTGCGGCACGAGGGCGGTTCCCCATCGCCCCCGGGGGAAATGGCGCGTCGGGTGTGAATCAGGGGTCACACCCGACGCGCTTCACCCACCCCCGACGTTGGTCGAGGAGCGAAGCGTCTCGAGACCATCGGCGACACTTCTCACGCGGTCCCGGGCGTCGTCAGCGCACGAGACCCGCGTCGCG
>JAUNTP010000062.1:15543-17692 GCA_030538585.1 Mobilicoccus sp.
CTTCTCACGCGGTCCCGGGCGTCGTCAGCGCACGAGACCCGCGTCGCGTGCGGCGGCGACCGCGGCGGTGCGGGAGTCGACCCCGAGTTTCTCGAAGACGTGCACGAGGTGGGTCTTCACGGTCGCCTCGCTGATGAAGAGTTCTTTGGCGGCGGCCCGGTTGGACAGCCCCCGCGACACGGCTTCGATGACGGCGAGCTCCCGCTCGGTGAGGTGGGCCCGCGGTGAGCGCATCCGGGTCATGAGACGTGCCGCGACCTTGGGGGCGAGGGCGGTCTCCCCGCGTGCGGCAGCATGGACCGCGGCGAGGAGTTCGGCCGGGGGCGCGTCCTTGAGGAGGTAGCCCGCGGCTCCGGCTTCGACGGCGCGGAGGATGTCGCTGTCGGTGTCGTAGGTCGTGAGGATGAGGATCGGGGGCCCGCTGTCGGCGCGGATGCGGCGGGTGGCCTCGACGCCGTCCATGCCGTCGCCCATCTGGAGGTCCATGAGGACGACGTCGACGTCGAGTCCGCGCCACATCTCGACGGCGCGCTCGCCGGAGTCGGCCTCCCCGGCGACCTCGATGTCGTCGGCGGTGGCGAGGAGGGCGCCCAGGCCCGCGCGGACGACCGGGTGGTCGTCGACGATGAGGGCCCTGACGGTCACGTGGCGCTCCTGCGGGGGATGACGGCGGCGAGGGTGGTGCCTGCGCCGGGGGCGGTGTCGACCTCCAGCGTGCCACCGAGGGCGGCGAGCCGCTCGCGCATGGCGCGCAGCCCGAACCCGGTGCCACCCAACGGCGCTGATTCGAGGCGGGCGGGGTCGAAGCCGCGGCCGTCGTCGACGACGTCAAGGGTGATGGTGTCGGCGTCGGCGGTGAGGGAGACGGCGACTCGCTGAGCGTGGGAGTGCAGGCGCACGTTGGCGAGGGCGCTCTGCGCGATGCGCAGCAGGGCGACCTCGCGGGCGGTGCCGAGGTCGTCGACGTCGCCGTCCACATCGAGGCTGGTGACGAGGCCGGTCTGCTCGGCGAGGCGGTCCAGCAGGCGCCCGAGGGCGGCGGGCAGGGGTGCGGCGTCGAGGGAGGCCGGGGTGAGGGCGTGGACGACGCGGCGGGCTTCGTCGAGGTTGTCGGCGGCGGTGGTTTCGATCTGGGTGAGGACATCGTCGCGGGCGGGGTCGCCTGCTCCTGCGGCGCGGGCGGCGCGGGAGAGCAGGACGATCGAGGAGAACCCTTGGGCGAGGGTGTCGTGGATGTCGCGGGCCAGGCGTTGCCGTTCGGCAAGCACGCCCGCCTCCCGTTGGGTCTCGGCGAGTTCGTCGTGCACGGCGACGAGGTCGGCGACGAGGCGGCGGCGCTGTTCGCTCTCGGTGAGGATACGCCGGTAGAGCAGCCCGCCACCGGCGGCGACGAGGGCACCGACGACGGGCCCGGCGACCTGGCCGGGGTTGTCGGCGCCGGAGTGGAGTTGGACGGCGACGACGACGGCGGTGAGAGCGGCGATCACCCCGAGCGCCGCGCCGGTGGGCAGAAGGTGGATGGCGAGGAGGAACAGCGCGAACGCCACCCACGAGAAGTCGGGGGAGAGAGCGAGCAGCGCGAGCCAACAGAGCACGAGCCCGGCGAACCAGAGTGTCCGGACCCAGGCCCGCCGACTCGGGGTGGCGCGACGCCGATGCGGTCGGAGGGCGAGGACTACCCCACCGAGGTACCAGGCGCCGGTGAGGGTGGCACCGACGACGGCGGCGGTCCCGTCGTGGCCATCGACTCCGAGAGAGTCGAGGTGGAGCGCGCGAGACACACCGAGAACCAGGAGCACCGCGAACAGCACGTGCTGCCCGACCTCGAGGTATCGGGAGGCACTGACCTCCAGCGTCTCCCCACCCTGCGGCTCCGTCCGTGTCATGCCCCCATTCTCGCCGCTCCCGTCACCCCTCCGGTCGAGGAGCAAGCACTCCCACCGCCGTTGGTCGAGCGAGCGAAGCGAGTGTCTCGAGACTATCGAGGGTCCTCGCGGTCACCCGCCTACGGAGTAACGCCACCACGTTCATGCGAGATGGATGCGAGACGTCGCTGCGCTCCTCCTCGACCAACGAGCGGGGTGGGGTCGTTCTGAGTGCTGGGCCACCGGACCGCCGTTGGTTGAGGAGCGAGCGCAGCGAGTGTCTC
>JAUNTP010000063.1 GCA_030538585.1 Mobilicoccus sp.
AGCTTTGTGCCGCTGGGTGAGTCTCGTGGGAGCCCGTGAGCCACAGCGGCTCAGGCAGCAGACCCACACGTCGCTGACAATGGCGGTGCGACGAAAGGGGAGCAGCGATGGCGCTTGATGTGGTGGGTCCTGGGGGAGCGGTGGTCACCGGGGCCGGGGGAGGTCTGGGCGAGCAGATTGCGCGGGTGCTCATCGAGCGGGGGCACACGGTGCTCGTCGCCGACGTCGACTTCGACGCCGCGACACGGGTTGCGAGCACGCTGGGGGTGCGGGCCATTCCGTTCCAGCTCGACGTGCGCGACGCCGACCAGGTCGAGCAGGCCGCCGCCGAGATAATCACCCACGCTGGACGCCTCGCGGTGTGGATCAACAACGCCGGTGTCCTCACGACCGGCCCCGCCTGGGAACAATCCCCGCAGGTGCGGGCGCGGATGATCGAGGTGAACTCGCTCGGCCTCATCAACGGCACTGTCGCCGCCATCGGCGCCATGCGGGACGCCGGCGGCGGGCACATCCTCAACATCGTCTCCCTCGCCGGTCTGTCACCGGTGCCGGGTGAAGCGGTTTACGCGGCGTCCAAGCACGCCGCCCTCGGTTTCTCGCTCAGCACCAACGCCGACCTGCGCCTCGCGGGGATCCGCGACATCGCGATCTCGTGCATCTGCCCCGACGGCATCTGGACCCCGATGCTGCACGACAGACTCACCGACCCCGACGCTGCTCTCTCGTTCTCCGGCGAGCTGTTCACCGCCGAACAGGTCGCCGAGGCCGTGCGGCGGGTGCTCGACTCGCCCCGCCCCGTGACCGCGCTGCCGCGCTGGCGCGGCATCCTCCTGCGCGTCGTCGCCGCCTTTCCCGGCCCGGCTCTACGGGCGTTGCCGCTGGTCATGGCGCAGGGGCGGCGCACCCAACGGCGCATCCTGCGACGGCGTGCCCGTGTGTGACACCTTCGTCTCCCGCACCGACGGCGGCCTCGTGTTCGCCAAGAACAGCGACCGCGACCCCGGCGAGCCACAGGCTGTCCGGTTCCACCCCGCAGCCACCCACGCGCCCGGTGCGCAGGTCGAGGTGACGTGGACGTCGATCCCCCAAGCCGACCGCACCCGCGCGGTCTTGCTGTCGCAGCCCTGGTGGATGTGGGGCGCCGAGATGGGCGCCAACGACGCAGGCGTGGTCATCGGCAACGAGGCTGTGTTCACGCGCGGAGCGCGCCGCCGCGGGGAAGAACCCGGCGTCCTGCTCGGCATGGACCTCGTGCGGCTGGCTCTCGAACGGAGCGGGTCGGCGAGCGAGGCGGTGCAGGTGCTCATCACCCTGCTGGAGGCCCACGGCCAAGGCGGCTCCTGTAGCCGCCACCATCGCTTCACCTACGACAACAGCTTTCTCGTGACCGACGCGCGCGAGGCATTCATCGTGGAGACCGCCGGACGCCACCACGCCGTCGCGCCGGTGCAGGGGGCGGGCGCGTCGATCAGCAACGCCCTGACCATCGGTGAGTTCGCCCGCCACTTCGCCGACCCGATCCGCGGTCGGGTCGCGCAGGCGGCGGCCCGGCGGCGTCGCACCACAGGTGCCGCGCACGCGGTGGCCCGGCGTTCCGGTGGCGACGCGGTCGCGGCGGCGGTGGCGGCGTTGCGCGACCACGGCGGAGCTCCCGCGCCGCAGTACTCGCCGATCAACGGCGCCCTCTCCGGCCCGTGCGCCCACGCCGGTGGCCTCCTGACCAGCACCCAGACCACCGCGTCGTGGGTCAGCGACCTGCGCGGGCAGCCCTGGCACATCGTCACCGGAACGGCGGCGCCCTGCCTGTCGGTGTTCCACCCCGTGCCGTTCGGCCCCGACGCCGAGGTCGAACCGTCGACGTTGACCGACCGCGACGACCCGACCTCGACCTGGTGGCGACACGAACGCCTGCACCGAGCCGCCGCGCGCGACCACACGGTCGCCCTCGCGCGGATCGGCGAGGAGCGTGACGCGCTCGAACGGGATCTGCTCTCGGGCGTCGTCGAGGTGGGCGAGGCGCGCCGACGCATCGAGGCCGCACGGGCGCGGTGGATCGCCGACATCGAGGATGCGCGCCTGGTGGATCGGCGTCCTCGTTCCGCTCGCCGCGTCTGGCGCACCGAGGCGGCGCGGGCCGGACGGGCGGCATGAAGGTCATCGTCGTCGGCGCAGGGCTGGCGGGTTTCGCCGCGGCTCGTGACCTGCTCGCCGCCGGGTGCGAGGTGCACGTCCTCGAAGCGCGAGAGCGGGTCGGCGGGCGACTCGAAGGCGGCGCGTTCGACGACGGCACCCCCATCGAGCTGGGGGGTCAGTGGATCGGGCCGACGCAGACGCGCGTCGCGGACCTCGTCACCGAGCTGGGGTTGGAGACGTTTCCGACGCACACGGCCGGGCGTGTGCTCGTCGAGTTGGGTGGACGGCGCACCCACATGAGCGCCGCACCGGGCGCAGTGCCGCGGCTCCCGCCGTTCGTGCTCGCCGATCTCGCGCAGGGGCTGGCCCGGTTCGAGCGGCTCTCTACGGGCGTCGATCTGACGCAGCCGTGGGCGAGCTCGTCGGCGGAGCGCCTCGATCACGAGACGTTCGAGTCGTGGATCCGCCGCACCCTGCGCACCCCGACCGGGCGCGCGTACTTTCGGGTGGCGACCGAGGCGGTGTTCGCGGCGGGCGCGGGCGATCTGTCGCTGTTGCATGCCGCGTTCTACGCCCGCTCTGGTGGCGGGCTCGCGGCGCTGCTCGCGAGTGAGGATGGCGCGCAGCAAGATCGCATCGTCGGCGGGTCGGTGCAGATCGCACAGCGCCTCGCCGACGCAGTGCTACGTCGCGGTGGTGACCGGGTACGCCTCACCCTGGGATCACCCGTGCGAGGCATCACCCAGCGCGACGAGTCGGTCGTCGTCACCACCCGCGACGGTCGCCGTGAGGAGGCCGGCCGGGTCGTCGTCACCCTGCCGCCCACGCTCGCGGGGCGCCTCGACTACGACCCCCCGATGCCGTCGTGGCGCGATCAGCTCACGCAGCGTGTGCCTGCGGGGTCGGTCATCAAGGTGCACCTGCGTTATCCGAGGCCGTTCTGGCGCGAGCAGGGGTGGAACGGGCAGGTCGCCTCCGATCGGGGTCCGGTCAAGGTCGTGTTCGACAACTCGCCACCCTCGGGCACGCCAGGGGTGTTGCTGGCCTTCCTCGAAGGGGAGGACGCCCGCCGCCTCGCCCGCGCCAGCGAGCAGGAGCGTCACGCGGCGGTCATCGCTCGCCTCGTCGACTACCTGGGTCGGCAGGCAGCTCATCCGACGCAGATCATCGAACGCGACTGGAGTGCTGAAGAGTTCACGCGCGGCTGCTACGGCGCGCACTTCACACCGGGCACGTGGACGTCCTACGGACACGCCCTCCGCGCACCCGTCGGGCGCATCCACTGGGCGGGCGCCGAAACCTCCCCGGTGTGGAACGGGTACATGGAGGGAGCCCTGCGCTCCGGCGAGCGCGTCGCCCGCGAGATCACCACCCCCGCAGCGTCGGCGTGAGCGTTGGCGTGAATCTGGTCGTGATAGCGACCGAATCCACGCCAATCGCCACGCCAACGCCCACGCCATCACGTCATCGAAGGGCGCGGGTTCGGACGTTCGACCTCTTGTGAGGTGGGTGTGAGGTTCTGCTGCGTCGGCGGTGATTCACGGCGGGGAGAGTGAGGGCATCGGCCGAACCTGGCCGGGAATGTCGTCACTGGGGGAGTCATGAAGACCGTTCGTCCGCGCCTGTTCGCTGCTGCTCTGGCTCTGGCCGCGATTGCCACCACAGCGGTCGCCGCACCGCAGGCGAGTGCCGCGCCGGCGCCGCGCACACCGGCGAAGGTCGTGTATCTGACGTTCGACGACGGGCCCTCCCGGCACACCCCGGCGGTGCTCGACGTGTTGAAGAAGCACGAGGCCAAGGGCACGTTCTTCATGGTCGGCTCGGCGGCTCGCGCGAACCCGACGGTGGTGCGTCGGGTCAAGGCGGAGGGGCATGCGGTGGGCAATCACACGTTCACGCACCCGTGGCTGACGAAGCGCTCGGCGCAGGCGATTCGCACCGAGCTGCGGCGCACGGACGCCGTCATCGGGCGGACGACGTGCATGCGCCCGCCGGGCGGGTTCGTGTCGCCGACGGTGCGGCAGGTGGCGAAGACCGAGGGCAAGCAGGTGATCCTGTGGAGCGTCGACCCCGCCGACTGGCGACGTCCCGGCGTGCAGAGCATCACCAACGGTGTGCTGCGCGCGGCCCGACCGGGCAGTGTCGTCCTCATGCACGACGGCGGTGGCGACCGCACGCAGAGCGTGCAGGCCCTCGATCGGGTGCTCACCCGCTTGTCGGCGCAGGGCTACCGCTTCGAGACCCTTCCGGCGTGCCGCTGACGCAGGTCCCCGACGCCACGGGGGCGTCGGGGACCGGTGAAGGCATCAGGCCGATCCGGGCAGGACGCTCTTGACGGCGTCAACGACCTTGGCGGTGACGGGGCGGGCGTCGCCGCCCTCGGTCCAGGCGGGGTCCTGGGGCAAGGGGCCCATGGGGTCGGCGTTCGCGGGCTCGTCGGTGCGTTCGGCGAGCGAGCGGCGAATCGACTCGTCCAGGCCCATCATCCGGTAGCCGGGCGGGAGCAGCCCGTCCATCGACGACCCCGGGCGCGCACACCATGTCGTGGTGCAGGCTCTCGACGAGGGCGTGCACGACGGGTGACGGCACGTCGGTAAGACCGCCGAGCATGGTGCCGACCAGGTGGGTGGGCAGCAGGGGGATCTCGACCTCGGGGCGCGTCAGGTCGGCCAGCTCGGCGTAGCGGTCGAGGAGGTCGGGGTAGGCAAGGACGTCGTTGCCGCCGACGTCGACGTGGCGGGTGGGGCCGTCGACGGTGAGGGCGCCCACGAGGGCGGCGATGACGTCGACGACGGCGATGGGTTGCACGTCACGGCGCATCCAGTCCGGCACGGTACGCACCGGCATGCGTTCGCTGACCTGTCGAATGATCTCGAACGACGTCGAATCGCTGCCCATGATGACCGCGGCCCGCAACGTGATGACGGTCGCGGAGGAGCCGCCGAGGATGCGCTCGACCTCCAGGCGAGAGGCGATGTGTTCCGACAGCTCGTCTTCGGGGACATCGGGCACGATGCCGGACAGGTAGACGACACGCTCGATCCCGTGCTGCTGGACGGCGGCGACCATGTTCTGCGCGGCGGTGCGGTCGTTCTCGGCGAAGTCGTCGCCGCCCATGCCGTGGACGAGGTAGTAGACGGCGTCGATGCCCTCGCAGGCGGAGGCGACGTCATCGGCGTCGAGGATGTCCATGACGACGGTGTCGACGCGGTCGACCCACCAGAGCTGTTCGCGGTCAGGGCTGCTGGTGGTGGTGCGGACCTCGTGGCCCGCCTCCAGCAGGGCCGGTACCAACCTGCCACCGACGTATCCGGTCGCGCCGGTCACCAGAACCGTCATCGTCCACTCCTTCTGCCCACGGGCATAGCTCGCACGGCACCGGCGGGGTTGCTGGCACCTCGTTGCGGTGCCTCGTCCGAGCGGGGGAGGACGATGCGCGACCTCTACGCGTCCGCTGTTACCGGCGGTGGGGGCCGACCCCGGGCGTGCGCTGTCACCACGACGCGCGGGCAGGTGCCGCAGCACCCGAGGCAAGGGGAGATCCTCGTCGTCGTGGTCGCAGGACCGCGGGCTGCGACCGCGGGGCATCCTCGAGCAAGAAACCATAACGTCGGAACGGATACCGGTTCCTCGTGACGGCCAGTGCTGTGACCAGCGCCTTCACCGAACATTGGCGACGCGGGGTCGATCGGTTCCGACGTGGTGGTTTCTTGGGTCAGCCGATGACGTCAAGCGGCGGCGGGTTGACGCCTCAGAGCTTGGTGACGTCGCGCACCGCGCCCTTGTCGGCGCTGGTGGCCAGGAGTGCGTACGCCTTGAGGGCGGTCGTCACCTTGCGGGGGCGCTCGGCGGCCGGGGTCCAGGCGGCACCGCCGCGGGTCTCCTGCGCCTCGCGGCGGCGGGCCAACTCCGCGTCGTCGACGGCGAGGTTGATCGCCCGGTTCGGGATGTCGATCTCGATCGTGTCGCCGTTCTCGACCAGGCCGATGGTGCCGCCGGAGGCCGCCTCGGGGGAAGCGTGCCCGATCGACAGGCCGCTCGTGCCGCCGGAGAACCGGCCGTCGGTGAGCAGCGCGCACGCCTTGCCGAGCTTCTTGGACTTGAGGAACGTCGTCGGGTACAGCATCTCCTGCATCCCTGGTCCGCCCTTCGGGCCTTCGTAGCGGATGACGACGACGTTCCCTTCCTTGACGTCGCCGCCGAGGATGCCCTGCACGGCGTCGTCCTGGCTCTCGAAGACGATCGCCTCACCGCTGAAGACCAGAATCGACTCGTCGACACCGGCGGTCTTGACGATGCACCCCGCCTCGGCGAGGTTGCCGTACAACACGGCGATGCCGCCGTCGGCGGAGAAGGCGTTCTCGACGGTGCGGATGCACCCCTGCTCGCGATCGACGTCGAGGGACTCCCAGCGCGCCGACTGGCTGAACGGTTCGGTCGTGCGCACGCCGCCGGGCGCGGCCGAGTACATGGTGCGCACCTCGTCAGAGGCGTCGGCGGTGATGTCGTTCGCGGCGATGACCTCGCCGAGCGTGCCGCCGCTGACGGTGGAGGCGCTGCCGTCGAGCAGTCCGCCGCGCAGCAGTTCGGCCATGATGCCGAGCACGCCGCCGGCGCGGTGCACGTCCTCCATGTGGTACTCCGGCGTCGCGGGTGCGACCTTGCACAGGTGCGGCACCTGGCGGGAGAGGCGGTCGATGTCGGCCATCGTGAAGTCGACTCCCGCCTCCTGCGCGGCGGCGAGCAGGTGCAGCACGGTGTTGGAGCTGCCACCCATCGCGATGTCGAGGGCCATGGCGTTCTCGAACGCCGTCATCGTCGCGATGCCGCGCGGGGTGACCGAGACGTCGTCGTTCTCGTAGTACGCCTTCGCCAGCTCGACGATGCGGCGCCCGGCCTGCTCGAAGAGGCCGCGGCGGTCGCTGTGCGTCGCGAGCAGGGACCCGTTGCCCGGCAGTGACAGGCCGAGCGCCTCGGTGAGGCAGTTCATCGAGTTGGCCGTGAACATGCCCGAGCACGAGCCGCACGTCGGGCACGCGGACTGCTCCAGCTTGGTGACCTCCTCGTCGGAGATCGTGTCGTCGGCGCCCGCGATCATCGCGTCGACGAGGTCCAGGGAGCGCGACCCGCTCGGCGCAGTGACCTTGCCCGCCTCCATCGGCCCACCGGAGACGAAGATCGTCGGGATGTCGAGGCGCAGGGCGGCCATGAGCATGCCGGGGGTGATCTTGTCGCAGTTGCTGATGCACACGAGCGCGTCGGCGGTGTGGGCGTTGACCATGTACTCGACGGAGTCGGCGATGAGGTCGCGGCTGGGCAGGGAGTAGAGCATCCCGTCGTGGCCCATGGCGATGCCGTCGTCGACGGCGATCGTGTTGAACTCCTTGGCGACTCCGCCCGCTGCGGCGATCTGGTCGGCGACGATCGTGCCGACGTTGCGCAGGTGCACGTGGCCTGGCACGAACTGGGTGAAGCTGTTGGCCACGGCGATGATCGGCTTGCCGAAGTCGCCGTCGGTCATCCCCGTCGCGCGCCACAGGGCTCGGGCGCCGGCCATCGTGCGGCCGGAGGTGCTGGTGGCGGAACGAAGGATGGGCATGGGGGCTCCTCTTCTGCAGTGGTTCAAGCCAGTCCATCATCCCGCCCGCCGACGCCGACCAGCGGCCTGCGTCTTGCTCAGTGAGACCTGGATCCACCATGTGGATGGCGCGAGGGGTGATGCCAGGCGCGCCGCGGTGACTACGCTCCTGCCATGGCCCCCTCGACGCCCAGCCCGGCGTACTCCATCCGCATTCGTGTTCGTCTCCCCGACCGGCCCGGTGCCCTCGGCCTCCTCGCCATCGCCATCGGTGAGGCCGGCGGCAACATCAACTCCCTCGAAGGGTTCACGGTCCAGACCGCCTACCTCGTGCAGGACGTCATCGTGTACTGCACGAGCGTCGAGCATCAGCAGCAGGTGCGCGCCGCGGTCGAGGCCCTGGAGGGCGTGACGATCCTCGAGTTCGAGGACCGCACCCACGCGTTGCACCGCGGCGGCAAGATCGCGGTGACCTCTCCGGTCGAGGTCGACTCGATGAACAAGCTCGCCATGGCGTACAGCCCTGGTGTGGCGCGGGTGTGCACGACGATCGAGCAGGACCCGGCAGCGTCGTTCGAGTACACGATCCGCAAGAACACGGTCGCCGTGGTCACGGACGGCACCGCCGTGCTGGGGCTCGGCGACATCGGGCCGCGGGCCGCGTTGCCGGTCATGGAGGGCAAGGCGCAGCTCTTCAAGCAGTTCGCGGGCGTCGACGCGTTCCCGATCTGCCTCGACACGAAGGACCCCGACAAGATCGTCGAGATCGTCACGGCGATGGCGCCGACGTTCGGCGGCATCAACCTCGAAGATATCTCGGCGCCGCGCGCGTTCGAGATCGAGCGACGGCTCGACGAGGCCCTCGAGATCCCGGTGTTCCACGACGACCAGCACGGCACCGCCATCGTCGCGCTCGCCGGCCTGGAGAATGCGATGCGGATCATCGGCAAGGACTTCGCCGACCTCAAGGTCGTCGTCGTGGGAGTGGGCGCCGCGGGCATGGCGGTCTCGCGGATGCTGCTCGGCGCGGGGATCCGCAACCTCGTCGGGGTCGACCGCAGCGGCGCGGTGCACCGCGACATGGAGGGCCTCACCGTCCCGATGCAGTGGTTCGCCGAGAACACCAACCCCGAGGGCCTGACGGGGTCGATCTCCGAGGTCATCGAGGGCGCCGACGTCTTCATCGGTGTCGCCGGGCCGAACCTGCTCACCGTCGAGGACGTCCAGCGCATGGCGCCCGACCCGGTCGTGTTCGCCATGGCCAACCCCGAGCCGGAGATCCGCCCGGAGCTCGTGCGCGACCTCGTTCCGATCATGGCGACGGGCCGCAGCGACTACCCCAACCAGATCAACAACGTGCTCGCCTTTCCGGGCATCTTCCGCGGCGCCCTCGACGCGGGCGCCACGCGCATCACCGATCGCATGAAGTTGGCGGCGGCGAGCGCCATCGCCGCGGTCGCGCATGACGACCTGCATCCGCAGTACATCGTGCCGACGGCGTTCGACCCGCGAGTCGCCCCAGCCGTCGCGGAGGCGGTGCGCGCTGTGGCCGTCGAAGACGGGGTCTGCCGACCATGAGGATGCCGCCCATGCCTCACCCGGCGCTCATCGTGTTGCGGACGATGGCCACGCTCGTGCTGTCGGCGGTCATCGGGCAGGCCGGGTGGGCCGCCGCCGCGCTCGGCGGTGAGACCCGCTACTGGGCGTTCCATTCGCTCGGGGCGCTCGTCACCCTCGCGGTCTGCGTGGTCACGGCGATCGTCTACGTCGGGATGCGCAAGGTGGCGGGCGTGGTCAACACGGTGCTCGCGGTCCTCGTCGCTCTGGTCGTCGGCGCGCAGTACGCGCTCGGTGAGGCGGGCCACATGGCCGAGCACATCTTCCTCGGTGTCCTCATCGCGATGCTCGCCACGGCCCTCACGTCCTGGACCTACCGCCACCACTGGACCCCCACCGACCGGTAAGCCGTTCCGGCGCAGCCCCCCGTTGGTCGAGGAGCGAGCGAAGCGAGCGTCTCGAGACCACCCCCAACTGATCTGTGGACCTGCCCTGATCGACCGCCGCGAGTAGGGGTGGTGGAGGTCACCTCCAGTTGGTGAGTGGATCGGTGATCGGCGGGCCCACGCCCGCTACTCTCGCCCCATGTCTGCGACGACCAGCCCCGCCTACTCTGTCCGTCTCCGGGTGCGTCTGCCCGATCGCCCCGGCGTGCTCGGGGCTCTCACCACGGCCATCGGTGAGGCCGGCGGCAACATCAACTCCATCGAGGGCTTCACGATGCGCACCGCGTACCTGGAGCAGGACCTCATCGTCTACTGCTCGTCGGTGGCGCATCAGGAGCGGGTGCGTGAGGTCGTCGCGGCGTTGGAGGACGTCGAGATCCTGGAGTTCGTCGACCGCACTCACGACCTGCACGAGGGCGGCAAGATCCGCGTCACCTCCGGGGTGGAGGTGACGAACATGAACCAGCTCGCCATGGCGTACAGCCCGGGTGTGGCGCGGGTGTGCACGACGATCGCGAAGGACCGGTCGCGCTCGTTCGATTACACGATCCGCAAGAACACGGTCGCGGTCGTCTCCGACGGGACGGCGGTGTTGGGCCTGGGCGACATCGGCCCGCACGCGGCGATGCCGGTGATGGAGGGCAAGGCGCAACTGTTCAAGCAGTTCGCGGGCGTGGATGCGTTCCCGATCTGCCTGGACACCAAGGACCCCGACGAGATCGTCGCCATCGTCACGGCCCTCGCGCCGACGTTCGGCGGGGTCAACCTCGAGGACATCTCGGCGCCGCGCGCGTTCGAGATCGAGGAGCGCCTCTCGGCCGCCCTCGACATCCCGGTCTTCCACGACGACCAGCACGGCACGGCCATCGTCACGGTCGCCGGTCTGGAGAACGCGCTGCGCGTGGTGGGTAAGAAGCACGAGGATCTCAAGGTCGTCGTCGCGGGCGTCGGCGCGGCCGGTGTGGCCGTCTCGAAGATGCTGCTCAACGCGGGCGTCAAGAACCTCATCGGTGTCGACCGCAACGGTGCGGTGCACACCGGCCGTGAGGACCTCAACTCCTCGAAGGCGTGGTTCGCGCAGAACACCAACCCCGACAAGCTCGCCGGGTCGATCACCGAGGTCATCGCGGGGGCCGACGTGTTCATCGGTCTCGCCGGGCCTGACCTGCTCACAGTCGACGACGTCAAGAGCATGGCGAGCGACCCGCTCGTCTTCGCGATGGCCAACCCCGACCCGGAGATCCGTCCCGAGCTCATCGCCGACATCGCCGCTGTCGTCGCGACGGGGCGTAGCGACTACCCGAACCAGATCAACAATGTGCTCGCGTTCCCGGGCATCTTCCGCGGCGCCCTCGACGCGAAGGCGACGACGATCACCGAGAACATGAAGCTCGCCGCCGCGCGCGCCATCGCCGACGTCGTCGGTGAGGACCTGCACCCGCAGTTCATCGTGCCCACCGCGTTCGACCACCGCGTCGCCCCGGCCGTCGCCGAGGCCGTGCGCGAGGCCGCCATCGCCGACGGCGTCTGCCGCGACTGACCCCCAGCGCCGGGACCGTCGGTTCGAACCGACGGTCTCGGCGGTGACGGGTCAGATGGTGAGGAGGACCTTGCCGATGTGGCTCGACTCCTCGAGGGTGCGGTGAGCGTCCTGCACCTCCGCCAGCGGCATGCGAGCGTGGATGATCGGGCGCACGTCGCCGGCTTCGACCAGCGGCCAGACGTGTTCGCGGACCGCAGCGACGATGGCGGCTTTCTCGCCCAGCGGGCGTCCGCGCAGGGAGGTCGCGATGACGGCGGCCCGCTTGGTGAGCAGCGCCCCGAGGTTGAGTTCGGCCTTGACGCCGCCCTGCAGACCGATGACGACGAGGCGCCCGTTCGTCGCGAGGGCCTTGACGTTGCGCTCCAGGTATTTTGCGCCCACGACGTCGAGGATGACGTCGGCGCCGGTGCCGTCCGTGGCGGCCTTGATCTCCTCGACGAAGTCCTGCTCGCGGTAGTTGATGAGGATCTCGGCGCCCAGCTCGCGGCACGCCTCCAGCTTCGCCTGCGACCCGGCGGTGACCGCGATCCGTGCCCCGACGTGCCGCGCGAGCTGAATGGCCATGGTGCCGATGCCACTGCTGCCACCGTGCACGAGCAGGGTCTGACCCGGTTGCAGATTCGCCGTCATGAACACGTTGCTCCACACGGTGCACACGACCTCGGGCAGACCGGCGGCATCGACGAGCGACACCCCCTGGGGGACGGGCAACACCTGCGCCGCAGGCACGGCGACCTTCCCGGCGTACCCGCCGCCGACGAGGAGCGCACACACCTCCTGCCCGATCTCCAGGCCGTGACCGTCCGGCAGATCCGCGCCGAGAGCAGCGATGGTGCCGCTGACCTCCAGCCCCGGGTAGGGGGACGAGCCGGGAGGCGGGTCGTAGAAGCCCTTGCGCTGCATGATGTCGGCGCGATTGACGCCCGCGGCAGCGACGTCGATGAGGACCTCGCCGGGCCCCGGGGTGGGGTCGTCGACATCGGCGAGGACGAGCGCGTCGAGGTCACCGGGTTCGGGAATCGTCACGGCCTTCATGCGGCCAGCCTACGCAGCCGACGTGCCCCAACTCCTCGAAGAGGCCTGCCGCTCAGGCTCGCTCGGTGATCTCACGGGCGGCCGCGAGGTCGTGCGGGGTGTCGATGTCGCGGGTGTGCTCGGCCGCGGCGGGCAGCACCTCCACGACCAAGGCGCCAAGGGTGGCGTACACCCCGGCGCCGGGGGAGGCCGCCGTCACCGCTCGCGTCAGCGCGTCGCGCCGGTAGGCGCCCAGCAAAAGCTGCGGGCGACCGTCCTGTTGACGGGCCACGACCCCGTCGACGACCCGCATGGAGCCACCCGGGGGCGTATATCGATCGCCGAGGGTGGGTTTCGCGCCCTGCTCAGTCTCCTGACCTGCGGTGACATCCTGCGACCGCGGGGTGGGGTCGGCGGTATGCGCCCCGTTGTGGTGCGGACCGAGCAGCGCTGCGACGCAGGCGCGCGCCGCGGGCCCGGCGAAGGGTTGATCACCGGCCAACGCGACGACGACATCGGGCTTCGGGAGCAGGTCGTTCAGGGCCGTGACTCCGGCGGCGAGACCCTCGACGGGTCCGGCGAGCGGGGGGTCTTCACGCGTCCAGTGAACCTGCCGGGGCACCGGTCGGGGCTCGCCGACGCAGATGACCTCCCATTCGTCCGGGAGGTCGAGGAGCAGGTGCGCGAGCACGCTGTGCTCGCCGAGCGCGAGCGCCGTCTTGTCGCCGCCACCCATGCGGCGGGACGTGCCGCCACAGAGGATGACGGCCCCGATCGTCACCGCAGGTGCTGCAGCCACGCGACGCGCGTGTTGTGCGCGAGGGTCGCGAACAGGGCCCACATGACGCACATCGGCAGGGTGAGCGCGAGCGCGACGAACACCCACGGGGGATAGAACGGCAGGACCGGCAGCGCCAGAATGAGGAGCACCGCGGAGGTGATGCCGGCGCCCAGCAGCGAGGAGTAGGCGAGCCCGATGGGGCCGAGCAGGGCCGCGAGCAGCACGGCGACGCCGACCGAACGGCGAGCGGGGTAAGAGGTGCCAGGCGCGCGCCGCGCGGCGCGGGGAGTCGTCGCAGGACCCGAGACGACCTCACCCTGGAGGACGTCTTGGGGTGCGCCGCGACGGTCGTGATGCCCGACGCGCGCCTCGCCGAGCGGCGGCACCGGTGCGGTGTAGGCCATCACCAGCCACCCCGGGCGGAGTAGATGCGGCGCTGCCGCTCGTTGTAGCGGTGCCCGGCCCATACGCCCCAGATCATGGCGATCGGCACGATGCCCGCCCACGCCGCGCCCATGGTGAGGAGCAGCAGCGGCACGCTGAGCACGATCATGACGATCGTGCCGAGCCAGGTCGTGTAGAACATGCCGAACGGGCCGAGGAAGAACGTGAGCAGCGCCGACAGCAGCAGCGACTTACGCGGTGCCGCATCGACCATCGGCCGGGTGGGCGATGACGTCATGACCGCCTCCTGGTGCGGTGGTGGGTCGGGGATCACTGGTGTCAACGTCGCGCGGGGTCCTCCTGTTCCCGCGGCCTCGTCGCCCCAGGCCCAGGGTGCTGCGCTCAGTCGCCGCCGAGGACCGTGAAGGTGGCGACGCCGTGGGCGATGGCCTTGTCGTCCTCGGGGCGGGTGAGGTCGGATTCGACCAGGACGAGGGAGCTGCCCTGCTTGCGGATCTCGGCGCTGGCGCGCAGCTCGTCGCCCTCCTTGGCGGGGGCGAGGTAGGTGATGGTCATCGACACGGTGGCTGTCTCTTCGTCCTCGCCGAGGTGGCTGCGGACGGCGTCGCCCATGGCGGTGTCGAGGATGGTCGCCATGACCCCACCGTGCAGGGTGCCGTTCTTGTTGAGGTGCTCGGCACCCACGGTGAGCGCCTTGCCGGCGTCGTCACCGGGGCGCGCCGCCTCCTGCGGGGACGCGTCGGTGATGCCCAGTCGTTGCGTGAAATCCGTCATGCACCACCCATACCCGGACCGGTCCCGCCTCACGCGGGTACTCGTTGGTCGAGGAGCGAGCGCAGCGAGTGTCTCGAGACCATGGTCAGTTGACGGGAGAGGGAGGGCGGTGGTCTCGAGACGTCGCTGCGCTCCTCCTCGACCAACCGGGCCGGGTCAGCTCGCGCCGAGGCGGGGGAACTCGTGGAGGGAGAACACGACCTCCACCGGCACCTCGAAGTGTTCGGCGATGCGGAGGGCGACGTGCAGGCTCGGCGCGTACTCGCCGCGTTCGAGGTAGCCGATCGTCTGGTAGTGCACGCCGAGGGCCTCGGCGAGGTCGCGTCGCGAGATGCCGCGCTCCGCGCGCAGCATCGCGATGCGGTTGTGGACGTGATCGGACACGGCGCTCAGTATCCCCGGCTCATGACCCGCTCACGGGCCGCGGCCACGGCCGAGCCGGACTGTCGCCGCGCCATCCGGCGTAGCGCCCACGGCGCGAACACCGACCCGACGAGCGCCCAGGCGGCGAGGACGATGACGACCATCGGCGTCTGCCACGACCCGTGAAGTTCGAGCGCGGCGAACTCCGGCGGCAGTATCGCGGCGCGGTAGCCGAGCCCGATCCAGTACGTCGGCAGCAGTTGTCCCAGCCCGTGCACCCACGCGGGCAGGGCGGCGAGCGGATAGAAGATGCCGCTGATGGCGAAGCTGCCCGTGACGAGCATCCCCAGCACCCCGAGCGCCATCGGCCCCCGCAGCAGCGCGCCGAGCAGCGCCCCCGCCGGCATCGTCGCCGCCAGACCCAGCAGCGTGACGGCGGCGAACAGAGCCCACCCGGACGCGCCGCTGGGCAGGACGCCGTCGATGACGAACGACGCCGCGACCAGGATGAGCGCGATCGGCAACACCGCGACCAGCCCGAACGTCAGCATGCCGCCGAGCAGGTGTGCCGCCATGCCGCCGGGAATGGCCTTGGCGCGCAGTAGCGTTCCGTCCTCCCGCTCCAGCATGAGCGCGCCGGAGATGCCGAAGACGCCGCCGTACACGAGGTACATCGCGGCGAGGCCCGGGGCGCCCATCTGCGCGACCGACAGCGCGCTCTCCATGACCGGCAGATCACGCATGAAGTACAAGACGGCCAGACCGATGCCGGGCCAGATGATCCACGTGAGCCCCGTCCAGGTGAACAACTGCAGCCGGGTCTCGATGCGGGCCTGACGCAGCGCGCCGGCGAGAACGGGCGTCATGACGCGACCTCCGGAGTGGTGCGGGCCGTGAACAGTTCGGCGGGGATCTCATCGCCCGCTTCGGCGGCCTGGACGAGCGCGAGGTAGGCCTCCTCGAGGCTGCCGCGACGCACCTCGAGGTCGGTGACCGGACCACCGGGCGCGGTGAGCACGCCGTGCAGATAGTCGGCCGGGTCCTGGGTTGCGTGCACCTGGGTGATGCCGTCGCGGTGAAAGCGCACCTCCGCGGTGCGCGACATGGCCCGGCGCAGCGCGTCGGGCGTGCCGTCGGCGACGATGAGCCCACCGGCGAGGACCAGCACCCGGTCGGCGAGCTTTTCGGCCTCCGCGAGGTCGTGCGTGGTGAGCAGGATCGTCACGTCATCGTCGGCGAGCGAGGCGATGAGGTCGTGAAAGTCGCGGCGGGCGGCGGGGTCGAAGCCGGCCGTCGGCTCATCGAGAAACAGCAGCTCGGGGCGCCCGACGATCCCGACCGCGACGTCAAGGCGCCGACGCTGACCGCCGGAGAGCTTCATGATCTGGCGGTTCGCGAGGTCGGTCAGGCCGACGCGGGCGAGCAGGTCGTCGGTGTCCCAGGGCCTGGGCGTCTCCGCCGTGGCGTAGGGGCGGTAGAACTCGCCGAGGTGCGCGAGCAGCTCGCGCACGCGCCACTTCGGGTGGTCGCGCCAGCTCTGCAGCACGACACCGACGCGCGCCCGCCATCGCTCCCCGGCCGTGAGGGGATCCTCACCGAGCACGCGCACCGTGCCCGCCGACGGCCCGCGGAAGCCTTCGAGGATCTCGATCGTCGTCGTCTTGCCCGCGCCGTTCGGGCCGAGGAGGGCGACGACTTCGCCGGGCGCGATCGTCAGGTCGAGCCCGCGCAACACCTCGGTGTCGCCGTAGGACATGCGCAGGCCGCGGGTCTCCACGGCGAAAGGCGTCGCTGTCATAGTCTCGATCGTAGTAGAGCTGCTACATAACGGTCAAGATGTACTCATGAGGAAGCCCAGGGGTGCTGGTTGAGACGGGCAAGCGGCGCGCGTCTCGCCCCGTTGGTCGAGGAGCGAGCGAAGCGAGTGTCTCGAGACCATGGTGACGTCACGGGAGAGCGTCGCGGATGGTCTCGAGACGTCGCTTCGCTCCTCCTCGACCAACGGGGGGGCAGCGCGACGCCGGGACGGTCTAGGAGGCCGTCCCGGCGCCGGTGTATCAGCGGCGTCGACTCATCGACGCCTGAGGGATGTCAGTTGTCGAGGCCGAAGAGGCTGCGACGGAACTCGATGGACTCGGGGCGCTCGTCGACGACGGTGATGGCCTGCGACTGCGTGAACTGGCGGCCGTAGTGGTCGGTGGCCGTCACCTCGATGCGGTGCGTGCCCTTGGGCAGGTCGGCGGGGAGCTCGTAGCGCCACATGTGGTGCATGCGGTCGGCGAGGTTGTTGCCGGGGCGGGCCGGGCCGGGGCCGTACTGGCTGCCCCGGTAGAGGCGGTAGCCCTGCGTGTCGCGCGGGCCGTCGGTGCTCGCCTGGCTGGTGCGAGCCACCGAGAGCTGACGGGTCGCGGCCACCGGGTCGGCGTACTCCGCGCCGATGAGCTGCTCCTCACCCTGCGCGGCCTGGGTGCGCGTCGCGGCCTTCTTCTCGCCGCCGTTGATGCTCACCTCGACCTTGCTGGACGTGGTGCCCATCCAGAAGTTCGTCGACACGTACGTCGTGTTCTGCAGGTCGGCGCGCGTGACCATGTTCGGGTCGCCGAGGTCGTTGTACGACAGCGGCGGGGTCTTGCCCGAGGAGTCGTTGCGGTTCTCCCGACGCCAGTCGTCCAGGGTGGTGAACCATCCACGCCAGTGCGGGGAGTTGAGGCCCACGTTCATCTGCACGTCCTCGGACTCGCCGGTGACGGAGAAGCGCTCCTTGTACTGGTTGCCCGTGATGTCGAGGGTGACGACACCGGGGCGGCCACCGTCACGCTGGTAGGCCATCGGCAGGCCGTTGCGGTCGAGGTCACCGGAGTACCAGTCGCCCGAGATGGCGCCCACGACGAGGTGGGAGAACGGCAGCTTCTCGATGCCGAAGGTCTCCTTCCACGGCCCGTAGGAGTCGCCCTTCTTCATGTTCTCGATCGAGTGGCTGTGCCCGGAGAGGGCGATGACCTCGCGCCCCTCGAGCATCTGGTGGATCT
>JAUNTP010000064.1 GCA_030538585.1 Mobilicoccus sp.
GTTCAGGTCCGTGTGCCCGAAAGGGCGTGGGGGTTCAACTCCCCCCTCGCGCACCAGGGGTGGTTCCATGAGCGACCCGTTCAATTTCCCGAAACTCCCGGCCGGAGGCAATCCGCCCGGGAGTTTCGTCGTTGGTGGCACGACGACGCGCTCGCAGATGCCCACCTGCCTGAGAGCCACTGCCCCCGGAGTGGGGAGGACGCCCAGCGGTCGCCCCACAACTCGGTGCGCAGCTCGCTCAAGGGCTGAGCCGCACCAGGACGGCAGGATGTGGGCGAGTTTCTAGAGTTTCTGTGGTGTCGGTATGCACGCTCATGCTAGAAACTACCTAGAAACTCGAAGATCTCGACGATGCCCTGCAGGCGGTGGCGGACGGCGCCTCAGCGGGCTCGCTCGAAACCGAGACCCTCGACTTCAAGCAAGACCCCCACACGGTCACAGACCGTGCCGCCCCAGGTAACCCGCAGGCACGTCTCGTCGAGATGCTGGTGGACACGGTGGTGTGCTTCGCGAACGCCCGAGGCGGACGCATCGTGCTGGGCGTGAACGATGGCACCCCAGGCCCGGACGCCATCATCGGCACCCAGGCCGACCCCGCATTCATCAGGAACCGGATCTACGGAAACACCAGGCCCCAGCTGACCGTGCCTATCGACGAAATCCACTACGCAGGTAAGAGGTTGCTCGTCATCACGGTCTCCGAGGGGCTCGACCTGGTCACTGATGGGAAAGGGAAGGCGCTCAGCCGTCGAGGGACCTCATGCGCGCCACTGACCGAAGACGCGCGGCGTGCCCTGGCGCACGAGCGACGCAATCCTGATCTGACCGCGCGGCCGTCGGACCGGCCATGGAGCGACGTGGCGCCCTCTGCGATGCGACAGGCAAGAGGCCTCCTGGGCCAGCTGGTTGACCAGCGCAACCAGATGTCCGACCTCGACGACGCAAGCCTCTTGCGGGCTCTCAATCTGCTCGACCGCGAGGACCGTCTGTTGTGTGCCGGGGAGATCCTCTTCTGCACGCCAGACCACGACAAGCTCGACATCCTCACTCGCTCGGCTGCGGGTGCCGAGCCCTCCGTTCGCCGACTGCGAGAACCCTTGGTCCTGCTCCTTCCCCAAGCCCTCGGCTCCGTACGGGCCACGCTTGACCCTGAGGTAGCCCACATCTCCCTCATGGGGGGCCAGGAAATCGCCCTTCCGGACTTCTCCCCGATCGCCGTCGATGAGGCGGTGACCAACGCCTTGGTTCACCGTGACTACACACGCCCGGAGCGTGTGGTCATCGATCACTCCCCGACTGTCCTACGGGTCTGGTCGCCCGGCGGGCTGCCTTTCGGGGTGACTCAGGATCGACTCCTCAGCACGGTGTCAACCCCGCGAAACTCCACCCTCATGGCCGCCATGCAACAGCTCGGACTTGCCGAGCGGGCATCGCGTGGCATCGACAGGATGTTCCGAGAACAGGTCCGCGTCGGACAACAAGTGCCCGGGATACGCGCGGACGAGTACTCCGTCGAGATCTACTTCAGCAGCGGCGCCCCGAACCGCGCGTTTGCCGGCTTCGTGGCGACCTTGCCTCGTTCCCTGCGGGAAAATGTCGACGCGATGCTGTCCCTCGTCCACCTCTGCCAACGCCCGACATTGACGCTCAGCGACGCTGCGAGTCTGCTCCAGGTCAGTGACGCGGAAGCCACTGACAGGCTCGACGCCCTGGCCGCGGGCTCGGAGGCACTCATCGAACGCGACGGTGATGTCCGCCGCGGAGTGCGCTGGCGGCTGCGTCCATCGGTGGCCACCGCACTCGGCACGGCTGTGCAGCACAGAGCACGCGCGGACTCGGCTCGTCCTCGGGTGGAGGCCCACCTCGAGGAGTACGGCTGGATCACCAACAAGACGCTGAGGAACATGTTCGACCTGGACGTTCAGCAGGCCACCCAGATCCTCAACGAGCTGCGCGCCGCGAATGTCGTCATCAAGGACCCTGACGGACCGAAACGGGGTCCATCCATCCGTTGGCTTCCCGCTGACCGTCCGGGACGAGCGTGAATCGCGAGCTGGTTGTCGCAGCACGGTTGGTGACCCGTCCAACAACCGTTGGCGACATATGCGACATCCCGCGCGGCCACCGGAGACGTCGGGTGCTGGACATGCCTGAGATGATGGGAAACGCGGTGTGCAGCAGGCCCCTTCGACCAACCGTGCACCGAGGCGCGAAAAGCGTCAGGTCGGTCGTCAATCGTCCGTAGATGAGGGTGAGAGGTCAGCGATGTCGGGACGGAGGGCAACGTCGATGCCACCCGTGTACGTCGATGCATCGGAGTCCGCCGACGACATCGACACCGGCGCATCCCTCGAACGCGCCCCCGTGCACCCTGCCGGGTCCGTGCCGCACTGGTGGACGCCCCGGGCGCACCTCATCACGTTTTCCCTGCTCGCGGTCGTGGTCGTCATCGCGACGGTGCTCATGCAGATCGACCCGGACGGTGTCGGGCCGACCATCTACGGCGGCCTTGCGCTCGTCCTCATCCTCGCGTTCTGCGTCGGGCCGCTGCTGCTGCGCCCCCGCCCCCTCAAGCTGTGGATACCGCTGCCGCTCGCCGGGGTCAGCTTCGTCATCTCCCTCACCACCGGGTGGGCCGAGAGCGGTGTCGGGCCGATGGAGTACATCGACATCTTCTACTTCGGCGGGTTCGCGCTGATGCTGCTGTGGATCGGGCTCATCCCCCTGCATGTGGGCCGCAACGGGTCCGGCATCCTCACCATCCTCGACGCCGTCACCGTCACCTTCGGGGCCCTGCTCACCCTGTCGCTGCTGCTGCTCGTCCCGCTCATGGATCAGCCGCGACTCGGCCTCGACGTCAGCCTCGCCGTCTACCCGAGCATCGACCTGGCCCTCATCGCCCTGTCACTGCACCTCGCGTACCTGCTCGGCCGCCGCGTCGTCGCGATGCGGATCATCCTCGTCAGCCTCGTCTGGCTGCTGGCCGTCGACCTCGCCTACGTCGCCGCCACCGTCTTCGCCCCCGAGTGGGTGCCGGTCGTCATGGGCGGCTACATCTGGGCCTACTTCGGCTTCACCGCCGCGGGGCTGCACCCCTCCTGCCCCGAACTCACCAAGCCGGCGGAGGTACGCCCCGACGAAGGCGTCGGCCGCCCCCTCACCCTCACTGCCTTCACGATCGTCCCGGTTCTGGCCGCCGTCGCGACCCCCGCAGCCAGCCCCTGGGACATTCCCCTGCGCACCACCTTGCTGCTCATCCTCATGGTGTTGCTCTTCGCGCGGCTCGCCCTCACCATGTCTGCGCTCTCCACAGCCGAGGCCGACAGCCGCCACCGCGCCACCCACGACGCCTCCACCGGCCTCCTCAACCGGGCCGCCCTCTTCGAACGCCTTGAAGACCGCCTCGCCGAACACCGCCGCGGCGGCCCGGGCACCGCCGTCATCTTCCTCGACTGCAACGACTTCAAATACGTCAACGACACGTGGGGGCACCACGCCGGCGACCGACTCCTCAAAGAGATCGCGCGCCGTCTCCCGCCGCGCCTACGCGAGGGAGACATCCTCGCCCGTCACGGCGGTGACGAATTCGTCGCTGTCGCCACCGTCCACAACGACGAGGAGGCGCTCACCATCGCCCGCCGCCTCCGCGCCGCGTTCAACACCCCACTGCAGGTGCACCCCCGCCGCATGCACTCGGTCTCCGCCGCGCTCGGCGTCGCCGTGTCCTACCCGGGCGACGGCATCTCCACCGAAGACCTCCTCGGCCGCGCCGACCTCGCTATGTTCGAGGCCAAACGGCACGCCCGCAAGGGGCTGCTCCTCTTCGACGACAGCCTCGCCGAGGCCAGCCGCCTGCGGTCCCGCATCGGAGACCGCCTCGCGGGCGCGCTGCAAGCCGACGCGTTCGACGTCTACCTCCAGCCGATCCTCGGCGGCCCGGGCTACGGCGACGTCGTCGGATGGGAGGCCCTCGCCCGCTGGACCGACGAGGAGAACGGGTTCGTCTCACCGCTCGTGTTCATCCCCCTCGCCGAACAGCTCGGTCTCATCGGGGATCTCGGCGAACGCATCCTCCGCAAATCCTGCCGCGCCCTCGCGGCGCACCTCGCCGACCACCCCGGCAGCGCCCAGGTCGTGTCCGTCAACATCTCCCCGGCCCAGCTCGAAGAACCGGGACTCACCGACATCGTCTGCCGGGCCCTCGCCGACACGAACCTCGCCCCCGACCACCTCTGGCTCGAGGTCACCGAGACGATGCTGCTCGACACCGGCCCCGAGGTCATGGCCACCCTGGCCGAACTGCGCGACATGGGCATCCGCGTGCTGCTCGACGACTTCGGCACCGGCTTCGCCACCGTCGGCACCCTGCTCGCCCTCCCAATCGACTGCCTCAAGATCGACCGCTGCTTCGTCTCCCCGCTCGGCACGGACCCCGCGGCCACGACCACCCTCAAGGGGCTCCTCGACCTCGTCGGCACCCTCGGCATCTCCTCGGCCGTCGCCGAAGGGGTGGAAACGGCGGAGCAGGCCGCCATCCTCGAGTCCCTCGGCTGCCCCCTCGTTCAAGGGTTCCACTTCGCGCGCCCCGCACCGATCGCCGAGGTGCTGGGTCAGCGTGACGCTCCCCACCCGTCAGGGTGAACGCCCACAAGCGGCAGAACCGGCCTGGCATGATGCCGTGACCGACGGAAGGGCTCATCGATGCGAGGACGGGGGATGGCGCTCGCGCTGGTGGCGCTCGTCGGCGCCCTGCTCGCCTGGTCCACGCTCCACGGCCCGTCCCTCAGCACCACCGTTCCCCGTGAGCGCACCACGATCACCGGCCCCGAGGCCGTCGAATCGACGCCGCGCCCATCACTCCCGCCCGACGCCGTCCCGCCCGACGACCCCTCAGGCGTCCAACGCCCCGACCTGCCGCAGTGGACCGGGTGGATCTTTCTGGCCATCGTCGGGGCAGGGGCGCTGATCCTCGTTGGCGCCCTCGCCCGTCGATGGTGGGTCCGCAGGCATCGCGACGAGGACGAGCCGGCTCCACCGCCACCTGTGCGGGCGCGCACCGACCTCGTCGTCGTCACCCACCGCGCCCGAGCGGCGCTCGCCGACGGCGTCCCCCGCAACGGGGTCGTCGCCTGTTGGGTTGCCCTCGAAGAGGCCCTCGACGCCGCCGGGAGCGCTCCGAGCCCTCACGAGTCGCCCACCGAGGTGGCCGACCGTCTGCTCCACGACCACCCGGGGGTGCCCGCCGACGCCGTCGCCACCCTGCTGGCCGCCTACCGCGAGGCCCGCTTCTCCCAGCACCCGATCAGTGAGGACGACCGTGCCCACGCGGCCGCCGCCCTCGACCGTATCGAGGCGGGCCTGAGGGAGCGGGCGCGATGACCCGCACCGTCTGGCTGCCCCTCGTCGGCTTCACCCTCGTCCTTGGCGGCCTCGTCGTCTGGGTCGGCGCCATGGTGAACCAGCGCCTCCACCCGGTCGCGGTGCCGCTCGCGGTGGGCACCGCGGCCACGATCTGGTGGATCGTCTGGCGGATGAACCCCGTCGAACGCCCCTGGCAGGCACCGTCCCGCCGCAGCGGCGCCGTGGTCGACGACCGGCGCTGGCGCGCCCTCACCTGGGCCATCCACGGCACCCGCGACAAGGGATGGGACACCCTCGCGCCCGCCCTGCGCGACATCGTCGTCCACCGGCTCCGCGCCCGCCACCACATCGACCCCGACACCGAGCCGCAGCGCGCCGCCGCCGCCCTCCCCGACCGGCTGGCCCCGTTGCTCACCGACGACCCACCACGACCCCGCAACCGCCGCGCGCTCGCGGCCATGATCGAAGACATCGAGGAGCTATGAACCACGTCACCACGACCGCGACGGCGGTGCTCGACGCCGTCGAACGCGCCGTCGTCGGCAAACGCCGCCCCCTCGAACTCGTCCTCGCCGGGATCCTCGCCGGCGGCCACGTGCTGCTGGAGGACTACCCCGGTCTAGGCAAGACCCTCGCCGGCCGCTCGTTCGCGGGGGCCCTGGGCCTGCAGTTCGCGCGCGCCCAGTTCACCCCCGACCTGCTGCCCTCCGACCTCACCGGCTCCTACCTGTACAACCAGCGCGACCACGAGTTCGAGTTCCGCCCCGGGCCGCTCTTCACCGGGCTGCTGCTCGCCGACGAGATCAACCGCACCCCACCCAAGACCCAGGCCGCCCTCCTCGAAGCCATGCAGGAGCGGCAGGTCACCATCGAGGGGCGCACCATGCCGCTACCCGACCCGTTCCACGTCATCGCCACCGCCAACCCCGTCGAACACGAGGGCACCTACCCCCTGCCGGAGGCCCAACTCGACCGGTTCCTGCTACGCGTCGCCTTCGGCTACCCCACCGCGGAGGAGGAGAGCGACATCGTGCAGCGCCGCCTGGAGCGCCGCACCGAAGCACAGTCGGTCGAGCCCGTCCTCGGCGACGGTGACCTGCTCGCCCTGCAGGCCGCCGTCGAGGAGATCCCCCTCGATGCGGGCATCGTCGACTACTGCGTCGCGCTCACGGCAGCCACGCGCACCCACTCCTCCGTGTCCGTCGGCGCCTCGCCGCGCGGGTCCCTCGCCCTGGCTCTCGTCGCCCGCGCCTTCGCCGTCGTCCAGGGCCGCGACTACGTCACCCCCGAAGACGTCAAAACCGTGGCGATCCCCGTGCTGGCGCACCGCATCCTCATCCAGCCCGAACTGTGGATGACCACCGTCGACGGCGAATCCGTCGTCCGCAACCTGCTGAGCACGGTGGCTGTCCCGCCCTCCCTCGAGGCGAGGGCGTGACGGCCGACCCCCGCCGCTGGCACCTCACCCCGGCGCACGCCGCCATCGCGGGCGCCGGCGTGCTCCTCGCCGTCGTCGCCGTCATCACCCGGCGTTCCGAGCTACTCGTCGTCGCGGTCCCGCTGCTCACCTGGGCTGCGCTGGGTCTCGTGGCGCGCCCGACCGCGCTCGACCGGCTACAGGTGCACCTCGATCCGGCGACCCCCACCGAGGGCGCCCCCGCCTCCGTGATCGTGACGTCGTCCGTCCCCGCGTCCGTGGAAAGCGTCGGCGTCGACCTCGCCCCCGGGCCGCGCATCGCCACCGACCCACCCGGCGGCGCCGTGCACGGCTTCGTCACCCCCGGCGAGGCGGCGGTGGCGATCGAGGTCCGCGCCGACATCTGGGGCCACTACCGCCTCGGCGGGGGCGAGGTGCGACTCACCTCCGACTGGGGCGCCTACATCGCCCGGGACACCGTGCCCGAGCTGGCGCTGATGGTGTTCCCCGCCCCGCACCTGCCGACCGGCGGCACCGGCGACGTCCTCCCGCCCGCCACCCTGCTCGGCCGACACATCTCGCGCCGACCGGGGGACGGCTCGGAGTTCGCCGAGGTCCGACCCTTCCGTGCGGGCGACCGCATCCGCCGCGTGCACTGGCCGACGTCGGCGCGCAAAGGAGACCTGCACGTCCGCACCCACCTCGCCGAGCGCGACGCTGACCTCCTCGTCGTCGTCGACGCCCTCGGCGACCTGCCGTCGGCCGACCCGACCCTGCCCTCCAGCGTCGAAGCGGCCGTCCAGATCGCAGCGGCCGCGGCTGCCCGCGCCTGCCGCGGAGGCGACCGTGTGGGGCTACGCATCCTCGGTGACCGCTCCCGACACCTCCGCGCCGGGACGGGCGAGCGGCACCTGCGCCGCGTCCTCGCGTTGCTCGCCCGGGTCCGCCCCGCCGACGAGCGCAACCCCGACCCCCGGTCGGTCCACCGCGCCCTGCGTGACGGCACCGTCCTGATCGCCGCGACGCCCCTGACCTCCCGTGTTGTCGTCGACGCGATCGCGGCCGCCGCCCGCCGCGGCACCGACGTCGTCGTCATCGACGTCGTCCCCGACCGCGTCGACGCAACGGCCGGCGAAGACACCCTGGCCTGGCGGATCCTGGAGCTCGAACGTCGCGTGACCGTCGACCGGCTCCGCGACCTCGGCGTCCCCGTTGTCCCGTTCACCGACGGCATCACCGGCGTCCTGCAGGCGCTGCGAGCGCGACGGCAGGCCCGGCGATGACGGCGCAGGTGATGAGGGCGGGTCTGTGGCGCCAGGTGACCACTCGCGTCACTCCGGGGCAGCTGATCCTGCGGGCCGTCTCGCTCGTCGGTGCCGGTGTGCTGATGGCCCTCCCGTCCGCCTACCCGCTGACCGGCGCGACCGCCGTGGCCGTGCTCGTCACCGCGCTGTTCGCGATCACTCGGCCCGAGTGGGGCACCGTTCTCGTCCTCGTGGTCGCGACGCTGCACCTGCTCGTCGTCGATCTGACGGGCGCCCTCGCCCTGGTGGCCGCGGCTGCATTGCTCGCGCAACTGGTGTGTCTGACCCTCAGCGCCTCTGCGCCGCCCCGGGCACGCCCTGCCCCCGCACTGGTGCGCCGCTGGGCGATGCGCTGGGTCGGGCTCGTCGCCGTCGCCGCGCTCACGTGGGCGGCGCTCGCCGTCCTCGCCCTGCTGCCGGGAGTGACCGCGCCCGTGGCGCTCGCAGTCACTCTCCTCGCGCTCGCGGCGGTCACCGCCGGCGTCGTCGTCATGGGTCGAGCCGTCGCGCGATCATGAGGTCCCGCCCGCGGTGGCCGACAGAACGATATTCCGGTATCTACGCTAGAATGTAGAGAGGTCCAGACATGTGAATGGCGGGCGACCCGCGAAGGGGGTCGCCCGCCATCTGTTCGAGTCTCAGCGACGCGTGAGGCGCACCGGCTCCGCGTCGGGGCGCTCGAGGGCGAACGCGAACACCTCACCCGGCTCGGCGCTCGCCGCGGCGATCTCGCGGGCGTCGGCGCTGGGTCCGCCGTAGCGGCGGAACGTCGAGGAGAACACGTGGTTGCCGGCCAACTGCAGCTTGGCGAGGGCCTCGGCCTGGCTGGTGGCGGCGACGACGAGGCGGGCACGGGTGACGTCGTCCCCGAGGGCGTCGGCGACGGTCGGGTTGACCTTGGCGGTCACGGCGAACACGGACGGGGTCATGGACGCTCCTTTCGGTCGGGGCGCGGTCTGTCACGCCGCAGCCCCCATCGACCGCGGGCGACGCCGATCCAAGCACTTCGCTCGCCCGGTCGCGAGGGCTCCGGTGACGGATCACCCTCCGCACGTCGAGGGCCCCTGCCAGGAGGGGGGCCTCGTCGCATTCACCGCCGTGGGCGGTTGTCCACAACCCCTCGGCTGGAGGGCGCGTTGTCCCCAGCGAGGCTGCGTGCGGGGCCGGAGTGGGACGATCCGCTTTCTACGGTCCGGCCATGACACGCGCCCTCGTCCCCGCCCTGGCCCTCATCGCTCTCGCCGGCTGCGCCGCCGTTCCCGCGGGCGCCGGCACCCTCCCGACCACGTCTGGGCAGGCCCACGAAGCCCAGAATCCCCACGGGGCCTCCGCTCCGCTGTCCGCGCCGACCACGACCCCGAATACCGACTCGGCCGACTCGGTCGACTCCACCCCGCAGGCGGTCCCCGGCTCCCTGACGACGACGATCATGACCTCCTTCGAGGACCAGGCGGTGCTGGCCTCCGGCGTCGTCGTGCTCTCCTTGCGGCCCGAGGCCTACGACGGTCCCGGGTGCACCGAGCAGGAGTGCACCATCATCAGCCTCGCCATCGTCAACGGCTCGACGCGGGCCCTCGACCCCGCCGCGGTGTCGGTGGCGGCAGGTGCCGACCGTCGCGACGCCGGGGAGCCGGTCGCCTTCGACGTCGACGCCGAGGGCATGAACGACGACGGGCTCATCGAGCCGGGCGGCCACCTGGTGCTCGACCTCGTGCTCGCTCGGCCTGCCGACGCCGACTGGGTCGTCGACCTGCTCATCGGCGAAGGGGATCGCCACACCTCGGTCGTCCTCACCGACGGCCCCGTGCTCACGGCCCACCTCGGCGCCGTCCTGTCCACCGTGCGTTCCCACCCCCACGCCGTGTGGGGCGACGACCCGGCCACGATCGACCTGCCGACCCGGCTGCCGTGACGCGACAGGCGTATCGGCCTCTCTCGCATGATGACAAGAGAGGCCGATACGAGCTGATCGGGCCGGCTGGGGCCGACCGTCAGCGACCCTGCGGCTCGACCACCATGGCGGACCCGCCGCCACCGCGCGTGCGCTCGGCGGCCGGGACGAACACGCCCTTGGCCGGCATGGCGATGGCCGTCGCGCGTCCCAGGGCCTCGACGGTGCTCATCGTGTGCCCCATGTCCCGCAGCGCAGCACCGGTGGCCGTGTCGACGATCCGCGACTCCGCCCCCGCCGCGGTGTTCCGCGACGACAGACGAGGGGCGTTCACGGCACCGACCGCCGTGAGGTCACGCTCGAAGTAGCCCGTGAGGATCTGCGCGGTCGTCGTGATGATCGTCGCCCCGCCCGCGGCACCGGCGGCGAACACCGGGCGGCCGTTCTCGAGCACGATCGTCGGCGCCATCGAGCTGCGCGGACGCTTGCCCGGTGCCGGCAGGTTCGGGTGCGGCACCCCGGCGGTCGGGGCCTCGAACTCGAAGTCGGTCAGCTCGTTGTTGAGGAGGAACCCGTAGCCCGGAACCGTGATCCCCGAACCGCCGAACTGCTCGATCGTCGAGGTGTAGGAGGCGACGTTGCCGTACTTGTCCGCGACCGTCAGGTGCGTCGTGGAGCCACCCTCGTTCACGCGGGCATCGCCCGCCGGGCCGGTCGTGCAGTCCCGCCGGTCCGCGCCGAGGACGCCCGGCGCGATCGGACGCTCCGCCGCCGTGGTCTCGCTGAAGCCGCACACGCGGTCGGCGAGGTACGCACTCGACAACAGCTCCTCGATCGGCACGCCCTCGACATCGGCGACGTACCGGTTGCGGTCGGCGAACGCCGCCGCGCTCGCCTCGGCGAAGCGGTGCAAGTACTGCACGTCGTCGGTCTGCGCCAACGGCGTGCCGGTCTTCTTCTCCCCGGCCTCGAGGAGCCCGAGGATCTGGGCGATGGCGACGCCGCCCGAGCTGGGCGTCGACATGCCGTATACGTCGAGACCCTTGTAGGTGCTGTGAATCGGATCCTTGTGCAGCACCTCGTAGCTGCGCAGGTCCTCCCGCGTCATCGAGCCGCGCGGCACGGTGACGCCCTCGGCCGTCACCGGCTCGTTGACGACCTCGACCATGGCCTCGGCGATCGGCCCGTCGTAGAACGCCTCGATGCCGTGCGTGCGCATCATCTTCAGGGTCTTGGCGAGGTCCGGCTGCCTGATGACGTCACCCGCGGCCACCGGCTCACCGCCGGGCAGGAAGATCGCCGCGGTGTCGGGGAACATCGCGAACCGCTCCGCGTTGCGCTGCGTCGCCTCCGCGAACGCCTCGTCGACGACGAAGCCGCGTTCGGCGATCTTCTGCGCAGGCTTCAGCATGGCGTCCAGGTCGAATGTGCCGTACCGGTCGAGCGCCGCCTGCCAGGTGGCGGGCGTGCCCGGCACGCCCACGGACAGGCCGGAGTTGACCGCCGTCCAGAACTCCATCGGCTCGCCGTCCTCGTCGAGGAACGCCGTCTCGGTCATCGCGGCCGGGGCCGTCTCGCGACCATCGATCGTCTCGACCTTCTTGCTCTTCGCGTCGTAGTAGACGAAGAAACCGCCGCCACCCATGCCGGTGGCGTAGGGCTCGACGACGTTGAGCGTCGCGGTCGCCGCGACGGCCGCGTCGGCGGCGGTCCCGCCGCGCTTGAGCACCTCGATGGCGACCGCGCTCGCGATCGGGTCGACGGTCGCCACCGCGCCGCCGTACCCGGTGGCGGTGGCGGTGAACGGCAGGTCGGCGCCGACGGGTCCGGAGTCCTTGTGGCGGGGCGCGGCCTCGGCGACCAGGCCGGGAGCGAGCAACAGGGGCATGACGCCCAGGGCGATGGCAGCGGTTCGGCGAGTCATGCTCGCGAGGCTACGTCGCCGGGTGGCCCGAAAGGTGTTCTGGGTCACACCAATTGCCCGATTGTCAACGGCCCCGCGCAGACCCACGACCCGTGATGCAGCCGATCCCTGAGTGTCCGTCCAGCGGCACGCGCCCGCCGGGAGAGGCCGCGATCAGTACCCTCACCTGCCATGACACAGCGGCAGTCCGCAGCGGGGGGAATCCTGTTCGCCCTCGTCTCGGCGGCGACGTTCGGCCTCTCCGGCACTCTCGGCAAGGGGCTGCTCGATCTTGGCTGGTCGCCGATCGCCACCGTGGGATTCCGCATCCTCATCGCCGCCGTGGCGCTCACGGTGCCGACCGTGATCGTCCTGCGCGGACGCTGGCACCTCCTGCTCGGGGCGCGGCGTCTCGTGCTCGGCTACGGCCTGTTCGCCATCGCCCTCACCCAGCTCGCCTACTTCAGCGCCGTGCAGACCCTCCCCGTCGCCGTGGCGCTGCTCATCGAGTACCTCGCGCCCGTCCTCGTCGTCGGCTTCATGTGGGTGGCGCGCGCCCAACGACCCACGCCGCTGACCGCCGTCGGCGGGCTGATCGCCCTCGCCGGCCTCGTGCCCGCGCTGGGCCTGAGCGGCCTGACCGCCGACGCCGTCGGCACACTGTGGGCGCTGCTCGCCGCCACCGGTCTCGCGGCCTTCTTCGTGCTCGGTGGCGAGGAGAGCGACCTGCCGCCGCTGGCCCTCGCCGGTGCCGGACTGTGGGTCGGGGTCTTCGCCCTCGGCGCCGTGGCGCTGACCGGATGGCTGCCGGTCCGTGTCGCCGGCGGCGACGTCACCTTCATCCTCGGCGCCGTGCCGTGGTGGGGTGTCGGTCTGGCGCTCGGCATCGTCACCGCCGCCATCGCCTACTGGACCGGCATCGCCGCAGCTCGCGCGCTCGGAGCCCGCGTCGCCTCGTTCGTCGGACTCGTTGAGATCCTCTTCTCGTTCCTGTTCGCGGCGCTGCTGCTCGCGCAGCAACCCACGGCGATGCAGGTGCTCGGAGGCCTCGTCATCGTCGCGGGAATCGTGCTGGTCAAGCTGGGGGAGAAGGCTCCCGAATCGGTCGCCCCCACCCTCGAAGGCACCCCCGGCGCGGTGGAGGCGGCCACGCCCGACGCGTGATCAAAACCCGGCAAGGCGACGCACGAGCGCGTCGCCGCCGGTGTCGACGGGCATGTCCGTGTCGTCGATACGGCGCATGGGTGCGACGCCCCGCACGCTGGAGACGAACCAGGCACCGTCCGCTGCCAGGAGTCGGTCGAGGCTGAACAGTGCGGTCGTCAGCGTGACGTCCTCATCCTCGACGGCGCGCGTCATACGCTCGATCGTCACCGAGGCGAGCACACCGGTGTCACCGGTGGGGGTGGTCACGAGGCGATTCCCCTCACGCAGCACCACGGCCGAGGTCGGCCCTTCGAGCACGACCCCGTCGGTGGAGACGAACAGGGCGTCATCGGCTCCCCGTCGACGTGCCTCCGCCTTGGCGGCGAGGTTGACGGCGTAGGCGATGGTCTTGACCCCGCCGAGCAGCCACGGGGCATCGGCGAACGCGTCGGAGGCCATGCCGCGGCTCAAGGTCGCGACCGAGATGCCCTCACGTTCACGCAGGCTCGTCTCCGCGATCTCGGTGAGGGTCACGTACGCGACCGGCGCGCCGCCCGTCGTCTCGCCGCCACCGGTGAGGACGAGCTTGAGCATCGCCTCAGCGGTGCCCTGCCACGCCCCGCACACGCCGTCGACGAGTTCGTGCCACGCCGGGGCCAGAGGGCCCTCGATGCCGAGTGCGGCGGCGGAGCGCTCCAGCCGTGCGACGTGGGCCTCGAGCATGTCCACGACGGGGCCGTCTTCGCCCCATGTCACCCGGGTGGCGTCGAAACATCCGTGACCGCGGGTGAGCCCGAGGTCGTCCATGCCGACGACGGGGGAGTCGGCCGGTACGAGGCCGCGGCCGTGCACGGCGGCGATCTGCTGAAGGGTCGACATGTCACGAGCCTACGGCCCCTGCCGATATCACCATCGAGTGCCGTGTCTGCGTGCATCTACGTGGAGCACTAGACAGTGTAAGACAGGTGCATCGTCGGCCGGCTCGGGTGCCTCGTTACGATGCGCCCCATGCGAGTCGCGAGCTTCAACGTCAACGGCATCAGGGCGACGCAGAAGCGCGGCTTCACCGACTGGTTGCGGGCGCGCGAGTGCGATGTGGTGGCCCTGCAGGAGGTGCGCTGCCAGGCATCGATGCTGCCCACGGGGGTCTTCGGCGACTATCACCTCGCCTACGACCAGGGCACCCTCAACGGCCGCAACGGCGTCGCCGTGCTCACGCGGCAGGCCCCCGCCGCGGTGCGGGCGTGGGGCAGTGGTGTCCTCGTGCGCGCCCCGGGGGAGAAGCACCTGGAGGAGGTCGGCCACGACGTCGCGTGGCCGCTCTCCCGTGACCTGCGCCCGTTCGCCGCCGAGGGACGCTACGTCGAGGTCGACCTCGCGGACGCGCCGCTCACCATCGCGTCCCTCTATCTGCCCAAGGGCGGTCTGCCCGCCGAGCTCCAGAAGCCGGGGGGCCGCGACGAGCCCGACGGTGGCGCCAAGTACACGCGCAAGATGCGCTTTCTCGCCGGGTTCGCCCGCCACCTCACGGCGGCCCGCCGCGCCGCGGCCGCGCGAGGGCGCGAGTACCTCGTGGTGGGGGACTTCAACGTCGCGCACACCGCCCAAGACCTGCGCAACTGGCGCACCAACCAGAAATCCGAGGGGTTCCTGCCCGAAGAGCGGGAATGGTTCGCCTCGATCCTCTCCCCGCGCAGCCTCATCGACGTGACGCGGCGCCTCCACCCGGAGGCGGACGGACCGTACTCGTGGTGGAGCTGGCGCGGGCAGGCGTTCACCAACGATGTGGGATGGCGTATCGACTACCACCTCGCGAGCCCTCGCCTCGCCCGCAGCGCGACCCAGGCCGTGGTCGACCGCGAGGCCACCTACGAGGAACGCCTCTCCGACCACGCACCGGTCGTCGTTGACTACGAGCTCGACCGGCTCGCCTGATCCTGTTGGGCCGCAGCGGGATCGACCGTTCACCGATCGGTGCGCCCGGAGCGGGAAGGGTTGTCGGTGGCCGGTGGTGGAATGCCGTCATGACAGCGCCAGAGGATCGTCCGTCCGGCTCGCCGGCTGCACCGCGAGCGTCCGCCCCTGTCGTGCCGTGTGGCATCCTGCCGCCGTTCCTGCTGCAGCGGATCGCCGACAACACCGGTGACCCCGCCGTCATGCGGGCGGTGGAACACACCCTCATCGTGGAGCGCACCCTGCGCACCGAGCGCGAGGTCCGCACCCATCACCCCCGTGATCGCGGCCGGCCACCAGGCGCGGGTTTCGTTCCCGACTCCCTGCGGGCGCGTACCCGCGAGCGGCACGTGCGCGCCGCTCCGCCGCAGACGAGCAGTGCTCCGAAGCGCAGCATTCATGACGCACAGCAGACGTCCGATCTGCCCGGTGTCCTCGTGCGGAGCGAGGGCGAGGGCCCGCACGCCGACGTGTCGGTCAACGAGGCCTACGACGGGCTCGGCGCCACGTGGCGCCTGTTCTACGAGGAGTACGGCCGCGACAGCCTCGACGCCCGCGGCCTGCCTCTGGTGGCGACCGTGCACTACGAGAAGAACTACGACAACGCCTTCTGGGACGGTCGGCAGATGGTGTTCGGTGACGGCGACGGGCGGGTCTTCGGCTCGTTCACCAAGAGCGTCGACGTCATCGGCCACGAACTCGCGCACGGCTTCACCCAGTACACCGCCGGACTCGTCTATGTCGGTCAGTCCGGCGCGCTCAACGAGCACGTCTCGGACGTGTTCGGGGTGCTCACCGCGCAGTACATCGACGACGTCGACGCCGGTGACGCGGACTGGCTCGTCGGCGCCGCCCTGTTCACCGACGCCGTGCAGGGCAAAGCGCTGCGCTCGATGATCGAACCGGGCACGGCCTTCGACGACCCGGTGCTCGGCAAGGACCCGCAGCCGGGGTCGATGAGCGACTACGTGGAGCTGCCCCACACCCAGGAGCACGACAACGGCGGCGTCCACATCAACTCCGGCATCCCCAACCGGGCGTTCGCGCTCGCCGCGCGACACGTCGGGGGCAAGGCGTGGCTGACCCTGGGGCCGGTGTGGTTCGACGTCATGACCGGCGGACGCCTCGAAAAGGACGCCGACTTCGCGACGTTCGCGCACCTGACGATCGAGGCAGCGCGGGAGCGGTACGGGGAGGACTCGGCGGAGGCGCAGGCCGTCGCCGGTGCCTGGGCCGAGGTCGAGGTGGCGCCCAGCTCGGGCAGGATGAGGTCATGACCGTCATCAAGATCAACGCCATCACCGTGCCCGCCGACTCCGGCGACGAGCTCGCTCACCGCTTCGCCGCTCGTGCGGGCGCCGTCGACGGCCAGCCTGGGTTCGAGGGCTTCGAGCTGCTCAAGCCCACCGACGAAGGCCGGCACGTGTGGCTGGTCGTCACCCGGTGGGCCGACGAGGAGTCGTTCCAGGCGTGGGTGTCCTCCCGCGACTTCTCCCGCGGCCACGGCGAGGCGAGCGGTGAGGCGAGCGAGCAGCCGCAGCGCAAGCCCGTGGGGGTGAGCGCCGAACTCTGGGGCTACGAGGTCGCCGGAGGCAGCTCAGGCGGCTGAGGCATCGCGCCTTGCCCACCTGAAGAACAGGCCTTCTACCGCGCCCCACGGGACCGCTACTCTCAGCGCAATCCGCGCACCGAAGGAGCAGGCATGTTCAGCAAGATCCTGGTCGCCAACCGAGGCGAGATCGCCGTCCGCGCCTTCCGCGCGGCCACCGAACTCGGCGCGAAAACCGTGGCGGTCTACCCCTACGAGGACCGCAACAGCGAATACCGGTTCAAGGCCGACGAGGCGTATCGGATCGGCGAGAAGGGGCACCCCGTGCGGGCCTACCTCGACCCGGCGGGCATCGTCGAGGCGGCCGTCGAGGCCGGGGTCGACGCCGTGTACCCCGGGTACGGGTTCTTGTCGGAGAACCCCGAACTCGCCACTCGGTGCGTCGAAGCTGGGCTGACGTTCGTCGGTCCGCCGGCCCAGATCCTGCAGCTCACCGGCAACAAGGCGCGCGCCATCCAGGCCGCGAAGGATGCCGGGCTGCCCACCCTGCGGTCCACGCCGCCGAGCGCCGACGTCGACGAGCTCGTCACGCAGGCCGAGGAGGTCGGGTTCCCGCTGTTCGTCAAAGCGGTGAGCGGCGGCGGCGGTCGCGGGATGCGCCGCGTCGACAGCGCGACCGGGCTGCGGGACAACATCGCCGAAGCGATCCGCGAGGCCGAGTCCGCCTTTGGCGACGGCCGCATGTACCTCGAGGAGGCTGTGGTCTCCCCGCGGCACATCGAGGTGCAGATCCTCGCCGACGCCCACGGCGACGTCATCCACCTCTTCGAGCGCGACTGCTCGGTGCAGCGCCGCCACCAGAAGGTCGTCGAGCTGGCCCCGGCGCCCAACCTCGACCCGGAGCTGCGGGACCGCATCTGCGCCGACGCTGTGGCCTTCGCGCGCAGCATCGGGTACGTCAACGCGGGCACCGTCGAGTTCCTCCTCGACCCGCACAGCGACCGGTACGTGTTCATCGAGATGAACCCGCGCATCCAGGTCGAGCACACGGTCACCGAGGA
>JAUNTP010000305.1 GCA_030538585.1 Mobilicoccus sp.
TGCAGGTCTTCGTGGCCAAGGGCTACTACGGCGCCTCGATGGATGAGATCGCCGAGGTGGCCAGCGTCTCGAAGCCGGTCCTGTACCAGCACTTCCCCGGCAAGCGGGAGCTGTTCCTCGACCTGCTGGGCACCCACCTGGACCAGCTGCAGGCCATGCTGACCGAGGCCCTGGAGTCCACCGACGACAACAAGGAGCGGGTCACCGGGACCGTCTCGGCGTTCTACGAGTTCATCGCGCGCAAAGACGAGGCCTACCGGCTGCTGTTCACCTCCGGTATGGACAACGACGAGGAGGTCGAGCTCCGGCTGAGCCGGTTCTTCGACGCGGTGGCCGCCGCGATCGCCGAGGTCATCGCCGAGGACACCGGGCAGCCCATGGTGGCGGCACGGATGCTCGGCCACGGGCTGATCGGCATGGCGGTGACCTCCGCACGCCACTGGATCAGCCTCTCGGAGCGCCCGGACATGGAGGTCTCCTCGGAGATCACCGCCCGGCTGGCCTGGCGCGGCATCTCGGGATTCCCCCTGGAGCCCGAGACGACCCCGAACGCGTCGAAGGCCTGAGTCGCCGTCTCGGCGTCCCCCGGCACCAGTGGGTAGTATCGGGGACAGGAACCAACCCGCCGATCTGCAGGGGCGCCTTCGTGTGCGTCCCGCCCGTACACAAGGAGTGGCATGGAAGTACGCATTGGTGTCCAGCACGTGACCCGTGAGCTGGTCGTCGACACCGACGCCTCGGTCGAAGAGGTCGAGAAGGCCGTCGCCGAGGTGCTCGAGGGCGGCAAGGCTCTGCTGACTCTGACCGACCGTCGCGAGAAGCGCGTGGTCGTGCCGGCGGCCTCCGTCGGATATGTGGAGATCGGCTCCAACACCAAGCAGACCGTGGGATTCGCCGCGGTCGCCGAATGAAAGAACCTATGACTGAAGAGCACACGGTGAGCTTCTCCGACTTCGACGTCCGCCCCGAGATCGTGGCGGCGCTCGAGGAGAAGGGCATCACCACCCCGTTCCCCATCCAGGCCGAGACGCTGCCCATCGCGCTGGGCGGCTACGACATCATCGGTCAGGCCAAGACCGGCACCGGCAAGACCCTCGGCTTCGGGATCCCCGCGGTCCAGCGGGTGGTCACCCCCGACGACGAAGGCTTCTCCGAGCTGCCCGTCCCCGGTGCGCCGCAGGCCCTGATCGTCACCCCCACCCGTGAGCTCGCCGTCCAGGTCGCCGGGGATCTGAAGGTGGCCGGCGCCCGCCGCGGTATCCGGATCTCCACCATCTACGGCGGGCGCGCCTACGAGCCGCAGATCGAGGAGCTGAACCGCGGCGTGGAGATCGTCGTGGGCACCCCCGGTCGACTGATCGACCTCCACCGCCAGCGCCACCTCAAGCTCTCCAACGTGGAGATCGTGGTGCTCGACGAGGCCGACGAGATGCTGGACCTCGGCTTCCTCCCCGATGTGGAGACGCTGCTGGCCGCGGTGCCCACGGTCCGCCAGACCATGCTGTTCTCGGCCACCATGCCGGGCCCGGTGGTCTCCATGGCCCGGCGGTACATGACCAAGCCGACCCACATCCGCGCCGCCGACCCCGCCGATGAGGGGATCACCAAGAAGGACATCCGTCAGGTCGTCTATCGGGCCCACCAGTTGGACAAGGACGAGATCGTCGCCCGGCTGCTGCAGTCGGAGGGCCGCGGGCGCACCATCATCTTCACCCGGACCAAGCGTCAGGCCGACAAGCTCTCCGGCGAGCTGATCTCGCGCGGCTTCGCCGCCGGGGCCATCCACGGGGATCTGGGCCAGGGCGCCCGCGAGCAGGCGCTGCGGGCCTTCCGCAACGAGAAGATCGACGTGCTGGTCGCCACCGACGTCGCCGCGCGCGGCATCGACGTCACCGATGTGACCCATGTGGTGAACTTCAACTGCCCGGACGACGAGAAGACCTACCTCCACCGGGTGGGCCGCACCGGCCGCGCCGGCCAGAAGGGCACCGCGGTGACCTTCGTGGACTGGGAGGACGTGCCGAAGTGGAAGCTGATCGACCGGGCCCTGGGCCTGGGTCAGCCCGAGCCGGCGGAGACGTATTCCTCCTCGCCCCACCTCTTCGAGGACCTCGATATCCCGAAGGGCACCAAGGGTCGTCTGCCGCGCCATAGGCGCTCGAAGACCGGTCTCGCCGATGAGGAGCTCGAGGACCTCGGCGGTCCCGGCGACGAGAAGCGGGGCGACGGACGCGGCCGCGGCGGACGCTCCGGCGGCGCCCGCGGAGGC
>JAUNTP010000306.1 GCA_030538585.1 Mobilicoccus sp.
GAGCGTGGACATCGCTACTCGCTTTCTGGGAAGTCTCAGAGGTTGGTGGGCGACTCGACGTCGACGTACACGTCGTCACCGTCGATCTCGACGGCGTAGACGTGGACGGCGGCGGTCGCCGGCGGGGTGGCAGGAACACCGGAGCGGACGTCGAAGCGGGAGCCGTGCAACCAGCACTCGACGAAGCAGCCCGCGACCTCACCCTCGGAGAGGGCGACGGAGCCGTGGCTGCACTCGTCCTCGATGGCGTGCACCGAGCCGTCCTCCAAGCGGATCATCGCGACGTTCTTGCCCCCGATGACGGCCGCGTGGGCCTGGCCGGGGGTGAGGTCGTCGACGGCGCAGACGTACTCGCTCATGCGTCGATCTCGTCGGTGGTCGTCGTCAGGTCCAGCTCGGCCTCGATCGCCTGCATGAGCCGCTCGCTGACGTCGGCGACGCCGATGCGCTCGATGATGTCGGCGAAGAAGCCGCGCACCACGAGGCGGCGCGCCTCGTCGGCGGGGATGCCGCGGGCCATGAGGTAGAACAGCTGCTCGTCGTCGAAGCGGCCCGTGGCCGAGGCGTGCCCGGCGCCGGTGATCTCGCCGGTCTCGATCTCGAGGTTGGGCACCGAGTCGGCGCGGGCGCCGTCGGTGAGCAGCAGGTTGCGGTTGAGCTCGTAGGTCTCGGTGGCCTCGGCGCTCGCGCGGATGAGGACGTCCCCGATCCACACGGTGTGCGCGCCGTCGCCCTGGAGGGCGTTCTTGTACAGCACGTCGGAGACGCAGTGCGGCGGCTCGTGGTCGACGAACAGGCGGTGCTCCAGGTGCTGACCGGCGTCGGCGAACGAGACACCGAAGCCCTCGAAGCGACCACCGGTGCCGGAGTAGAACGCGTTGGTCGACACGCGCACCAGCTCACCGCCGAGGGTGACGGCGACGTGCTTGACGTGCGCGTCGCGACCGACGACGACGTCGTGCTGACCCACGTGGATCGCGTCGTCGGCCCACTCCTGCACCGACACGAGGCTCACCTGGGAGCCGTCGCCCGCAAGCACGGTGAGCAGTTGGGCGTGCTCCCCCGTGCCCTCGTGGGCGAGGACGACGGTGACCTTGGCGAAAGCGCCGACCCGCACGAGGATCTGACCGTGGGAGCGGCCTCCCTCGCCGGTCAGGCGCACGACGACCGGCTCGTCGAGCTCGGCCTCGGACGGCACGTCGATGACCTGCACGGCCTCGGCGTGCGCAGACGCGAGGGCGGCGACCCGGTCGGCCGGCTTCGGCGGCGCGAGCTCGCGCCACTGCTCGCGGGTCAGCGTGCTCGTGGTGACGCCGCTCGGCAGCGTCTCCTCCCACCGCACCGAGCCCTCCCCCGGCTCGTCACCGAACAGGTCGGCGAGCTTCTTGACGGGGGTGAAACGCCACCCCTCCTCGCGGCCGGTCGGCACACCGAAGTCGGCCACGTCGTAGCTCGTGCGCCACTCGGCGCGCGACTGCTCGGGGACCGTGCTCTCCACGGCGCCGCGCAGCGCCTCCGCGCCGGTGCCCGGCGTGCCCAACGTGGGCTTGTCGTCCTTGACGGGCATCCCCGTCGCGGTCTCCCCGGTCGAGGGGCGGGTTGTCGAACGATCGACGAGCGGCATCAGCCCACGGATCCTTCCATCTGCAGCTCGATGAGGCGGTTGAGTTCGAGGGCGTACTCCATGGGGAGTTCACGGGCGATGGGCTCGACGAAGCCGCGCACGATCATCGCCATGGCCTCCTCCTCGGACATGCCCCGGGACATGAGGTAGAAGAGCTGGTCGTCGCTCACCTTCGACACCGTGGCCTCGTGGCCGAGCTGCACGTCGTCCTCGCGGACGTCGACGTACGGGTAGGTGTCGGAACGGCTGATGTTGTCGACGAGCAGCGCGTCGCAGACGACCGAGCTCTTGGAGTTGGTGGCGCCCTCGGCGACCTGCACGAGGCCGCGGTAGGAGGTGCGACCACCGCCGCGCGCCACCGACTTGCTCACGATGGAGCTGGAGGTGTTGGGCGCGTTGTGGACCATCTTGGAGCCGGCGTCCTGGTGCTGCCCCTCGCCCGCGAACGCGATCGAGAGGGTCTCACCGCGGGCGTACTCGCCCTGCAGGAACACGGCCGGGTACTTCATCGTCACCTTGGAGCCGATGTTGCCGTCGACCCACTCCATCGTCGCGCCGGCCTCGCAGGTGGCGCGCTTGGTGACGAGGTTGTACACGTTGTTCGACCAGTTCTGGATCGTCGTGTAGCGCACGCGGGCG
>JAUNTP010000307.1 GCA_030538585.1 Mobilicoccus sp.
CGTCAGGCCCGCGGCGGCGGCGTTCATCGCGTCGACGTCGAGAGGGCGCCGCACCGACACGGTGTCGCGTCGCCGCAGCGGATCGAGCCGTTCGGGCGCGTCGCACAACCGGTAGGAGTAACGGCGGCTCAGCGCCGAGAAGCGAGCGTCGAACTCCGCCGGGACCACGCGGGCGGAGCGGACGACGACGTCCGCGGGCAGGACACCGCCGAGCCGTCGCACCGCCGCCTGGTCCGGAGCCAGATCGGAGCGGCCGGGTAACCGCGCCCAGGCGTCGTCGTCGACGTCGACGTGGCACACCGCGCCTCGGGCGTGCACGCCCGCATCGGTGCGCCCCGCCACCGTGAGCGAGGGAGCCTCACTGCGGAGTACCGTCCCCAGCGCCCGAGCCAGTTCACCCTCGACCGTGCGCAGCCCGGGTTGGGCTGCCCAGCCGGAGAAGTCGGAGCCGTCGTAGGCGAAGTCGAGACGAACCCGCACCGATCAACCCCACGGGCGCGGGGGGAACGCCGCGCCTCGACTGATCCAGCGGGGCAGGTTGGCCACGGGCCCGCCCGGCGCGTCCTGCGCCGCGGCACCGACCCGGCCGGTCATCGGGTCGAGCGTCTCCCAGACGAGTTCGGAGACGATGCGGGCCCGCTCGGTGCCGGCGTCCATGGTCTCGGTGCCCGTGGAGAGGATCGACAGGGTGTAGTCCCGGCCGGCGGCTTTGACGCTGCCGATGCTGTTGACGCGCCACCCGCCCGGCGAGAGCGGCACCCACCCGTTCTTGACCGACACCCCGCTTTCGGCGGGCACGTCGCCCACGCCCCAGCGCTGCTGCGGGTCGACCTCGGCCATGAGCCCGAGGATGTAGCGGCGATCGGCGGCGCCGAGATGCTCGGTGCCGTCGACGAGACGATCCATGAGCAGGCGCTGATCGGCGGCGCTCGTCGAGGTCTTGCCCCAGGACCAGCTCACCTCGGTGCGGGTCATGCCGAGGTCGGCGGCCATGCGCGCGACGGCGTCGCGACCCACCCGGTTGAACAGCGTCGAGGTCGCATCGTTGTCGCTCGAGCGGATCATCAGCTCCGCGAGGTGCTTCTGCCCCGAGGTGAGGTCGCGTCCGGTGTCGCGGCGTTCACGAATGACGGTCGCGAGGACGAGCACCTTCACGACGCTCGCCGTGGCGTTCCGCATGTCGGGGTTGTAGGTGTAGACCGCGCCCGTCCTGCGGTCGCGCACGGAGAACGACACGTCCTCCCGACCCGCGCCCAACGCCTCGCGGACGGCCGCGTCGGACAGCGGGAAGACGGCTCCGTCGTCGTCGGCGCGGGATTCCGTCGCCGCGGCGGGTTGCGGCCCGGCCACCGCCGTCACCGGGACGCCGACCAGGGACAGGGCAGCGAGGATCGCCACGACACCGCGCACTCGACGCGCCATGGCCCCTCCATCACCGGTCGACCGTCTCCGCCAGCTTAACCGGCGGCCCTTCCCCTCATCGACCCTCGCGTGAACACGGCAAGCAGAGCTCGGGTCCGGTTCGCTCACACCACCCCTGGTGTTCATACGACGACGGCGGCGCACCCCCCGGTGGGGATGCGCCGCCGTCACGACGTGGTGAGGGGTCAGTCCTTGTCGGACTTCTCCTCGTCGGCGTCCGTGCTCTCGTCGGCCTCGACGGCCTCGGTGGTGCCCTCGCCCTCGGCGGGGACCTCGGCGCCGGCCGGAGCCTCCGTCACGGGAGCCTCCTCGACCTCGGGCGTCACGGTCTCCTCGGACTCGGTCGTCTCAGCAGCAGCCGGCTTCGCGGCGGCGCTGTCGGCGGCGGAACGCTTGGTGGCGGCTTCCGCCTCCTTGACGGTGGCCTGCTTGGCCGAGAACGGCTCGGTGACGAGCTCGATGACGGCCATGGGGGCGTTGTCGCCCTTGCGGTTGCCGACCTTGGTGATGCGGGTGTACCCGCCGGGACGCTCCGCCATCTTCGGGGCGATCTCCGTGAAGAGCACGTGCACGACGCCCTTGTCACGGATGACCGTCATGACCTTGCGACGGTTGTGCAGGTCGCCGCGCTTGGCGAACGTGATGAGACGCTCCGCGAGCGGACGCAGACGCTTGGCCTTGGCCTCGGTCGTCTTGATGCGGCCGTGCTCGAACAGCTGGGTCGCCATGTTGGCGAGCATGAGGCGCTCGTGCGCCGGGCCGCCTCCGAGGCGGGGACCCTTGGTGGGGGTAGGCATGAGATCTCCTGTGG
>JAUNTP010000308.1 GCA_030538585.1 Mobilicoccus sp.
TGTGGCCATTCAGGAATCCCAGGACCAAGCCGTCGGCGCCGGCGTCCAAGTACGAAGCGATGAGCCCACGCAACCGGACGAGTTCCCCGCCATCGGTGGAATACCCCTCGCGCAACCGCACGATCGGGCGCAGATGGATGGTCGTCTTCGCGCGCACCGCCGCGACCGCGCGAGGTTCGGGTGACTGCTCGGCTTCGGCGGGTTCTCCGACGAGCTCCAGCCGGTCCGCGCCGCCCGCTTCGGCCGGCGCGGCGTCCTGTGCCCCGCGCGCCCGGACCTCCAGCGTCCCGCTCATGGTGCCATCATGCCTGCCCCGCGTGGATTTAGGCGTGAGGAAACCCCGACCAGGATCACTCTTGCCCCACGCCCAAATCCACGCACGCCCCCTCGCGACCCGCTCACCGTTACCGTCCGTTCATGCGACTGAGGTAAAGTCCATCGGCAGCGATGGATCTACCTCCCGTCGCCGGAGGAGTTCCGTGACCCAACTGCGCGGCCACTTGGCCCCACCTGCCCGAACGCTCGTTGACATCGTCCGCGCCACGACAGACGCGTACCCCGACGCCCGAGCGCTCGACAACGGCGTGGACGCCCTCACCTACGACGAGTTCGCGGCCGCCGCAGAAGAGGTCGCCACCGAACTCGCCGCCCACGGCATCGGACGCGGCGACCGCGTGGGCGTGCGCATCGCTTCGGGCACCACGGATCTCTACGTCGCCATCATGGGCACGCTCCTCGCCGGCGCGGCCTACGTGCCCGTCGACGCCGACGACCCCGACGAACGCGCCCGCACGGTGTTCGACGAGGCGCAGGTCGCGGGCATCCTCGCCAACGGCCTCACCCTGACCACCCGCGGACGCCCCCGCCCCGCCCGCGACCCCCTCCCGGACGTGCAGTTGGACGACGACGCCTGGATCATCTTCACCTCGGGCTCGACGGGCAAGCCCAAGGGCGTCGCGGTGACCCATCGCTCGGCGGCCGCGTTCGTGGACGCCGAGGCCCGCCTCTTTCTGCAGTCGGACCCCATCAACGAGACCGACCGCGTCATGGCCGGCCTCTCGGTCGCCTTCGACGCGTCGTGTGAAGAGATGTGGCTCGCGTGGCGCTACGGCGCCTGTCTGGTGCCGGCGCCGCGCTCGCTGGTGAAATCCGGCATGGACCTCGGCCCATGGCTGGTCGCCCATCGCCTCACGGTCGTCTCGACCGTGCCGACGCTCGTGCTGCTCTGGCCGCGGGACGCCCTCGCTCGCGTCCGCCTGCTGATCCTCGGCGGCGAGGCGTGCCCGCCCGAGATCGGCATCCGCTTCGCCACCCCAACCCGCGAGGTCTGGAACACCTACGGCCCCACCGAGGCCACCGTCGTCGCGTGCGCCGCGCAGGTGCATGCCCACGAGCCGGTGCGCATCGGCTGGGCCCTCGACGGCTGGGATCTCGCGGTTGTCGACCCCGAAGGCAACCCCGTCGAGCCAGGCGGCACCGGCGAGCTCATCATCGGCGGTGTCGGTCTCGCCCGCTATCTCGACCCGGCCAAGGACGCCGAAAAGTACGCGCCACTCCCGTCCCTCGGCTGGGAGCGCGCCTACCGCTCCGGCGACATCGTGGTCAACGACCCCGAGGGCCTGCTCTTCGTCGGACGCGCCGACGACCAGGTCAAGGTCGGCGGGCGCCGCATCGAGCTCGGCGAGCTGGACGCCGCCCTCTCGGCGTTGCCCGGCGTCCGTGGCGGGGCCGCCGCCGTGCGCACCACCGGCGCCGGCACCCAAGTGCTCGTCGGCTACCTCGCCGCGGACGCCGACTACGACACAGCCGCCGCCACGACGTCCCTGCGCGAGCAACTCCCGGCCGCGCTCGTCCCGCGGCTCGCGGTGGTCGACGACCTGCCCACCCGCACGTCCGGGAAGATCGACCGGGACGCCCTCCCGTGGCCCCTCACCTCCGGGCACGTGGAGCCCTCGGCGGACGGGAGTGGAGCCCTCGGCGCAGATGAGGCCTGGCTCGCCGGGCTCTGGGCGACCACGCTCGGCACGACCGTGACCGCCCCGGACGCCGACTTCTTCGACCTCGGCGGCACGTCGCTGGCGGTGGCGCACCTGCTTGCCGCGATCCGGGAGCGGTACAGCGACGCTGGCGTCACCGACATCTACGACCACCCGAAGCTGGGGGCGATGGCCGCACACCTCGCCGCGATGGACGCCCCTGAGGCCCGCCGCAACGAGAACGTCTCCCCCGTCCG
>JAUNTP010000309.1 GCA_030538585.1 Mobilicoccus sp.
CCACGCTGACCCGTCAGCGGCATCTGCTGCCCTCGTCGAGGCCGCGGTTCAGGCGGGCGGGCGCGACAACATCACCGCCATCGTGCTCGCGTCGGACGCCGGAGAGACGCGTCAGCCGTAGTCGGGCTCGCGACGCTTGACCGCCGCGATCACCTGATAGGTGACAGGCAGCAGCACGATCTCCACGAGCACCTTGTAGACGAAGCCGACGAGAATGTAGTTGGCCAGCTGGGGCAGCGGAATGGAGCCGCCGCCCATGAAGGCTCCCAAGGGGCCGAACGCCACCGTGCAGAAGATCAGCGTGTCGACGAACTGGCCGACGACAGACGAGGTAACCAGGCGCACCCACAGGTGGCCCTCGCCGAACCGTCGCTTGAGGCGCACCAGCACCCACGCGTTGAGGAGCTGCCCGACCAGATACGCCAGCAGGCTCGCCACCACGATGCGCGGCACGAACCCGAGCACGGTGGCCCAGGCCTCCTGGTTGGGCCAGTCGTCGGCCGGGGGTGCCGCGGAGACCGCGAGGAACGTCAGGCTCATCAGCGCGGACATCGCGAAGCCCACCACGATGGCGCGGCGGGCCCGACGCATGCCGTAGACCTCGGCGAGCACATCGCCAAGCACATAAGTGAGCGGGAAAAGCAGCGCGCCGCCGTCGGTGATGATCGGTAGGAGGGGGAAACCGCCGAGCTCGAACGACGGCCCGAACTGGATGAGCTTCGTCGCGCCCACATTCGAGATCAGGAGCAGGCCCACGAAGACGGCCACGACCACGTCGTAGTTGCCGCGGCCACCGGAGGCGTGGGCGGGAGCGAGCGTGGGGCTGGAGGAGGTCACGGTGCGTCATGATATCCGGCGCCCTCGCCCCAATCACGGCCCGCAAGTGGCAGGATCGGTGCATGAGCGAGAACGGATACGCAGAACAGTCCGGCGACGACGCCGTCGAGCAGCTCCAAGCTGCAGACACGCTCATCGACCGCGGGGTCGACGACGTGCTCGACGAGGGTTACATCGCGCCTGACCAATGGTCGCCGGCCCAAGGGTTCGGCAACACGCCCGCGGAGATGCGCGAGGGTGAAACCCTCGCGATGCGGGTCAAGCAGGAGGAGCCGGAGGTGGCTCCGCCCGACGACAGCCCGTGGAACCCCGATGGTGAATCCCGCGAGGTGGGCACGGCTCGCTCGGGTCGACTCGTTGATTCGCGCAGCGGTGGCGTGGGTGCCGGAGACGGCGAGTCGATCGCCTTCTCGGTGGGCATCGATGGCGGCGCCGCCTCAGCCGAGGAGGCTGCCATGCACATCATCGAGCCCGAGGACGACGACGACGTCGAGTGAGCCTCACCCGGCGATAAGGCGGCGGGCCTCCCGTTCGGCTGCCTCGCGCGCCTGAGCTGTGAGCCCCTGCACGAGCGGATTGCGCTCGTTCGCGGTGAGGTCGTTCAGTACCGCCTGGGCGGCCGCACGGTCGGCGTCCACGAGGCGTCCCGGGATGGTGCAGCCCGCTGCCGCGTGCAGGCCGTAGCCGGACGCCGAGGCCTCGGCCTGGGCGTCCCGGATGCGACCTTGGAGGCGCATGTCGCCCCCGACCACCATGGGGGCGGCGAGGCCGAGACGTACGAGCTCGGCGTTGATGAGCAGGCCGTCGGTCGTCGACAGCGCCACCAGACTCCGTCCGAACCGGTCGGTGCCCATCACGTCGACGTGGACGCTGGAACCCTGCGGGGCGAGGCGGCGTAGCGCTTCGGTCGCCTCATCCGCGAGGCACTGGGCGGCACGGTCACGGAAGGCGCCCTCGGGGGAGTCCATGCCGAGGAGTCGGGCACGAGTGGGGTCGGGCTCGCCGGGCAGGTTGATCTCGAGCGTGTCGCCGTCGGCGACGCGATGGACGGTCGCGACCACCGTGCGTGGCCCGGGCGTGAAGGGTGCGGCGGTGCTGGGGGGTGGGGTGGCGTCCGCTGGGGGTGCCGGCGGCTCGCGGAGTGCCAGCCAGGCACCGAGGACGATGACGAAGCCCATCACGACGGCGGTGCCGAACCCGGCCCATGGTGAGGTCGGTCGGGGGCGCGTCATGCCGGACACCCTAGCCGCGCGGGGTCGGGCGTACACTGGCCTGCACGCGGGCGGACACCGATGGCCGCCCTGACGAGGGAGGGACGACTCTGTCGACCGAGTCCGGTAAGGCCGCGGCGACGCGGCGCATCATGATTCCCGCCTCCATCTCGATGGTGAACAT
>JAUNTP010000310.1 GCA_030538585.1 Mobilicoccus sp.
GAAGGGAGCGATCCGAGATGAGCGAGGAGCGCCGACTCGTCGTCCTGCGCGCCATCGTCCAGGATTACGTCAGCACCTCCGAGCCGGTGGCCTCCAAGGCGCTGCTGGACCGGCACGCCCTGGGGGTGTCGGCCGCGACGATCCGCAACGACATGGCCGCCCTCGAGGAGGCGGGCCTCATCACCGCCCCGCACACGAGCGCGGGCCGTATCCCCACCGACGCCGGCTACCGCCTCTTCGTCGACCGGCTCAGCGAGGTGCGTCCTCTTTCGGCGGCGCAGCGTGCCGCCATCGGGCAGTTCCTCGAAGGAGCCGTCGATCTCGACGACGTCGTCGACCGCACGGTGCGGCTGCTCGCGTCGATCACCCGCCAGGTGGCGATGGTGCAGTACCCCTCGCTCACCCGCTCGCGCGTGCAGCACATCGAGCTCGTGCCGATCGCGACCGGCCGCCTCATGGTCGTCCTCATCCTCACCACCGGCCGCGTCGAGCAGCGCATCGTGCCCATCGAGGCCGACCTCCTCGGCGAGGACGGCGAGGCGTTGCTCGCCGACCTGCGTGCCCGCTTCAACGAGCAGGCCCGTGACAAACCCTTGGTCGACGTCGCCCGCACGCTCACCGAGCTGCCCGACGATCTTCCGCACGAGCACCGCGACCTGGTGCGCGCCATCGTCCGGGCTCTCGAGGACGCCCTGGTGGAGGAGCGTGAGGAGCGCGTCGTCCTCGCCGGCACGAGCAACCTCGCCCGCGTCGGCGCCGACTTTCCGCTGAGCATCGGGCCCGTCCTTTCAGCCCTGGAGGAGCACGTCGTCCTCCTGCGCCTCTTCGGCAGCCTCGCCGAGGACGTGCCACGCGCCGACATCGCCGTCACCATCGGCCACGAGAACCCACATGCCGATCTCGCCGAGACCTCTGTCGTCTCGGCCGGGTACGGTGCCGGAGGGGACGTCGTCGGTGGGCTCGGTGTTCTCGGCCCCACCCGCATGGACTACCCCCGCACGATGGCCTCGGTCCGAGCCGTGGCCCGCTACGTCTCGGAGATGCTCGCCCCCTGACCGGCGCGACCCGCCCATCACCCACCCGCGCACTCAACCCGTGCGCACCATCCTCCCGCGAAGGACCCGCCTGTGAACGACTACTACGCCGACCTCGGCGTGAGCCGCGACGCGAGCGCCGACGAGATCAAGAAGGCCTACCGTCGCCTCGCCCGCAAACTCCACCCCGACGTCAACCCGGGGCCGGAGGCCGAGGCGGAGTTCAAGAAGGTCAGCCAGGCCTACGACGTCCTCTCGGACCCGCAGAAGAAGGCGTCCTACGATCGCGGCGCCGACCCCTACGGCGGCCAGAGCGGCGCCTACGGACAGGGCTTCTCGTTCAGCGACATCATGGACGCGTTCTTCGGCGGCGCGGGGGCCGGTGCGGCCCGCGGCCCCCGCTCGCGGGTGCAGCGCGGGCAAGACGCCCTCATCCGCCTCGACATCGACCTCGCGACCGCCGTGTTCGGCGGCGACAAGGAGCTCACGCTCGACACCGCGGTCGTCTGCGAGACGTGTCACGGCGGTGGGCAGCAGCCTGGCACGGGCACCCGCACGTGCGACGTGTGCTCCGGTCGCGGCGAGATCCAGCAGGTGCAGCGCAGCCTGCTGGGGCAGGTCATGACGGCGCGCGTCTGCGCGGCTTGCCAGGGGTTCGGGTCGGTCATCACCCACCCCTGCTTCGACTGCTCCGGCCAGGGCCGCGTCCGCACCCGCCGCACCTTGACCCTCAAGGTCCCGGCCGGTGTCGACACCGGCACCCGCATCCAGCTCGCCGGTGAGGGCGAGGTCGGACCCGGCGGCGGCACCCCCGGTGACCTCTACGTCGAGGTCGACGTCGCCGCCCACGAGAAGTTCCAGCGCCGCGGGGACGACCTCCACTGCGTCGTCGAGGTCCCCATGACCGCCGCCGCCCTCGGGACGGTGCTCGAGTTCGAGACCCTCGACGGGCCGGTCGAACTCGACGTCAAGGCCGGGGCCCAGTCGGGTGAGGTGACCACCATCAAGGGCTACGGCGTCACGCACCTGCGCGGCAGCGGCCGCGGCGACCTGCTGGTCACGCTGCGCGTCATCACCCCGACCCGCCTCTCGGGGGAGCAGGAGGAGCTCATCCGTCGCCTCGCGCACCTGCGCGGCGAGGAGAATCCGTCGGCGCGGGTGAGCCACGTCGAGCAGGGCGGGTTCTTCGGCA
>JAUNTP010000311.1 GCA_030538585.1 Mobilicoccus sp.
TCGGACGCCACTGGCGCCGACCAGCTCGACGGGGCGACGCCAGAACGCGAGGTGGAGGCGCGCGCGGGGCTCGGGCACAACGCGGTCTTCGGCCTCGCGCAGCGCGGCAAGGTTCTGCCGCACCCGGCGGTCGGCATCGGTCGGATCATCCGGGATGGGGTTGTAGAGCACCGGTTGCACTCCCTCCAGAGTGAGGAGTTCGCGCAGTTCAGTGGTGGTGAACGTGGCGTGCTCGGGGCCGCGGCGTCCAACGACCCACACGTCCGGGACGGGGTGGGCGGCCAGCTCGTCGAGCACCGGGGCTGGCATGTCCGTCCGCGCCAGATGGGTTGGATCAGCCACGAGGATGCGGGCCACATCGACCGCGACGTTGCCAACGCCAAAGGTCATGGCCGTGTCGACACCGGCCAGCTCTTGGGGCTCGGCGTCCGGATGGCCGCAGTACCAAGCGACGAACTCGCGCGCCGAGCGGCTCCCGGGCAGGCTCTCCCCGCGGACGTCAAGGCGCCGGTCCTCAGCCGCACCCGCTGCGTAGATGACCGCGTCGTAGCCAGCGCGAACTTCCTCTGCGGTGATGTCGTGGCCGAGCTCCACGAGGCCGAAGAAGCGGACGCGCTCGTCAGCGAACGGCTCGGCGAGCACGCGCTGGATGCCCTGAAGGCTCGTGTGATCAGGGGCGACGCCGTAGCGCAAAAGCCCAAACGGCGTCGGGAGACGGTCGAGGATGTCGATGCGCACTCCCTTGTGCCCCTTCAACAGGGCTCCTGCAGCGTAGAGACCCGAGGGGCCTGCTCCGATGATGGCGATGCGTGGCGTCGTCATGGCCCATCGTTGCATGGCCCATCGAGCTCGCACCGGGGTTTGTCCTTGGAACCAGCCATGAATGTCTGGCACGAAGGACAAACCCCGGTGCGAGCAGAAGGGATCAGACCATCAAGGGTCGTTCGGTCGGCTGGATCGGCTTCGGCAGGGTCGAGGAGCCCTGCAGGTAAGCGTCCACCCCGTTCGCGGCCGAGCGACCCTCGGCGATGGCCCACACGATGAGCGACTGTCCGCGTCCGGCGTCCCCCGCGACGAAGACGCCGGGCACGTTGGTGGCGAAGTCGGCGTCGCGGACGATGTTGCCGCGCGCGTCCAGCTCGACGCCGAGTTCAGCGACCACGCCGTTCGCTTCGGGCCCCGTGAAGCCCATCGCGAGCAGGACCAGATCAGCCGGGATCTCCTTCTCGCTGCCCTCGATCGGCACCACCTGGCCGCGCTCGAACCGCACCTCAGAGAGGCGCAGGCCGGTCACGTGCCCGTCGTCGCCCAGGAACTCGGTGGTCGAGACCGAGTAGACCCGGCCCACCTCGCCCTCCTCGTGCGACGTGCTCACCCGGAAGACCATGGGGTAGGTCGGCCAAGGCTGGCTGCCCGGGCGTCCGGTGGGGGGCGTGGGCAGGATCTCCAACTGGGTCACGGACGCCGCCTCTTGGCGCAGCGAGGTGCCGATGCAGTCCGAACCCGTGTCGCCGCCACCGATGACGACGACGTGTTTGCGGGTCGCGGTGATCTGGTCTTCCACCGCCTTGCCGACCGCGACGCGATTGGCCTGCGGCAGAAACTCCATCGCCTGGTGGATGCCCGCCAGCTCGCGGCCGGGCACCGGAAGGTCACGCGGCACGGTCGAACCGATCGCCAAAACGACCGCGTCGAACCGGTCGCGCAGTTGCTCGCCGGTGATGTCGACGCCGATGGTCGTGTTCGGCTTGAACACCGTCCCTTCCTGCCGCATCTGCTTCAGTCGGCGGTTCAGAACCTTCTTCTCCATCTTGAACTCGGGGATGCCGTAGCGCAGCAGCCCGCCGATGTCGTCGGCACGCTCGTACACGACCACGGTGTGACCCGAGCGGGTGAGCTGCTGGGCCGCAGCCAAACCGGCCGGGCCCGAGCCCACGACGGCGACGGTCTTGTTGGTGTGCCACTCCGGGACGACCGGGATGACGCGGCGGTCGTCCCAGGCCTTGTCGGCGATGGCGACCTCGATGTTCTTGATCGTCACCGGTTCGCGGTTGATGCCGACCACACACGCCGTTTCACACGGGGCCGGGCACAGCCGCCCCGTGAACTCCGGGAAGTTGTTCGTCGCGTGCAGCCGGTCGGTCGCCGAGCGCCACTGGTCGGAGTAGATCAGGTCGTTCCACTCCGGGATGAGGTTGCCCAGCGGGCAGCCCTGA
>JAUNTP010000065.1 GCA_030538585.1 Mobilicoccus sp.
CGACCAACGGGGTGGGTGATGGTCTCGAGACGCTTCGCTCCTCGACCAACGGGGGTGCGTGTGCGTCAGGTGGCGTCGGTGTCGAAGGGGACGGGGCGGCTCGGGTCGTAGACCGCGGCGGCTCGACGGGCCGGCTCCTCGCGACGCTTCTCGTCCTTGCTGTCGTCGTCGTCATCGTCATCGTCGTACGGCTCCAGCAGGGCCTCGCGGACGATGCGGCGGGGGTCGTACTGGCGCGGGTCGTAGGACTTCCAGTCGATGTCGTCGAACTCCGGCCCCATCTGGTCGCGCAACTGGGTGCGGGCGCCGTCGGCCATCTTGCGGGCCTCACGGATGAACCGGCGCGTCTTGGCGAGCACCTCGGGCAGGCGTTCGGGACCGATGAGGATGAAGGCCAGGACGACGATCACGAGGATCTCGGTGGGGTGCACCCGCTGACCTCCCTCTCATCCGTCCCGGCCGTCACCGCGCACGGCACAGCGGCCGCGTCGACGTACGCCTATCTAAACATCGAGCCTCACGGGTCCGAAACCGGCCCGGTGAACTCTCAGTGAGCGGCAGCCGACACGCCGGTGGTCGACGGGAGACGGGTGGCCTGCGAACGCGCCGACGTGGGAGCACGGTGCGAGAGCGACTCCCGCAGCAGCGAGCGTCCGCGGTGGATCCGTGAGCGGACGGTGCCGAGCTTGACGCCCAGGGCCGCCGCCGTCTCCTCGTAGGTGAGCCCCTCGATGTCGCACAGCACGACCGCCGCACGGAAATCCGGCGACAGGGCGTCGAGTGCGCGCTGCACGTCGTCGTCGAAGTGGGTGTCGTCGTACTGCTGCTCGGGGCCGCGGCTACGGCTGGGCAGCCGGGCGGCCGCCTCCTCCGAGAGCGCGTCGAAACGGATGCGCTGCTTGCGGCGCATGCGGTCGAGGAACAAGTTGGTGGTGATGCGATGCAGCCAGCCCTCGAACGTGCCCGGCTCGTAGCTGCCCAACGAGCGGAACACGCGGATGAACACGTCGTGCGTCAGGTCTTCGGCGTCGTGCTGGTTGCCGGTGAGGCGATAGGCGAGCCGGTAGACGCGGGCGGAATGATCACGGACGACCTCGTCCCACGACGGTGGCGTCCACGCCTGGTCCTGCTGCTCGTGCTGCTCGGGGGTGTCGGCGCGCAGTGCGATCACGGCCGCTCCTCCCTCCGGCTGGTGAGGCTCGTCGGGGGGTCCCCCGGGCGCCTCCGGTAACTCATTGTCCCCGGAGATCCTGAACACTCTCTGGACATGCCCCGGCATGTCGCCGCACGGACAGTCGTGAGCGGTGCTGCGCGTCGCGCGGATAGGCTGACCGCATGAGCGTGCAGAAGCCGGCGAGTTGGATCTACACCGAGGATTTCCTCACCGAGCCCCCGGCCGTCGAGGCCGCCCGGCGCCGTGGCGAAGAGCTCGGTTGTGCCCCCGTGCTGCCCGGTGTCGGCGCGGCGCTGCGTCTGCTCGCCGCGTCGGCCCAGGCCCACACGGTCGTCGAGATCGGCACGGGCGCGGGCGTCTCCGGCCTGTGGCTGCTCGAAGGCATGCCTGCCGACGGTGTGCTCACGACCATCGACATCGAGGCCGGGCACCACCGCGCAGCCCGGCAGTCGTTCGCCGCCGCGGGCCTGGCCCCGCAGCGCACCCGCATCATCACCGGCCAGGCGCTCGACGTGCTGCCGCGCCTCGCGGACAAGGCCTACGACATGGTCGTCGTCGACGGCGACAAGCGGGAGTACCCGGCCTACGTCGACCAGGCGCTGCGCATCGTGCGCCCCGGCGGTGTCGTGGCGGTCGACAACATGCTCTGGCACGACAAGGTCGCCGACCCGGCGGCCCGTGACGAGACGACGACGCTCCTGCGCAACCTCGGCAAGCAGCTCCGCGACGATGAACGCCTCCAGACGACCCTGCTGCCGGTCGGCGACGGGCTGCTCGTTTGCGTCCGCATGGCCTGACCCCGCCCCGTCCCGCAGACGCCGATGCCCCCGACCGGTGACCGGTCGGGGGCATCCGCGCGTGCGGGGCGTGCGTCAGCGCGAGGGGACAGCCTCGCAACCGTCGATGGCGGCACCGAGCTCGGCGGCCTCGTCGGGCGTCATCTCGACCACGAGGCGCCCACCGCCCTCGATCGGCATGCGCAGCACGATGCCGCGACCCTCCTTGGTGACCTCGAGCGGACCGTCACCGGTCCTCGGCTTCATCGCGGCCATGGGTAACCCTCTTCCTTGCGAGCCGGAGCGAATGCGGCAGCGGTGAGACACCGCCTTCCGCACTCCATTATCTCTCCGGAGCTGCCCAAGACGAAATCTCCCACTCCCGGAAACCTGCCCCGATCACGCGAATCCGCCTGTCGACGGGCCTGTTCGTCAGGGGGCCTGCGTCACGGCGGGGTGTCGGCAGGCGGCGTGAAGTGCCAGATGACGTCGACCCACCACCACTGCAGCACCAGGTTGATGACGATGCCGACCGCCATGATCCACCACAGCTTCGCGTCGTAGCGTTCGGGCGCGACCGTGGCACCGCCGACGGGGTCCTGCGAGCCGACGCCCGGGATCGGCCGCGGCGGGCCCCAGCCGCGGCCCAGCAGCACCACGGCGATGGGGAACTGGCACAGCAGGTAGCGGAAGATGCTCGTCGAGGGGTCGAGCGAGGCGAACAGGTACAGGGCGTACCCGAAACACCAGGCCCGCAGCTCCGGGCCGAGGCGTCGGGCCCACGGTCCCAGCACCAGCCCGAAGGTCAGCAGCACGATGAAGAGCAGCCCCAGCGCCGCGCCCAGCTCGTCACCGGCGTTCCAGTAGCGGGCCATCCAGTTGAAGAGGTTCCACCACGGTTGGAACGGCTGGATCTCGGGGACGGCCCGCCACGCGGCCATCGTGTCGGTGTACGCCGTTGGCACACCGGTGCCCATCCACGCGATGAAGGGCCACGTCAGGCCGGCGAGCCCGCATCCGACGAGGGCCGCGAACATGCGCACCCACTCCCCGAAGGAGACGGGTCGTTCGTGCCGCTTGCGCCACCGCAGGAACACGCAGACGACGCCGACGAACCCCAGCGGCAGCGCGATGGGGCGCGCGATGCCGGTCAGCAGCGCCACGCCACCGGCGTACAGCCACTTCTCGCGGGCCAGGAAGTAGAGGACGCCGCACAGCAGCAGGATCGCCAGGGACTCGGTGTAGGCGACCTGCAACACCGGCGCCGCCATGAACGTCGACCACAGCGCCACACCGGCCACGGCGACGCGCGGCCCCACCCGGTCGCGCAGGAGCACGGCAATGAGCACCGCTGCAGCGCCACCGAGGACGAGCGACAGGGTCGAGCCGACCACGGCGAAACTGCCGCCGGTCACAGCCATCAGCCCGCGCGTCATCATCGGGAAGAGCGGGTAGAACGCCCACGGGTTCTGCCACAACCGACCGCTGTCGGGATCGGCGGGCATGACCTCCGGATACCCGTCCTCGACGATCTGGCGGTACCAGAACGCGTCCCAGAGCACGGTCATGCGGAAGTAGCCCTGCTCGTCGGTGATCCAGACGACGTCCTCCTGCCACGTGCCCACGATGGTGAGCACGACCGCGGAGAAGATGCGGGCGACGGTGTAGATGAGCAGCACGCCGACGATGAACGCCCTCGGGCGCTCGTACCACCGGTGGAGCAGCCGCGTGAGGGTCCCGGTCGCGGCGGCGTCGGACCGCGCGTCGGCGACGGGACTCGCGGTCCCGTCGGGCGGCGTCATCGGCGACCGACGATGGTGGTCGCCGCCCCAACGAGGTGTGCCAACAGCACGGAGGATCCCTTCGGTCCGGGTGTGGCCGGGGGATTCACGCGTCGTACCCCGTCGGCGTGGCAGCGTTCACGGCGGTACGTCGGTGTCGTCTGCGGACACCCCCGACGAAGCACCGATACTCTACCGCTCGCGCTGCGACACCCCGTCTGGGCCCGTCGTGCCCTCATCGTGGCGACTCCCGCTCGGCCGCCGACGTGACGTCACCCTCGCCCGTATCTGGCTCGACCGGCGGCTGCCACGCGGGCGGCACGGGAAACGCGCTGAAACCGAGGTCGCCGAGGTCGTCCGGGGCCGCACCCGCCAGTTCGTCCTCCAACTCCGCGAGCCGGTCGCGCAACCGCTCGATGGTGGCGTCGACCTGGTCCATCCGGTAGCCGCGCAGCGCGGTGTCGAAGCGCACCCCGTCGAGGTCCTCGCTGAAGAACTCACCGCTCGGCAGCGGCCGGCCGCCGGCCGACGACGTCGCCTCCGGGGCGTGCACCGAGAGTCGCGACAGCCCCCCGAACGCGAGGGCGACAGCGAGACCCACGACGACGAGGGCACACACGACGAGAACGACCATCACGTCCCCGATGGTGCCACGGTGGCACAGTGAGCCGGGCCATCCGGCGCACCGAGGTCACTCGGGGCGTCGAGCCTCGCGCTCCTCACGGGCGGTGCGCACGATGTGCACGGCTTCAGCCGGGTCGTCGGTGACGTGGATGAGGTCGAGGTCACCGGGGCTGATCATGCCCTCGGCCGCGACGACGTCGCGTAGCCAATCGAGCAGGCCGCGCCAGTAGTCGGCGCCCATGAGCACGATGGGGAAGGAGGTGACCTTGTGGGTCTGCACGAGCGTGAGGGCCTCGAACAGCTCGTCGAACGTGCCGAAACCGCCCGGCAGGACGATGAACCCCTCCGCGTACTTGACGAACATCGTCTTGCGGATGAAGAAGTAGCGGAAGTTGACGCCGACGTGCACGTAGTCGTTGAGGCCCTGCTCGAAGGGCAGCTCGATACCGAGACCGACCGACGTGCCACCGGCCCTGTCGGCCCCCTTGTTGGCCGCCTCCATCGCGCCGGGGCCGCCACCGGTGAGCACCGTGTACCCCGCCTTGACGAGCTCCTCACCGACGCGCACGCCCAGCTCGTAGGTGGGGTGCTCGGGAGGGGTGCGGGCCGAGCCGAAGACGCTCACTGCCGGACCGATCTCGGCCATCGTGCCGAAGCCTTCGACGAACTCGGCCTGGATGCGCAGGACCCGCCAGGGGTCGGTGTGCAGCCAGTCCGCGGCGCCGCGCGTGTCGAGAAGGCGCTGATCGGTGGTCGTGGAGGGGACCTTGTGACCGCGCAGGGTCACCGGTCCGCGCTGGTAGGCGTTCATTCATCGAGGCTAGTGGACGCGCCCGCGCCGCTGAAGCTCAGACGTGTGCGTCCTGCGGGGGCGTCGCCAGGTTTTCAGCGTGCCGTCGGACGCTGTTCGCCGAGCGAGCTCGGCCCGTGGTCGCAGACGGTGCGCAGCGCGTCGGCCACCTCGCCCATGAGGTCACCGTGCACGCCGGCGCGGCGCCATACCAGGGACAGGTCGCGGTAGGGGGCCGGGTCGGCGAAGGGACGCAGCACGATGCCGTCGTAGGCGGGCACGGGTGGGGTGACGGCGAGCTGCGGCAGGAGGGTGACCCCGGCTCCCGCGGCCACCATATGCCGCAGGGTCTCGAGGCTGGTGGCCCGGAACCCGTCGCGCTCGGTGGCGCCGACGAGGGTGCACACTTTGAGCGCCTGGTCGCGCATGCAGTGCCCCTCGGTGAGCAGCAGCACGTCGGCGCTGCTCAGGGCGTCGGTGCCGATCGGCCCGGTGGCGCGGGCGAGGTCGTGCCCGGTCGGTGCGGCGAGGACGAAGTGTTCCCGAAACAGGGGCTCCTTCTCGACGGTGTCGTCGACGGGCTCGGCGAGCACGGCGGCGTCGATGGAGCCCGCGTGCAGAGCCTCGGTGAGCGCCGAGGTCTTCTCCTCCACGAGAAGGAGGCGCAGGTCGGGCAACCGCCGCCGCAGCACGGGCACGACGTGCGGCAGCAGGTACGGCGCAAGGGTGGGAAACACGCCGAGGCGGAGGGTGCCCGCTCGCGGGTCGGTGGCCCGCCGGGCGATGGTGCGGATGTCGTCGGCCCCGGCGAGCACGGACCGCGCCCGTTCCAGCACCTGCTCACCGGCGAGGGTGAGCAGCACCCCGCGGGCACCCCGCTCGATGAGCGGGGTGCCGAGCTCGGTCTCGAGCTTCTTCACCTGCGTCGACAGCGTCGGCTGGCTGACGTAGCAGGCGGCGGCGGCCCTCCCGAAATGACGGTGCTCGGCGAGGGCGACGAGGTATTCCAGGTCGCGCAGGTTCACTGCTCGATCACGCCGGCGCGCTCGTACGGATGAGGTGGTCGAAGGCGGACAGCGACGCGGTCGAGCCGGCGCCGAGAGCGACGACGATCTGCTTGAACGGCACCGTCGTGGCGTCACCGGCACCGAACACGCCCGGCACGTTGGTGTGTCCGGCCTCGTCGATGACGATCTCGCCGCGTTCGCTGAGCTCGACCGAGCCCTTGAGCCACTCGGTGTTGGGCAGCAGACCGATCTGGACGAAGACGCCTTCGAGGTCGAGGTGGTGGCTCTCGCCGGTGGCGACGCTCTCGTAGTCGAGGCCGGTCACGGCGCTGCCGTCGCCGAGCACCTCGGTGGTCTTGGCGCCGAGGATGATGTCGACGTTGTCCAGGCTGCGCAGCTTGCGCTGCAGCACCTCGTCGGCGCGCATCTCCTCCAGGAACTCGATGAGGGTGACGTGGCCGACGATGCCGGCCAGGTCGATCGCGGCCTCCACGCCGGAGTTGCCGCCGCCGATGACCGCGACGCTCTTGCCCTTGAACAGCGGCCCGTCGCAGTGCGGGCAGAACGTGACGCCCTTGTTGCGGTACTCTTCCTCACCCGGCACGCCCATCGTGCGCCAGCGCGCCCCGGGGGCGAGGACCACGCTCTTGGCCCTCAGCTCGCCGCCGTTCTCGAACTGCACGCGGTGCAGCCCGTCCTCGCCCGCGACGCGCAGCGCGGAGGCCCGCTGGCCCTGCATGAGCTCGGTCTCGTAGGCGCGCACGTGCTCTTCGAGGTTGGCGGCGAGCTTGGGGCCCTCGGTGTAGGGCACGGAGACGAGGTTCTCGATGGCCATGGTGTCGAGCACCTGACCGCCGAAGCGCTCGGCGACGAGCCCGGTGCGGATCCCCTTGCGGGCGGCGTAGATCGCTGCCGACGCACCGGCCGGGCCGCCGCCGACGACGAGGACATCGAAGGTGTCCATGCCGCTCATGCGCTCGGCGTCCCGCGCGGAGGCGCCGGTATCGATCTTGCCGACGATCTCGCGGGCGTCCATGCGCCCCTGACCGAACAGCTCGCCGTCGAGGTACATCGTCGGCACCGCGAGCACGTTCTTCTCGGCGATCTCGTCCTGGAAGAGCGAGCCCTCGACCGCGGTGTGGGTGATGTTGGGGTTGAGCGCCGCCATCGTGTTGAGCGCCTGCACCACGGTCGGGCAGTTCTGGCAGCTCAGCGACATGTAGGTGACGAACTGGTGCTTGGTGTCGATGCCCTTGATGGCGTCGAGAACGGCCTCGTCCTCCTTGGGCGGGTGGCCACCCACGTGCAGCAGCGCCAACACCAACGAGGTGAACTCGTGACCGAGCGGCAACCCGGCGAAGACGACGCGCGGGGCCTCACCGGCGCGAGCGATCCCGAAGGACGGCGTGCGCTCGCCTGTGCCGTCGGTGCGTACCGAGACCTTGTCGGACTGGGCGGCGATGTCCTCGAGCATCTCGCGCATCTCGGCGCTCTTGGCGCCGTCGTCGAGGGTGGCGACGAGCTCCACCGGCACGCGGAGCATCTCCAGGTACGTCTTGAGCTGGGTGGTGAGGTCGGTGTCGAGCATCGGCTGTCCCTTCGGAGGGTATGCGTCGCGAGGCCCCCTGGTCGAAGGGGCCGGCGTGAGGGTGGGGGTGAATCCTCGAAGCGCCTGGTCGGGCTCGACCAGGGGCCATGACGATGCACCGCAAGGTGGGGGTGGTCAGGCGGGCTCCGCGCCACCCGGGGCACCACGAGGGCGCCCCGGGCGTGGAGCAGAAGGAGCGCGACTCAGATCTTGCCGACGAGGTCGAGGCCCGGCTTGAGGGTGACCTCGCCCTCCTCCCACTTGGCGGGGCAGACCTCGCCCGGGTGGTTGCGGACGTACTGCGCGGCCTTGACCTTGCGCATGAGCTCGTCCGTGGAGCGGCCGATGCCCTCGGCGGTGACCTCGATGTACTGGATGACACCGTCGGGGTCGATGAGGAACGTGGCCCGGTCGGCGAGGCCGACGCCGGGGCGCATGTTCTGGAAGTTGTTGGTGATGACGCCGCTCGCGTCACCGAGCATGTAGTACTTGATCTTGCCGATGGTCTCGGACGCGTCGACCCAGGCCTTGTGCACGAAGTGGGTGTCGGTGGAGACCGAGAACACCTCGACGTCGAGGGCCTTGAGCTCCTCGTAGTGGTCGGCGAGGTCGCCGAGCTCGGTCGGGCACACGAAGGTGAAGTCCGCCGGGTAGAAGAAGAAGATCGCCCACTTGCCGCGAACGTCGTTGTCGGTGACCTCGACGAACTCGCCGTCCTTGAAGGCGGTGGTGGAGAAGGGGAGGATCTCGGTGTTCATCAGAGACATGCGTGCGTGCTCCTCGTGTCGTGTCGCTGGGCAGCTTCGGCGGGGCCGATCGGCCCCAACCGCCATAAGCAACCTATATCAACACAGGCGCGGACGAAAGCTGACGTCGATCGATTGTCGCCATCCCCGATATAGCTGCGCCCTATCTGTCCGAGGGGCCTGTAGGTCAGGACAACCAGCGCCGCAGCGCCTTCTCGGCGTCCTGCAGCTGACCCACGGGGCACTGCTCGTCGTCCTTGTGGGCGAGCAGCGGGTCGCCCGGGCCGAAGTTGACCGCGGGCACCCCCATGCCGGAGAAGCGGGAGACGTCGGTCCACCCCTGCTTGGCAGTGACCTCGCCCCCGATGGCCTCGACGAACGCCTGCGCGGCCGGCCGGTCGAGACCGGGACGCGCACCGCCGGCGCCGTCGGTGATCTCGACCTCGAAGCCGTCGAACACCTCGCGGACGTGTTCGATCGCCGCGTCGAGGTCGATGTCGGGCGCGAAGCGGTAGTTGACGGAGACCGTGCACTCGTCGGGAATGACGTTGCCGGCGATGCCGCCGCTGATGCCCACCGCGGACAGACCCTCGCGGTAGAGCAGCCCGTCGACGTCGACCTCGCGTGGCTCGTACTCCGCCAGGCGAGTGAGGACGGGCGCGGCCGCGTGAATGGCATTCTCGCCCATCCACTGTCGGCCGGAGTGCGCGGTGACGCCGCGGGTGCGGACCTCGGCGCGCAGCGTCCCCTTGCAGCCGCCCTCGACGAGGGAGCGCGTCGGCTCCAGCAGGACCGCGAAGTCGCCCTCGAAGATCTCCGGGCGGGTGCGGGCGAGGCGGGTGAGGCTGTTGCGGTCGGCGTCCACCTCCTCGCAGTCGTAGAAGATGAAGGTGATGTCGCGCACCGGCTCGGTGAGGTCGTGGGCCAGCTTGAGCTGCACGGCGACACCGCCCTTCATGTCGACGGTGCCCCGTCCCCACAGCTCCGGCCCGTCCGGCCCCGCGACCATGCGGGTCGGCAGGTTGGGCTCGGCCGTGAGCGGCACTGTATCGAGGTGACCCGCGAGGACGACACGCTCGTCGCGGCCGAGATCAGTGCGGGCGATGACGGTGTTGCCGTCGCGCACGACCTCCAGGTGCGCGCACTCCTGCAGGGCGTCCTCGACGGCGCCTGCGAGACGCTCCTCGTCGCCGCTGACGGACTCGATGTCGCACAGAGCCGCGGTGAGCTCGACGACGTCGACGGACAGATCCAGGCGAGGCGCACTCATGCTCGGACAGTAGCTCAGCGGGCGAACGGCTCACCGTTATCGTGTGGGGCATGACTTCACGCGCTGCCTGGGGATGGGGCCTTGTCACCACGACCACGACGGGTGCCGTCCTCGACACCTGGTACCCCTCACCCGCGCTCGGCGACGCGCCTGCCTCCGCCGAGGCTCCCGCCGAGCTCGTCGCCCTCGAAGGCACCGACGAAGCGCGCGGCGTCCGCCTCGAGGCGGTGCTCACCACCGTCGACCTCGACGCTGCGCCCGTCTCGGCACCGGATGCCTACCTGCGCCTGCACCTGCTCTCCCACCGCCTGGTCGAACCCAACTCGATCAACCTCGACGGGCTGTTCGGGCAGCTCACCAACGTCGTCTGGACCAACCGCGGCCCGTGCGCCGTCGACGGATTCGAGACCACCCGCGCCCGGCTCAAAGCCGACGGCGGCGTCCAGGTGTTCTCCGTCGACAAGTTCCCCCGCATGACCGACTACGTCCTCCCCTCGGGGGTGCGCATCGGCGACGCCGACCGCGTGCGCCTCGGGGCCCACCTCGCCGAGGGCACCACCGTCATGCACGAGGGGTTCGTCAACTTCAACGCCGGCACCCTCGGGCACTCCATGGTGGAGGGCCGCATCAGCCAGGGCGTCGTCGTCGACGACGGCTCCGACATCGGCGGCGGCGCCTCCACGATGGGCACCCTCTCCGGCGGCGGCACCGAGCGCGTGCGCATCGGCAAGCGGTGCCTGCTCGGCGCCGAGGCCGGGCTCGGCATCGCCCTCGGCGACGACTGCGTCATCGAGGCGGGTCTCTACGTGACGGCCGGTACCAAGGTGACGCTCGACGACGGCCGGGTCGTCAAGGCCGCCGAGCTGTCTGGGCAGAACGGCCTGCTGTTCATCCGCGACTCCGTGAGCGGGGCCGTGCGCGCCAAGGCCCGCGACGGGCACGGCGTCACCCTCAACTCGGAGTTGCATGCCAACTGAGGCGCGGTCGACCGGCGGGTCGCGAGGTTTCACGATCGCGGCCACCATGGCGCTCGTGCTCGCCGGCGCGGGCCTGGGCATCTACGGGGTCGGTGCGCACGTCGTCCCTGCGCTCACTCCGCAGAGTTGTCGCGTGCTCGTCGACGGGGAGCGTGACTCCATGGCCCCTGACCAAGCCGCCAACACGGCGACGATCTCCGCGATCGGGCTGCGCGAGGGCCTCGGCGAGCGGGCGGTGACCATCGCGCTCGCGACCGCGATCCAGGAGTCGAAGCTGCGCAACCTCGACCACGGCGACCGCGACTCCCTCGGGCTGTTCCAGCAGCGCCCGAGTCAGGGGTGGGGCACCCCTGAGCAGGTCCAGGACCCGGTGTACGCGAGCTACGTCTTCTACGCCACGCTGGTCGACGTTCCGGACTACGAGACCCGGCCGCTCACCGAGGTGGCTCAAGACGTGCAGCGCAGCGGACACCCTGAGGCGTACGCGCCCCATGAGGAGCGAGCGGCGCTGCTCGCCCAGGCGTTCACGGGGGCGGCCCCCGAGGCGGTCACCTGCACCCTCGCCCCCGCCGAACAGGCGGGCGACCCGGCCGCGGTCGGCGATCAGCTGGCTCGCGAGTTCGACGTCACGCCGGAGGTCGACGCAGACCGGGTGAGCGTCACGTTCGCCTCACACGAGCTGGCCTGGGCGGGCGCGCACTGGGCCGTCGCTCACGCCGCGGGCTCGGGCGCAAACGCTGTGAGCGTCGGCGACCGCCGCTGGGAGCGCGGCCGCACCGGCGCCTCCCGCACGTGGCAGCAGGTCGAGGGCGACGTCGACCCGCTGCGCGTGACGATCGACTTCCGCTGAGACCGTGTGTTTCTTACACGTCAGCGGTCGGACATCGGTACGTAGGCCCGCTCGCCCTCGCCGATGTACACCTGGCGGGGGCGGCCGATCTTGCCGGCGTCGGCGTTCATCTCGCGCCACTGCGCGATCCAGCCCGGCAGGCGGCCGAGGGCGAAGAGCACCGTGAACATGTCGACCGGGAAGCCCATGGCCTCGTAGATGAGGCCGGTGTAGAAGTCGACGTTCGGGTAGAGCTTGCGCTCCTTGAAGTACTCGTCGTTGAGGGCGTACTCCTCCAGCTTGAGCGCGATCTCGAGGAGTTCGTCGTTCTCGGTCTCGCCGCCGCGGAGGATCTCGTCGGCGTGGGTCTTGATGATGGCCGCGCGCGGGTCGTAGTTCTTGTAGACGCGGTGCCCGAAGCCCATGAGCTTCGCGCCGTCCTTCTTGTCCTTGACGTCGGCGACGAACTGGTCGACGTCGCCGCCCGCCTCGCGGATGCGGGTGAGCATCTCGACGACCTGCTGGTTGGCGCCGCCGTGCAGCGGGCCGGAGAGGGCGTTGATGCCCGCGGCGACCGAGGAGTACAGATTGGCCTGCGCGGAGCCGACGAGACGCACCGTGGAGGTGGAGCAGTTCTGCTCGTGGTCGGCGTGGAGGATGAGCAGGGTGTCGAGGGCCCGCACGATGGCCGGGTCGATCTCGTACGGCTCCGTGGGGAACCCGAAGCTCAGGCGCAGGAAGTTCTCGACGTAGCCGAGGCTGTTGTCGGGGTAGAGGAACGGCTGGCCCATCGAGTTCTTGTAGCCGTACGCCGCCAGGGTGGGCAGCTTGGCGATGAGGGCGATAGTGGCGCGCTCGATCTGCTCGTCATCGCTCACCGACGTCGTGCCCGACAGGAAGGTCGAGAGCGCCATCACGCCGGCCGAGAGCACCGGCATGGGGTGGCTGCGACGCGGGAAGCAGCGGAACAGGTCGCGCATGCGCTCGTCCAGCAGCGTCTGGCGGGTGATGCGGTTCTCGAACTCGTCGAGCTGAGCCGCGGTCGGCAGCTCCCCGTAGAGCACGAGGTAGCTCGTCTCCATGAACGTCGACTGCTCGGCGAGCTGCTCGATGGGGTACCCGCGATAGCGCAGGATGCCCGCGTCACCGTCGATGTAGGTGATCGCCGAGCGGCAGGCCGCGGTGTTGGCGAAGCCGACGTCGAAGGTGGTGTTGCCGGTCTCCTTGAGCAGCGCACCGATGTCGTAAGCACTGTTGCCTTCGGTGGACTCGACCAGCGAAAGATCGAGGGTGGTCTCGCCGTCGCGCAGCTGTGCAGAAGTGCTCATCGAGTGGGGGTCCTCTCGGGGGCGGGCCGGCGGTTGCCGGCGACATCGTGTGGCTCACCTATGAAGGTAAGCGAGAACGGTGCTACAGGTTCCCTTCTGCCTCAGCGTCTTGACCTGTTCATCTGGTCGTGACCTGCGGCTCTCACGAACGCAGTTCCCTGATCGGGGGCCCGTGTCGGAGCCGGCCCGCCGCCTCGGCGATGCGCTCGTCGGTGGCGGTGAGCGCGATGCGCACGTGACGCTCGCCCTGCTCACCGTAGAAATGGCCGGGGGCGACGAGGATGCCGAGCTCGGCGAGCGCGTCGACGGTCGCGCGAGAGTCCCTAGCGAAGGTCGTCCACAGGTAGAGCCCGGCGCGTGAGTGAGAGATCTCACCCCCAGCCGCCTCGATCGCGGGCACCAGCTGATCGCGTCGGCGGCGGTAGATCTCGACCTGGTCGGCGACGTGCGCGTCGTCGCCGAGGGCCGCGAGCATGGCGCGTTGAACGGGCCAGGGCATCATCATGCCCGCGTGCTTGCGGACCTCGAGGAGCTGCCCGACCAGGCGCGGGTCCCCGGCGGCGAACGCGGCCCGGTAGCCCGCGAGGTTGCTCTGCTTGGAGAGCGAATAACAGACGAGCAGACCGGTGTGGTCGCCGTCGCAGACGCGCGGGTCGAGGATGCTCGGCACGACGGTGGGCCCGTCGGCACCTGCCTGCTCTGCGCGCTCGTCGGTGGAGCGCCAGTCGATCTCGGCGTAGCACTCGTCGGAGGCGACGACGACCTCGTGCGCACGGGCCCAGGTGACGAGCTCGCGCAGCTCCGCGACACCGGCCACCCGGCCCGTGGGGTTGCTCGGGCTGTTGACCCACAGCACGTCGGGGGTGGGCCCGTCGGTGAAGTCCTCGATGCCGGCGACCGGCCTCGGCGTCGCGCCCGCGAGACGGGCGCCGACGTCATAGGTGGGGTAAGCCACCGACGGGAACGCGACGCAGCCGCGCGCGCCGAGCAGCGTCGGCAGCCAAGCGACCATCTCCTTGCTGCCGATGGTGGGCAGCACCCCGCCGGGGTCGAGGTCGGGCACGCCGCGGCGCCGTGCGAACCAGGACGCGACGGCCTCACGCAGGTCGGGGGTGCCCCACGTCTGCGGGTAGCCGTGCGCATCCGAGGCCTGCGCCAGCGCGTCGCGGATGACCTGGGGCGTGGGGTCGACCGGGGTGCCGACCGACAGGTCGACGATCCCGCCCGGGTGCTCCCCCGCCCGCGCCTTGGCGCCGGCGAGAGAGTCCCAGGGAAAGTCCGGCAGGTCCACGCTCACGCGGCTCGCCGGGCGGCTCACTCGTCGTGGCTCTGCGGCGGCAGCGCGGCGATGATCGGGTGGTCCTTGTTGATGAGGCCCATCTTCGCGGCGCCGCCGGGGCTTCCCAGGTCGTCGAAGAACTCGACGTTGGCCTTGTAGTAGTCGGCCCACTCTGCCGGGACGTCGTCCTCGTAGTAGATGGCCTCGACGGGGCACACCGGCTCGCACGCGCCGCAGTCGACGCACTCGTCGGGGTGGATGTAGAGCGAACGCTCACCCTCGTAGATGCAGTCGACGGGACATTCCTCGATGCAGGCCTTGTCCTTGAGGTCGACGCAGGGCTGGGCGATGACGTACGTCATGGAAGCGGTCCTCCGTTGCGTTGGGTGAGAACAGTATGCCTGTGGCGTCGCCGATCGCGGCACCGGGGAGGGCACGCGTTCTGCCTGGGACTCATCGGCGGCGGCGCGCTCATCGGAACGAGCCGTAGGAGCCGCGGTAGAACAGCAGCGGGTCGACCTCGTCGCGCCCGGCGAGCGCGGTGACCGAGGTGGTCAGCGGCGCGGAGGTGGCGACGACGTCGCCGATGACGAGGTCGTGGTCACCGGCGGGGTGGATGGCGCGGGTGCGGCATTCGAGGGTGGCGAGCGCGTCGGTGAGCAACGCGACCCCGGTGTCGCCGACCCGGTGCGGGATGTTGTCGAGCAGGTCGGGCCCCGCTCCCCCGCGGACGGCGAGCGCCGCGGCGACGGCAGCCCCGGAGACGGGCAGGATGCTCACCCCCCACACGCCGGCTGCGCGCAGCGGCGTCATGAAGCGCGAGCGGTTGCCGACGCTGATGAGGACCAGCGGAGGGTCGAGGGACACCGAGGTGAGGGAGTTCATCGTGACGGCGTAGTCGCGCTCGTCGCTCCGGGTGGAGACCACCGCGACGCCGGTGGCGAACGTCGACATCACCGAGCGCAGGGTGGGGGCGTCGGGGCGACCGCTGCGCGCGTCCTGCGCCGGGCTCATCCGCGGCCCTCCAACGGTCCGGGCTCGTCGCGTCCCGGGTGTTGTTCGCCCGTACCGGGGGTCAGGCGCACGAACGCCTCGGCGCGGGGCAGTCGTTGGGCGATGTCGTTGCTGAGCGTGAACCAGCCGTCGCGCACCCGCACCTGGGTGCGGTGCTCAGCCAGAGCGGCGTCGCGGCGAGCCAGCGCGGCCGGGCTGCCCTCGACGACGTGCGTCACCACGCCGAGGTCGACCGCCGAGGGGACGTGCTCCTCGTGCAGCCCGGGGACGATGACGGTCCGATCGTGGACGTGCGCCTCGACCCAGGAGCGGTCGCGGGTGATCCACTCGCGGGGCGTGACGACGGCGTAGAGGGCGGGCGGGTCGGCCAGGCGTCCGGTCGCGGCCACCGTCGCCTCGTGGACCCTGATGTGGTCGGGGTGGCCGTAGCCGCCGGTCGCGTCGTACGTGACGACGATGTCGGGGTCGAGCGCCTCCAGCGCCGCCGTGAGACGACCCGTGACCTCCTCCACCTCCACCGCGGCCAGAGCCCCGGCGGTCGCGTTGGCCTCCGTGCCGGCCATCCCGGAGTCCCGGAACAGGGTCGGGCCTTCGCCGGGAGTGTCGGTCTCCTCGTCGCCGAGGAGGACGCTGCGCGCGCCGAGCCGGTAGAGCGCCGCCCACAGCTCCCCGCGCCGGTAGGCCCCCAGCCGGTCCTCGACCGCGAGATGCGCGAGTTCGGCCGGGATGATCTCGCCCTCGTCCCCGAGGGTGCACGTGAGCACGGTGACGTCGTCGCCGAGCAGGACGTGCTCGGCGACGGACACCCCTGTCGCGAGGGTCTCGTCGTCGGGGTGGGCGTGGACGAAGACGACGCGGCGCGAAGAGTTCATGACCGACACACGGTATCGGCTGCCGTCCCCTCACGCAGAAGAGCGGGTCGGTCGTTCACGCCGCGCACGGAGCACCAGGGCGACAGAATGAACGCACCACCAGCGCGCGGCGGTTTCACGCGCGGGTCGCCGCCTGTTCACCCACGACGGCCATGATGACGGTCGCTCGAGACCGACCGGAAGGAGCATCCCATGCAGATGGGCCTGCGCGAACACATCGACAAGATGCGCGAGGAGGGGTACACCGTCCACAGTGACGAGCACGGCTCGGACCCCGACCTCATCGACCCGGGTGGGCGCGCCGTCGACACGTGGCGGGAGAGTTACCCCTACGACGAGCGCATGACCCGCGAGCAGTACGACTCCGAGAAGTACCTGCTGCAGGTGGAGTTGCTCAAGTTCCAGTACTGGAGCCAGGACGTCGGCGCGCGTCACGTCATCGTGTTCGAGGGTCGCGACGCCGCCGGCAAGGGCGGCACGATCAAGCGGTTCACCGAGCACCTCAACCC
>JAUNTP010000066.1 GCA_030538585.1 Mobilicoccus sp.
GGCGAGGGTGGGGCGTTCGGTGTCGGGGACGTCCACGCCACTCAGCTCGGTGGCGAGATCGGCGAGCAGCGTCGTCGCATACGAGCGGACGGTCGGGTCGATGTCGGCGGCGACGCCGAGGGTGGTGAGGTCGTCGATGAACGCCGACAGGTCGTGGCGGGCGACGATCGTGCCGAGGTAGGTGCCGGAGCCACCGGCGGGGTCGACCAGGACGGCGCCGCAACGTGAGGCGGCGGGGACCGGGGCGCCGCTGAGCAGGAGCACGGCGGAGGCGATGGCGGTGCCCGCGCTGCAGGTGGACACCGAGCGCAGCGTCTCGGCGAGGGCGCGCGCGGGTGAGGGGCCGACCGACACGGTGGGCGCGGCGCGGCGGGCGGCGACGACGGCACGGGTGAGGCGGCGGATCTCACCGCGACCGAATCCGAGGCCGGCGGCGGCCTCGGTGACGAGGTCGGAGGGCGAGCGGGACCAGCCCATGTCGGAGCGGGTGTGAGGCAGGCCGGTGAGCAGGTCCAGCACGACGAGGCGTCGCCGCTCCACCCGCAGGAGGGAGCCCATGTCGATGATCTCGTAGCGGGCGCGTTCGATCTCCCGCAGGATGCCCCCCGAACCGCTGGCGTCGAGAACATGCTCGAGTGATTCGAGTTTGTCGACGATGGCCGCGGACGGGGCCAGGCACGCGTCGCGAATGAGGACGTGGCGGCGGAGCGCGTCGGCGAGGGTCTGCTCCCGGAGGTCGAACGTGAGCGGCCCGACGGGCGGCGCGCTACGGCGCAGCCCGGAGTCGGGGCGGTCGATCGTCATGGCTGCCTTCGCGTCGGTGGACCTCCCGTCCATGGTCGGCGGGAGGTGGCCGAATCTGAGTCGCGCTCAGGTCAAGAGATCGGCTGGGAACGGTCAGCGCGTCGGGCGTTCAGGTGAGTCGGGAGCGGACGACGGCACCGCGTCCGAGGTTGGGGGGTGTGCGCCAGGGGGAGAGGCTGCGGCCGGCGAGGCGGAGGGCGCCGGCTTCGTCGCGGCCTCCGAAGAGGGCGAGGGTGGTGGTGAGGGCGAGCCGACCGCCGAGGGCGCGCGCGAGGTCGGCGACGTGGGTCGCGTCGAGGAGGTGGTCGCGCAGATCCGCCGCGGGGCCGGGGGCGCCGGCGGCGCGGACGACGTCGAGGACGGCGCGTCGATGCCCCCCGCTGGGGTGGCCGCCACCGAGGAGGTGGTCGTGGAGTTCGGCGCGGTCGGTGTCATCGGCGACGTCGTCCAGGGTGGCGGCGAGCAGGGTGCGCACCGCGGCGGGGGTGGGGCGAGGACCGAGCGGCTCCGGGGTACGGGGAGTGGTCGTGCACGCGGTGTCCCAGTCGTCGAGGTCGAGCATGCCGGTGTCGGCGACGAGCTCGTGTGCCGTCGTTCGGAGCGTGTATCGACGGTGCCGGGTGAGGCGGGCGGTGGTGGGGTCGACCTCGAACGCGACCCGCTGGCGCGGGGTGAGGGTGATGCCGGTGGCGTCTTGCCAGAGCGTGAGGACCCCGTCGCCGGTCATCGGGGTCGGACCGATGCCGTCTCGCAAGCGCAACCAGATGACGTCGAGCGCGGCGGCGAGGTCGGCGGGTGGCCCGGTCTTGCGGCTGTCGTCACCGAGGAGGAATGCGGCGCGCAGCCACACGTCGTCGGGAGTCCGGCCGAGGTGTCGACACAGACTCAAGGGCGCCACGCCCAGGGCGAAGCCGCGCAGCAGCTCACGCTGGTCCGCTGCGCTCCACGGCTGCCCGTACGTCCCCACTCCCTCACCCCCCGGCAGGCAGGCTAACCGCACGTGGGTGAGTGCGGGCCGGTCGTCGTGGGCACGATGCATCCCAGAGACCCGGACGCCACTTGGTGGGTCGTCCTGGACGGTTGTACAACTGTGATCGCGCCGGTCACCGGCGGTGCACGCCGGTGTGGGATCCGGCCCCTCTCGGGGCCCACACCGGCGCACTTCCCCGCCAGTCGCGCTGCCGCCCGTTCGGGTGCAGCGAGCGACGCGAGCGTCTCGAGAAACCACGCCAACGCGCGCTTGCTAGGTTGTGGGCATGTTCCGTCAGTGACGTTGTGACCCCGCCGACACCACGTGAACGGAACAGCCATGCCCTCAGATATCTTGACCCTTCAGCTCGGCCACGCGAGGACTGTCGTACGTCGGTCCTCGGCGTTGATTCGACCGCTCGATGCTTCCATCAGTCTCCGATTCGGGGAGGGCACCTCGGCCGCCGCCATGAGCATCTACCGGAGCCTGGGGTTCGCGCCTCGAGCGGACAACCGCCTTGACGAGAACCGGTAGTAGTTCGTTGCGGCAAAGGAATCGTGTGCACTCCATCTCGTCGGTAACGACAAGACCACGTCGGACCATGAGAGCCACCTGCTCGTCCCAGGACAGTCTCGGCTTCACACGGATCCCCGGAAAGAAGAGGCCCCTCCCATGTGAGCATCGTAGAGAGGCTTGGGAGGGGGTCGATTGACTTCAGCCAAGCCGATTCGACCGACGGGCGTCGACCCACCGCAGAAGCGCGTGAGCCAGGTCTGGTGTTCTATCCCCCTACATGACCATAGCCACAGGGCGTGCGCAGGAGGAGGCGGGCAGGCTCGAACTCGATGTCGTCGTCCTCCATGCTCAGGCGCTCGACGAGGCTACTGCCACGCGCGCGCAGTCGCCTGTACTCGGCGGCCGAGAGCAGCACGAACGACGGCTCACCTTGGTCGGTGATCACCACAGGACCCGGGACGGCCTGCCGCTTCGCCTCGTGCACGTTACGAGCGAACTCCTCGTCACCCATAGTCTTCACACACGCCACCTCCCGAGAGCGGGTATCGCCCAGCCAGTGAGCGTCGCAGCGTTGGTCGAGGAGCGAGCGAAGCGAGCGTCTCGAGACCATCTTGACCCGTGACAGCAGCGGAAGGCCATCCGTCTAAGCGCGGTGGTCTCGAGACGTCGCTGCGCTCCTCCTCGACCAACGGGGGCGCGCTCCCCCTCGACCGGCAGCGGGGGTGCGATCCTCCTCCTTGGATCGAGGAAGGAGCGCAGGGACTGTCGCCAGATCGACCAACGAGGGGGTCAGCGGCGCAAGGCGCCGCGGAGGATCTCTGCGAGGTGGCGGCCTTCCCGGTTCGTGCCCTGGCCGATCTGGGTGCGGCAGGAGAAGCCGTCGGCGAGCACGAGGTCGTCCTCGCCGGTGGCCTCGACCTTGCCGAACAACTCCCGCTCCGCGCACGCCTGCGACACCTCGTAGTGGCCCGGCTCGAAACCGAAGTTGCCCGCCAGGCCGCAGCAGCCGCCGCCGACGACGTCGACGTCCACCCCCAGACGGCGCAGCACCGCCTGGTCGGGGTCGTAACTGCCCTTCGCCTGCTGGTGACAGTGCACCTGCGCCACCGCGCTCGCATCCACCGACTCGAACGGCCACTCACCCTCGGTGTGCGGCGCCACGACGGAGGCGAACGACGTGACCAGCTCGGCGAGCCGGTGCGCGCGCGGATCATCCGGCAGCAGCTCGTGCGCCTCGCTGAGCATGACCAGGCACGACGGCTCCAACCCGACGACCGGATGCCCCGCAGCCAGGTGCTCCTCCAGCACGTCGAGGGTGCGGCGCAGCGCCGCCTTCGTCATGTCGAGCTGCCCCGTCGAATGCCACGTCAGGCCGCAGCACACTCGCCCGCTCGGCACGATCACCTCATACCCGAGCGCCTCCAGCACCTCCGTGGCGGCGACCCCGACGTGCGGCGACAAGTGGTTGGTGAACGTGTCCGGCCACAACACCAGCGTTCGGCGCTCGGTTGCTTCCGCGCGGAGAACAGGCGCCTCGCCGCGCCGAGCCCGCCGCGAGAACCACGACGTGAACGACAGGTGCTCGGCGAAGCTGATCATCCGGCGGCGCGTCTCGACCCCGGCCGCGGCCATCGCCGCCTTCTCCAGCGGGCGAATCCGCATGAGCCGGTTGACCGTCCGCCCCAGCCCGAGGGTCGTCACGGCACCGGCGAGCACCGGCAGCCAGCCCATCGAGTAGTGCGCCAGGGGCCGTAGGCGACCCGCGTAGTGGTGGTGGAGGAACTCGGCCTTGTACGTCGCCATGTCGACGTTGACCGGGCACTCCGTCGCGCACGCCTTGCACGACAGACACAAGTCCAGCGCTTCGAGCGTCTCCTCGCTGCGCCACCCATCGGTGAGGTGCTCACCGCGCAACATCTCGGCGAGGACCCGGGCCCGACCGCGGGTCGAATGCACCTCGTCGCGGGTCGCCTGAAAGCTCGGGCACATCGCACCGGTGTCCGAGCGGCACGCGCCGACCCCGACGCACCGGTTGACCGCCGACGCGAAATCCCCACCGTCGCGCGCCAGCGCGTGCACCGGGATCGTCACGTGCGTGCGCAAGCCCGGCCCCGGGCGCACCCGGTCATCGATGGCCTCCGGGCGCACGAGCACGCCCGGGTTGAGGGCGTCCTCCGGGTCGAAGATCGCCTTGAACCGGGCGAAGAGCGCGAGCATCTGCGGCGAGTAGATGCGGTCGAGCAACTCCGAGCGGGCCCGGCCGTCGCCGTGCTCTCCCGACACCGACCCGCCGTAGCGCGCCACGAGATCGGCCGCCCGCGTGATGAACTCGCGGTAGCTCGTCAGGCCCTCGTGGCTGCCGAGATCGAAGTCGATCCGGACGTGGATGCAGCCCTCCCCGAAGTGCCCGAACGGGATGCCCGCGAGCCCCATCTCCGCCATGAGCGCGTACAGGTCCCGCAGGTAGTCGGCGAGGTGCTCGGGCGGAACAGCGGAGTCCTCCCACCCCGGCCACGCCTCGCCGCCGTCGGCGCGACGGGTGGCGATGCCGGCCGCGGCCTCGCGGATGCGCCACAGCGCGCGGGTCTCGTCACGGTCGGTGACGATGAGCGACGTCTCCGGGGCAGCCGACCCGGCGACCAGCGCTTCGGCGTGGCGGACGGCATCGTTCTGATCAGTGCCGGCCACCTCGCAGTACAGCCACGCGCCACCGGGCGGCAGGGTGTCACCGGCCGTGTCCTGCCCCGGGCGGGTGCGCAGGGCCGCGATGAGGTCGGCGCCCATGCCCTCGATGGTCTGCACCCCGGGCAGCCGCAACGCGGCGGCGTCGGCCGCGGCCGCGAACGCGTCCTCGTAGCCGAGCACCGCGAGCACCGTGGCGGGCGGCACCTCCACGAGGGAGACCGTGAGCGAGGTGAACACCCCGCACGTCCCCTCGCTGCCGGCGAGGGCGCGGGCCACGTCGAAGCCGTGCTCGGGGAGGAGGTAGTGCAGGCCGTACCCCGACACCTGCCGCGGAAACCGCCCCAGCTCGGTGCGGATGAGGTCCTCGTGCTCCTCGACGAGTCTGCGCAGCTCGGCCTCGATGGCCGGGTCGCTGCACCCGCCGCGGTAGGCGGTGAGCTCGCGCCCGTCGGCGAGCACCATCGTGAGGGCCTGCAGGTTCTCCGCGGAGGTGCCCCACGCGACCGAGTGCGACCCGCACGCGTTGTTGGCGACCATCCCGCCGATCGTGCAGCGCGAGTGCGTCGAAGGGTCGGGGCCGTAGGTGAGGTGCGGCGCCGCGGCCTCGCGCAGCGCGTCACACACAACCCCCGGCCCGACGACCGCCGTCTGCGACGCACGGTCGATGGTGATGTCGGTGAGGTGGCGGCTCGTGTCGATGACCAGGCCTTCGCCGATGGCGTTCCCTGCCACCGACGTGCCGCCGCCGCGTGAGGTGACGGCAAGACCCCGCGCGCGAGCCCACCGCACCGCGTCGGCGACCTCGGCCGGGTGCCGCGGTTCAAGGACCGCGGCCGGGATGCGCCGGTAGATCGAGGCGTCACTGGCGTAGGCGGCCCGCGTCGTCGCGTCGGTGCGCAGCCCGGCGGGCGGGGCGAGGTCGAGCTCGTGGGGCGCGGTGCGGGTGAGCTGGGGCACGAGGATCTCCGAGCGATCTCCGGGAGCGGGTATCCCCGACGGTAGCGCCCCCGACCACGACACGACCGGCGGGTGTCCGCCGGTGCGTCAGCGCCGGACAGCGGGGCGCGTGCCCTGGCAGATCTTCGCTGCGGCGGTCCGAGCGGCCTTGGTGCGCTTGATCTGCGCCACCTTGGTGGCGAGGGTGCACCGCGCTGTGGCCTTCTTCGCGGCGGCAGCCCTGGCCGCAGCGCGGGCCTTGGCGACGCGCGCGGCACGCTGCTGCGCGGCCGTCGTCGATCGGGCAGCGCGCACGGGTGTCGTGCTGGGGGACGCGGCCGCAGTGGGGCTCGCGCTGGGTGCAGGGGAGTTCGGTGCCGCGAGTGGGCGCTCGGCGATGACGACCTGCTCGAATCCGGGCGCCACGGGCGGACCGTCGAGGTCGTCGGCGGCAGCCGTCAACGGCGTCGCGACCAAGCCGCCCAGCACGATGCTCAACGCCACGGCACGCGCGCTTCCACGTGTCTTCGACACGTCAATCCCCCTCGCTTCGGCCCTCCGATGTGCGGGGCCGAGTCCATCGAGCGTAGAACCGATCTGGGTGACGGCGAGGCAGGGATGTATCCCACGGGAGCGAGTCGGCCAGAAGCGCCGCCGACTGAGCCGCAAGCTCGCGCGCATGATCGCGCGGGCACCGTCGTGATCACGGCAGTTACCGCACGATGACGCGCGAGATCCTGTGCACGCTGCCGAGACGCGGCCGGATGGCACTCCGCATGACCACGCTCGGCGCCATCTCATATGACGGAACGTGCGACTCCCGCTGGGCGGCCTGCCAAACCACCGCAAGCGGCCGGACTCCCCACCGCCGCAACCCTTTTCGAGTCGAGCGTTCTGAACGACCGATCGGGTCGCGCCCTCACCGACATGACGCCGCCCACTCAGACCGTCTACGGTCCCCCTCATCCGGGGGGTCCGGGCGGTCGCGAAGGGGTTCGCCCGCCGAAGCGGACGGGGGCCCGGTGTGAGGGGAAAGATTGTGAAGCGTTCGATCGCCGTCCTGCTGGCGGCCACCTGTGCCGTCGCTGCGCCGATGGCTGCTGCCGCCGCGCCCGCGGGCGGCAACGCCCAGGTGGTGCGGGTCATGGACCACCCGTCGGCGGTGCCCGCCAAGGGCAAGCCCGGCACCATGGCCCGCAAGTACCTCGGCACCCCGCGCTCGGGGCACGCCTGGCACAGCGGGGCGTGGACGGGCGAATACATGAGCGCCCGCAACGCGACCCGCTGGGGCACGTGGCGCGGCACACCGAGCGACGCTACGCCCACGTTCCCCGAGCGACGCACGTGGAAGCAGATGCGCGAGTCCGACTGGCACATCCAGACCTACCAGGGGTTCCGCGGCACCCTCGTGTACGGCCTGCCGCTGCTGCCGTCGACGTCCAAACCGGCCGAACTCAAGGCCGTTGCGGCCGGTAGCCAGGACGCGACGTTCCGCAGGATCGCCCGCGACCTGCGTACTCAGTACAAGGGTGGCCCTGTCGTCGTCCGCATCGGGTGGGAGGCCAACGGCGACTGGATGTCGTTCCGCACGACCTACCGCACCGCCGGCGACTACCGGGCCGCGTTCCGCCGGGTCGCGCAGGTGATGAAGAAGGAGCACCCGAAGCTCATCATCGACTTCGACATCAACTGCGGCACACCGCTCCCCGGTCAGCGTCACCGTCTGGACTCGCTCACGCGCCTGTACCCCGGCGACGACGTCGTCGACCTCATCGGCTGCGACACCTACGACTGGGACGTGCTCAAGGCCACCAACGATCGCCAGTGGCGGGCGTCGCTCAAGCCTCGCAACTCCGTCGGCATCCAGGACGTCGCCGACTTCGCCCGCAAGCGCGGCAAGGGCCTGTCGTTCCCCGAATGGGGCCTCACCCACGCCTACGACGGCAACGGCGACAACCCGTTCTACATCCGCAAGATGTACGAGTTCTTCGTGGCGAACAACGACGTCCTCGTGCTGGAGAACTACTTCAACGTGCCCGACCAGCACATGAAGAACTCGATCTGGGACGTCAAGATGCAGAACCCCAAGGCGAGCGCCGAGTACAGGCGCCTGTTCGGGTCGCCGCGCCGCTGAGTGGCACGAGCGCGTCGCCGATGGTCTCGAGACGTCGCTTCGCTCCTCCTCGACCAACGGGTGGGGGCTGTCTCCGGGAGATTCGCTCGGCCACCAACGGGAAGGGGTCAGGGCGCTAGCGCCGCGAGAATGTCCGCGGCGGGTGCCTCGCGCGCCGCGCGCCAGCCCGCTCCTGCCCACAGGGAGACCCCGTCGAGGTCGCCCTCTCGCGCCGCCGCGGCCCGCAGCGGCTTGGTGAGCTGGTCGACGACGGGGAACACGGCGGGCGCGTAGGCGTCGAAGCGGTCGACGAACCCGTTGCGCAGCCCCCGCGCGGGCCGTCCGGAGAACGCCCGCGTCACGCAGGGCGACAGGCGCGTGTTCGTCAGACCCATGCGGTGGGCCGCGCTCGTGCCGGCCTCGTCGGCGAGGAGGAACGCCGTGCCCGCCACCACGGCGACCGCCCCCGCCCCCAGCGCGCGGCGGGTGTCGCCTGCGGTCGTGATCCCACCGGCGGCGAGCAACGGAACACCCGGAGCAGCCTGGGCGATCATCGGCAGCAGCGCGAGGTGGTCGAGCTCGTTCGGCACGTCGGTGACGCGGTGGGTGCTGCGGTGCCCCCCGGCCTCGAACCCCTGGACGACGAGCGCGTCGGCACCCCGCTTCACCGCCCCCTCGGCCTCCTGCGTCGTCGTCACCGTGACGGCCACGGACGTCCCGACGGCGTGGAGCCGGTCGACGACGTCACCGCTCGGGCAGCCGAAGGTGAACGACACGCACGGCAGCGCGGCGGCTTCGAGGACGTCGATCTTGTCCTCGTAGTGGTCGCGGTCCTGCCAATCGGGCGCGGGCAAAGACACCCCGCGCCGCTCGGCCTCCACCGCGAGCAGCTCCCGGTAGGACTCGACCGCCACCCGGTCGGCGCGCTCGCGCCCCTGGGCGTCGGCCACACCCGTGTCGGCCTCGGCCGAGGGCACCCGCTCCGGGGCGCACGATTCGTCGGCCGGAACGAACACGTTGACCCCGAAACCGGCCTCGGTGCGCGCGCGCACCGACGCGATCTGGTCGAGGACCTCCGCGGCGCTCTTGTATCCGGCGGCGAGCATCCCCAGCCCGCCCGCGTCACCGACCGCGACGACCAGATCCACCCCGGAGGACCCCCCGGCCATCGGCGCCGCCACGATGGGACAGCTCGTCTGCGGCCACGGGTTCACAGCGCTCATGGCCCCACTCTGCCAGAGGAGGCTCGCCCGTCTCGGGGCCGAGTCAGGGGCGGCTCAGGGCGCCACCGGATGGCGCCGGCGCGCCGATACCGCGATGCTCGAAGCGAACGGACCGACAACCCGGTCCCTGTCCAAGGAAGGCTCGTCATGAAATCGATCCACACCGCCCTCGCCCAGCGCGGCATCACCCGCAGCGACGACGGCCGCTGGTTCGGCGGCGTCTGCGCCGGCCTCGCCAAGCTCTTCGGCGTCGACGTCATGCCGGTGCGCATCCTCGTCCTCATCGCCCTGGTCGTGCTGCCCGGCAGCCCGCTGGTGCTCTACCCGATCGCGTGGATCCTCATGCCGTCGGAGAACGCCCTGCCGAGCGGCGGCTCCTTCAGCGCAGGCCCGATCAGCAACGGCCCGCAGGACACCATCCGCTGACCCGTCAGGGGCGTGCGGCGGCGTCTGAGCTGTCGGCAGCGCCGACGCTGTCGTCGCCGTCCTCCGCCTCCTCCTCCTTGCGCTCGCCACGGCGACGCAGCAAGGAGGCGCCGGGCACCCCGGAGAACGCACTGGTCAGCTTCTGCACCTGCGCCATGATCTCCTCGACGTCCTCGAGGATGTCGTGCACGTCGGGCCCGAGGCGCTCCCACTGAGCGAGCATCGGCAGGAGATCCTCCTCGAGGTGGTCGACCAGCGTCGGGAGCTTGTCGACCATGCGCACCAGGGCCGCCACCTCGGCGTCGTCGGTCGTCTCGACGAGGCGCTCCAGCACCGGCGCAGCCTTGGCCGCCACCGGTTCGAACGGCTCGATCATCGCCTCGGCGCGGGCGAGGAGGCCTTGCGCCGCCGCCGTGGTCGCCTCGACGGCCTCCACGGTGACGGCTGCCTCACGGGTGACGTCCTGCGCTCCAGCGATCGTCACGGCCGTCCCGGCCACCGCCTGCTCGGCGTCGGCGAGCACCCCGGCGACACGATCGAGCATCGCCTCACCGTCGTCGATCATCGTCTCGGCGTGCGTCACCACCCCCGTGCCCCGCGCCAGCAGGGCCTCCGCGTCGGTGACGAGTGCCTCCGCCCGCGTCATGAGTTCGCCCGCCCGCGAGATGAGGTCGAGCACGTCACCGACCGCTGCGGGAAGGTCGATGACGATGTCGCTGACGCCGTCACGCACCGAGGAGGCGATCGAGGCGAGCGTCGTGGGTCCCATGATCCGCATGGGGTCATCATGCGCCCCCACGGCAGCTCCCGCGACCCCCTCTCCCGCCCGCCGCGGACGCTCCTGCGTCAGGATGGGGGCATGACGACTCACCGCATCGCGCTCATTCCCGGCGACGGCATCGGCCAGGAGGTCGTCCCCGCCGCCTGCCAGGTCATCGACGCACTCGGCGGCCGTCACGGCTTCTCCGTCGACTACACGGAGTTCGACTGGTCGTGCCAGAGGTACACGACGCAGGGCGCCATGATGCCCGAGGACGGCATCGAGCAACTCCGCGGCCAGGACGCCATCTTCCTCGGCGCCGTCGGCTACCCCGGTGTCCCCGACCACGTCTCGCTGTGGGGCCTGCTCATCCCGATCCGTCGCGAGTTCGACCAGTACGTCAACCTCCGCCCCATCCGCGTGTTCGAGGGCGTGCCCGGGCCGCTTCGTGACGCCTCGGACACCGACATCGTCATCGTCCGCGAGAACGTCGAGGGCGAGTACAGCCAGATCGGCGGCCGCATGTACGCCGGCACCGAACAGGAGATGGCGATGCAGCAGTCGGTGTTCACGCGCCGCGGCGTCACCCGCATCGTCGACTACGCCCTCGATCTCGCCGACGAGCGGGGCCGGTTCCTCACCTCCGCGACCAAGAGCAACGGCATCGTGCACACCATGCCGTTCTGGGATCAGATCGTCGAGGAACGCTGCGCCGAGCGGCCGTCGGTGTCGTTCGAGAGCGAACACATCGACGCGCTCGCCGCGAAGATCGTCCTCGACCCACGCCGCTACGACGTCATCGTCGCGAGCAACCTGTTCGGCGACATCCTCTCCGACCTCGCCGCCGGGGTGGCGGGCTCGATCGGGATGGCGCCGTGCGGCAACGTCAACCCCGAACGCGAGCACCCCTCCATGTTCGAGCCGGTCCACGGGTCGGCCCCCGACATCGCAGGTCAGGGCATCGCCAACCCGCTCGGTGCGATCTGGACGGCGTCTCTCATGCTCGACCACCTCGGTGAGGACCAGGCCGCGGCGGACATCATGGCGGCCATGACGCGCCTGCTCGCTGAGGACGGCCCCCGCACCGCCGACATCGGCGGTGCCGCCGACACCGCCGAGACGACCAAAGCCCTCATCGACCTTCTCTGACGCCACCCCCTGCGCGACGCGCGACCCGCGGTGCGAGAGTGGCGGTGATGAGTCCGACGCGATCCGCATCCCCGCCGTGGTGGCCCGTGCTCCTCGTCGCGACCGTCGGGGCGCTGCTGTTGGCGGCCGTCGGCGCCCCGTCCCCGATCCTGTTCGGGGCACTGTTCGGATCTCTCGCCCTCGCCGTGTCGCCGGTGGACACGCCCGTGCTGCCGAAGCGGCTGTCGGTCCTCGCCCAGGGGCTGCTCGGTGTGTCGATCGGCGGCATCATCGACCCGCAGACCCTCGCCCGGTTCGCCGAGCATGCCCTCCCGGTCAGCGTCGCGGTCGTCCTCACCGTCGTCGTCAGCATCGTCGTCGGGCAGGTGCTGCGGCTGCAGGGGGTCGGGCGAGCGACCGCGACCTTCTCGTTCCTCGCGGGCGGGGCTTCGGGGGTGACCGCCATCGCCGGCGAGCTCGGCGCCGACGACCGCGTCGTGGCGATGGTGCAGTACCTGCGCGTACTGCTCATCATCGTCGGCATGCCACTCGTCGCGACGTTCGTGTTTGACGTGCCGCTGCTGTCGCCGCAGGCCGGCCTGACCGGGGTCGTGGCGGGTGTCGCGAGCGCCGTCACGTCCGTGACCGCCGGCAGCCTCTTCTTCTCGGCGGTGTGCCTCGGCGTCGGGTTGGCGATGGCCCGGGTCGTCCCCCTCCCCGCCGGGGCGCTGCTGTTGCCGTTGGCTGTCGCCGCCGCGGCGAGCGTCACCGGCGTCCTCGCCCCGCTCGGTGACGACCTGGGCCTACCCTCGCTGCTCGAAGCGTTCGCGTTCGCGCTCATCGGCATGCAGGTGGGCTTGCGATTCACGCGGGCCAGCCTGCGCCAAGTCGCGGCCGTGCTGCCGCTCGCGACGGCGGGCATCGTCGTCGTCGTGGCCCTGTCGGCCGGCATCGGCATCGTGTTCGCCGACGCGATGGGCATGAGCCACCTCGACGCCTATCTCGCGACTACCCCGGGTGGATTGTGGGCGGTGCTCGTCACCGCGACCGTCGCGGGCGGTGATGTCACCCTCGTCCTCGCGGTACAGGTGGTGCGACTGCTGCTCGTGTTGGCGCTCGCGCCGATCATCTCGGCGCACTACCGCCGCTTCAGGGACGGCTGAGGACGGCGACGAGAAAGTCGGACTTCTCGTCGTAGGGACGCAGATCCCATCCGGCGAGGCGGAGGTCGACCGTAAGACCGGCCTGGTCGACATCGGCGAAGAAGTGGTCGAACCCGTAGCCGCGACCGGCGCCGAACCCGACGACGGCACGCCCGCCGGGGGCGAGGTGGTGTCCGAAGCGACGCAGGATGTCGACCTGGGTGTCGGTGGCGGCGAAGGTGACGACGTTCCCGGCGCACACGATGAGGTCGAACGGCTCGTCGATGCCGACGGCGGGCAGGTCGAGTTCGGCGAGGTCGCCCTGCCGCCAGGTGGCGTCGGGAAACTGGCGGGCCGCTTCGTCGACGAGGGCGGGGTCGACGTCGACGCCGACGACGGTGTGCCCGCAGGAGGCGAGGTAGCCACCGACCCGTCCCTGACCGCAGCCGGCGTCGAGGATGCGGGCGCCGCGGGGGGCCATGGCGTCGATGAGACGGGCTTCACCGACGATGTCGTCGCCGTTGTCGAGCATGGTGCGCCAGCGCTGGATGTACCAGGCCGAGTGGCCGGGGTTCTCCTCGATGCGCTGCTCCCAGAAGGTGCGTCGGCGGGTCATCGCGGCTGTCCTCTCATCGACGGAGTCGCCCCCCACGGTAGGCCGTCGTCATCGTCGCCCGCGAGGCACCTCGGCGGGTGGGGGGGGGAGGGCGTTCCAGGCGGCCTTCACGGCGGCGGGGATCTCGCGGGACTGCCCGCTCGCCCACACCGACGGCGCCTTCTCGCGCATCGTCTCCTCCCCGACAGCTACCGCGTCGATGCCCACGGCCCGGCACAGCGCCAGAGCGCGGGGGAGGTGGTAGGTCTGGCTGACGAGCGTCGCGTGCGAGAGGCCCATCCGCGACGCCTGCACGCACGACGCGTAGGTGTCGACGCCGTCGGGGTCGAGCATGAGCACCTCGTCGGGCACGCCGAGCGCCAGCAGGTAGGTGCGCATCGCCGCGGGTTCGTCGTGCGTGTCGCTCTGCCCGTCGCCGGTGAGCAGCAGCCGCGTCACCTTGCCCCGACGCAGCAGCTCCGCCGCCAGGTCGAGTCGTGCCGCGAGGAAGGGTTGCGGGGTGCCGTCGGCGTACACCCCCGCCCCGAGCACGAGCGCGACCTCGTTGACCGGCACGTCCTCCACGGAGTAGATCCCTCCGCGCGAGGCCCGCTCGACCCACACGTTGCTCCCGGCGACGACGAGCACCAGCACGGCGACGCCCGCGACACCGGCACCGAGCAGGTACCGGCGGCCGCGGGCGGGCCGGATGGTGATCTCGCCTCCGGCGTGACTCAGAGCGTCGTCCCGTCGGCGATGGTGCGCGGCTCGCCGACGTCGTCGAGGGTCGCGTCGCCGTCGATGACGACATCGGCGCCGAACGTCCAGTCACCCTCGACGCTGAGCGTGCGGGCGCCGCGCAGCGACGGGGCGCCATGCGGGAAGCGCTGCTCGAAGTCGTCGATCTTCTTGTAGTGGGAGTCCAGCGAGATCGTCGGCGCCTTTTCGACCTGCAACTCCAGCCGCCCGTCGGTGCCCACCTCGTAGGCGTCGGAGCGGAGCAGCAGCAACTCGTTCGTCGTCTTGACGGGGAGGAACCGGGTGCGCGGCACGCAGATCGCCTGCGCTCCCTCGAACACCTCGATGGCCGCGCCCATCGCCGATTCGATCTGGAACACCTCGGGGGAGTCCGACCGCTTCGGATCGACCGTCTTGACGTTGCGGATCAACGGCAACCCGAGCACGCCCTCGCGCTCACGCAGCACGTCGCGGACCGCGACGAGGTCGAACCACAGGTTGTTCGTGTGGAAGAACGCGTGCCGGTGCTCGTCGGTGAAGTAGTCCATCTCCTCCGGGGCCGTCTGCGCGCTCTCACGCAGGATGAGCTGCTCGTCGGAGGTACGCACCGCGAGGTGTCCGCCCTTGCGGTCCATGGCGGTGCGACGACACACCTCGGCCGCGTAGGGGGCGCCGGACGCCGCGAACCAGCCGGCCAGCCGCGCATCCGGGCCCGCGCCGAGGTTGTCGGAGTTGCTCACCGAGGCGTACCGGAAGCCGGCGTCGATGAGCGTGTCGAGGATACCGGTGCCGTACAGCGACGGGTACAAGTCGCCATGCCCGGGCGGACACCACTCGAGCCGCGGATCCTCCGGCCACTCCACGGGGGTGAGATCGTCGGTGCGCAGCTTCGGTTCCTGGCTCTGCAGGAAGTCCAGCGGCAACCCGTCGACGGCCAGCTCGGGGTAGGCCTCGAGCGCCGCGAGGGTGTCGTCCTGAGTGTTGAAGCTGTTCATGAGCAGCAACGGCATCCGCACCCCGTGCTGCTCCCGTACCGCGAGCACCTGCTCGACGATGAGGTCGAGGAAGCTCTTGCCGTCGCGGACCGGCAGCAGCGACTTGGCCTTCGCCATGCCCATCGAGGTGCCGAGCCCGCCATTGAGCTTGATGAGCACGGTGCGGCCGAGAGCCTCCCGCGCTTGCTCGTCGTCGACCTCGACGTCGTCGAGATGCGGCGGGTCCGTCAGGGGGGTGATGTCGTCCTCGCGGATCACCCCGGTGGCCCCGCCGGCCAACTCGCCGAAGTAGTGGCTGAAGACGTCGATCGCGGTCCGGTGGACCCCGGCCTCCGACATCTTCTCCTGTGCTCGTGCCAGCGCCTGCTCGCTCATGGTCGTCAGCGTAGTGCGGTCGTCCTCGTTGCTCATCCCCGTCCGGCGTTCTCGCGGCTGATGCGCAGGTACTGCTGGGCCTGCTCCTGGGCGGCGGTACGCATCTGCGGGAGGCGGTTGCGCAGGTCGGTGCCGGGGCAGGAGGTGCGGTTGACCTGGCCGTGACCGATCATGACGGGGCGGTTGACGCCGCGGCTCCAGAAGGTGCCGGTGAGGTCGAACCCGTAGCGGGCGGAGGTCCAGGCGATGAGGTCGGTCATCGTGTCGAACGCCACCGGGGTGGCGGGGCTGCGGGTGGTGTCGCCGATGTAGGCGACGCCGAGGTAGAGGTCGTTGACGCCCTGGGCGTGGGCGCCGCGGTGCGGGATCCCGATGCCGCCGCGGCGGCCCTCCCACACGCCGCCGAAGCGGTCGACGAGGGCGTTGTAGCCGATGTCGCTCCATCCCCGGCTCTGGGAGTGGAAGCGCTGGATGCCGCGGAGGATGGCCGGCACCTGCGCGCGGGTGTAGTCGTTGGTGCCCGCGGTGTGGTGGACGACGACGCCGCGGGGGGCGAGGCGCGGCACCCTCGCGGTGACGCGGTTCTCGGTGGCGCGCCAGGCAGCCCGCTTGGCGGGCATCGAGATGCGCGGGCCGGGCAGGCCTGCCGGCACGGGTCGGACCGCGGCGGCCGCGCCGGCGTTGAATCCGACGGAGCCGGCGGTCGTCGTCGCGGCCGTGCGGGCGGGTGCGGCAGCGGCGGTGCCGTCGCCCTCGACCACGGCCGTGCCGTCGATGACGGACAAGCGGGGCGCTCGCGCCGCGGACCCGCCGGTGGAGAGGATCCGGGCCTCGACGCGGGTGGCGCCGGTGAGGACGACCGGTTCGGTCCCCGCCCGCACCTCACCGGTGCCGCAGCCCGCACAGGTCTCGACATCGACGTCGGCCCACGGCTCCCATGCACCGTCACGCTGCACCCGGATCTGTGGTCGGGCGCCGGTGCCCGTCCCGTCGTCCCACGTGACACCGACGACCGCGACGTCGCGCGGCAC
>JAUNTP010000312.1 GCA_030538585.1 Mobilicoccus sp.
ACGTCGCGCAACAGGTCGCCGTAGCTGATGGTGACGGTGACGCGGGCTTTGGTGCCCGATCCGGGCGCTCCGGCCTGCTGCGTCGTGGCCAGAGTGGCCATCGTGGTGAGGCCATCGGCACGGCGTTGAGCATCGGTGCGCGCATCGGGGATGCCGTGCTCGTCGGTTTGCGGCTTGGACAGCGCGTGCAGCGCCGAGGAGAACACTTCTTCGCTGGCCGGGTCGAGTTTCACCGTGGCGGTGCGCATCCCGTCACGGGTGGTGCGGAAGTGACCGACGCCGCGGCGGGTGTAGGCGCTGGCGTGTTCCTCATCGAGGGGTTCATCGCCGTGGCCGTACTGGCCGACGATCTGGTCTTCGAGGCGGGCCTGGTCTTTCTTGGAGGGGCCGGTCGCCATCCACGCGATCAGGGTTTCGGCGAGTTCGTCCCAGTTCGCGCCGGAGGTCTTGGTGCGGAGCCGGCGGTAGATCCCGGCCACGGTCGCGGCAGCCTCGACGCTGAGGCGCCCGCTGGTCACGGCATCACGCAGCACTTTCACGTCGAACCCGACGCAGGTGGCGGTGATGTCGTGCAACTGCTTGGCCATCGCGCTCGTCACGGGCACCCCGGCTTCGCGACAGGACTCCTCGACCCACCGGTTCGTGCGCGGGTGATCCGAGGACCCGATGACGCCCCGCACCGAGGCGTCCATGACTACCGCCGCCCGGGCTGCCTCGGCGGCTGCGATGACCCCGGCGGCGGCGATCGCCACGTCCGCGAGCTCGCGGGAGCTGAACGCCACCGGATCGCTGCCCGCGGCAGCGATCAGCTCCCGCGCGGCGTTGAGCTGCGCGACAGCAACCTCACCGGCAGAAGCGCCGGGAGCGAGGGTGGGTGCCGTGGTCATGCCTCATTCTATCGAACGCCTGTCTGCATCAGAGGCACTGACAAGGCGAATCGTGCTCTCGTGCAACGGGATTGGCGGCCGAAGCGAGCGTGTTTGGCGTCCGTGAATCACGCTGCGGTGCAACCAGATTCATCACCGTCTGTTGAAGTGATCTAGGTCACATTGTGCGACGGCAGTTGCTGATTCACCCCTGACCCTCCGTACCCGGCCGCCTCCCGATAGGCGCCGTGACACCAGCCGGGTGAGACTGCCCTATGGCCACGTTCACCGTCGACCTCGACGCCACCTGCCCACCCGATGAGGCGTGGCGCCGCATCTGGAACCTCGACGCCCACAGCCGCGTCATCCCCCTCACCCGCCTCCGCGGCGACGGCACCGGCGGAGGGCAGTTGCGACCCGGGTCGACGTTCATCGCCCGCACCGGCCTCGGCCCCCTCGCCGTCGACGACGTCATGACCGTCAGACGGTTCGACGCGCCCACGGGCGAGACCCCCGGCCACGCCCACGTCGACAAGAGCGGACGCGTCGTCCACGGGAACATCGACGCCACCGTCGAAGGCAGTTCGCGCGGCTCGCACCTCACGTGGACGCAGGAGATCCGACTGCTGGGGGTGCCTCGGCTCGCCGACCCTGTCGTTGCTGTGGTCGCTCGGGCGGCTTACTCGTCTGTGCTCAAGCAGTTGCTCGCACGTGATGGTGGGTGATCGGGGGGCTCGTCTGGGCCTGGGTTGGACTGCTATTCCGTTGGTGGCAGGTGGTCTCGAGACGTCGCTTCGCTCCTCCTCGACCAACGTCGTTGGGTGGGGTTCTGACCCGCTGACCGGCTCGGCTGACGACTGCTCACCTGCAGGGCCTATACCCTGGAAGTGAGTTCGTGGAGGAGGGGATGAACAGATGGGGCTCTTCGATCGAGTCGAGCAGACGCTCGAACGCGTCGTCAACGGCGCCTTCGCGCGCGCGTTCAAAGCGGAGGTGCAGCCCGTCGAGATCAGCTCGGCCATCCGCCGCGCCATGGACGACCGCGCCGCCGTCGTCAGCCAGGGCCGCACCATCGTGCCCAACGTGTTCACCGTCGAACTCGCGCCCAGCGACCACGACCGCCTCCGCGACTACGACGACTTTCTCCGCACCGAGTTCATCGCCTCCGCGCAAGAACACGCCGAATCGCAGGGGTACATCGCGAGCGGCCCCATCGTCGTGCAGTTCGTCGAGAAGGACGACCTCGACACCGGCGTCTTCCGCGTCCTGCCCACCAGCGCGTCACGCCCCGAA
>JAUNTP010000313.1 GCA_030538585.1 Mobilicoccus sp.
CGAAGCGTGTTGCGGGTCTACCTCGACGGCGAGGGGCCCGAGGGCCGCGGCCCGTCGCTCGACGAGATCGCCGACGCCACCCGCGCGCTGTCAGCGGCCCTCGACGAGTCGGACGCCACGGGCACGGCCCCCTACGTGCTCGAGGTGTCGAGCCGCGGCGTGAGCCGCCCGCTGACCGAGGCCAAGCACTACCGCCGCAACCGCGGGCGTCTCGTGGCGCTGACGTTGGCGGAGGAGTCCGTGACGGGGCGCATCACCGGCGTCGATGAGTCGGGAGTCGATCTGGACGTCGACGGCACCGCCCGTCGCGTCGAACTCGCAGACATCACCAAGGCTGTCGTGCAGGCCGAGCTCCGCAAGGACTCGGCCGTGGACGGCGACGACGCCACCGACGAGGAGTGACATGGACATCGACATGACAGCCCTGCGCGCCCTGGAGCGCGACAAGGACATTCCGATGGATGTGCTCGTGTCGGCGATGGAGGAGGCCCTTCTCAACGCGTACGAGAAGGTGCCCGGCCATACCGAGGGCGCGAAAGTCGAACTCGACACGAAGACGGGACGGTTCGCCGTGCTGGCCCCCGAGACCACCGAGGACGGCGACATCGTCGGTTGGTTCGAAGACACGCCCGAAGGCTTCGGACGCGTCGCCGCCGCGACGGCACGACAGGTGATCTTCCAGCGTCTGCGGGAGGCCGAGGACGAGCAGAAGTTCGGTCACTTCTCCGCGAAGGAGGGCGACATCGTCACCGGTGTCGTGCAGGCCGATCGCGACTCGCGTACGGTGCGCGTCGACCTGGGCCCGCTCGAGGCGATCATGCCGCAGGCCGAGCAGGTGCCGAACGAAACCTACGCCCACGGCCAGCGGCTGAGGGTGTACGTGGTGGCCGTCCGCCGCGAGCCGAAGGGCCCGCAGGTGGTGGTCTCGCGTACGCACCCCAATCTGGTGCAGCGCCTGTTCAAGCTGGAGGCGCCGGAGATCGCGTCCGGTGTGGTCGAGATCAAGGCTGTCGCGCGCGAGGCCGGGTTCCGCACGAAGATCGCCGTGGTCAGCCACGACCCGAACATCTCGGCCAAGGGCGCGTGCATCGGGCCGATGGGCCAGCGCGTCCGGGCGGTGATGAACGAGCTGAACGGCGAGAAGATCGACATCATCGACTGGTCGGAGGACGGCGCCAAGTTCGTCGCGGAGGCGCTCAGCCCGGCCAAGGTGTCGTCGGTGACCGTGACCGACCAGTTCGCCAAGGCTGCTCGCGCGGTCGTGCCCGACTACCAGCTCAGTCTGGCGATCGGGCGTGAAGGGCAGAACGCCCGTTTGGCCGCGCGCCTGACCGGATGGCGAATCGACATCCGGCCAGACACGCAGGCCTAGCGGGTTGGGTCAGCGGCGTCCGCCGGGTCCACCCGGGCCGCCGCCGATCACGCCGGCCTCGACGGCCTTCTTGACGGCGTCGGCTTCGGCCTGGGTGAGCGTTCCGTCGGTGACCGCCTGATCGAGACGGGTCTGCAGCTGAGTCGCACGTTCGGCGTTGCGCTCGGTTTCGAGTGTGGTGAGCGCCTCGGTGACCTTGGCCTCATCGATGCCCAGAGCCTTGGCGAGCTCCGTCGCCAGCTGGGCCTTGCGCTCGGCGGGGTCGGGCTTCGTCGTGCTGTCCGACGCGGCGTCGCGCGCTGCGTGGAGGGCATCGTGAGCGGTCTTCAGCGCCTCGGTGACCTTGGCCTCGTCGACGCCGAGCTTCTCAGCGAGAGCCGCGGCGTCCGCACCACGCATCATGCCGCCCTTGCCACCGGGGCCGCCGCGACCCTCGCGTCCACCGTGGTCACCGCGGTCGCCGCGGGCGTCCGAGGTGGTGCCGGGGGCGTCCGAGCTGGCAGCTGGGGTGGTGGGGGAGGCGGTCGGGTCGGCCGCGTTGGCGAGAGTGGCGATGCCCGCGACCCCGCCGAGAGCGAGGGCGCCGGTGCCAATGGTGAGGCCGATCTTCTGGATGGTGTTCATGTCCGTTTCCTTTCGGTGTTCTTCCGTGATCACCATTCAGCCGGGCCGGACTATGAAGTCGATGGCCTGAGCCTGTCGGGAGACTGTGAAGATGGCAGGAGCGAGTCCTCGGCAGTGGTTCGACGAGTCCTCG
>JAUNTP010000067.1 GCA_030538585.1 Mobilicoccus sp.
CCGGAGCCGACGGCGACGTCACCGGCGGCGGTCGCGTCGTCGGCCGGCTCGAACAGGGGCGCGTCGACGACCCAGAGGAAGCTCCACGCGTTCTCGTCGATGAGGCCGCAGCGCTGCGCGATCTCCTGACGCGCGGCACCGAGCAGCGCACGCGAGGACTTGGCCGGGCCGGCAGCGAAGAAGATGCAGTCACCCGGCTTCGCGCCCGTGTGCTGCGGCAGCGCCGCGAGTTCGGCCTCCGACAGGTTCTTGGCGACGGGCCCGGCGAGCGTGCCGTCCTCCCCCACGGTGATGTAGGCCAGGCCCTTGGCACCGCGCTGCTTGGCCCACTCCTGCCACGCGTCGAACTGGCGGCGCGGCTGGCTGCCGCCACCCGGCATGACCACGGCACCGACGTAGGGCGCCTGGAACACGCGGAAGCTCGTGTCGGCGAACAGCTCGGTGCACTCGACGAGCTCGACGCCGAAGCGCAGGTCGGGCTTGTCCGAGCCGTAGCGGCGCATCGCCTCGGCGTACGTCATCCGCGGGAACGGCGCCTCCAGCGAGACCCCGATGAGGCCCCAGATCTCCTTCGCGAGCGCCTCGCCGAGTTCGATGACGTCGTCCTGGTCGACGAAGCTCATCTCGATGTCGAGCTGGGTGAACTCGGGCTGCCGGTCGGCGCGGAAGTCCTCGTCGCGGTAGCAGCGCGCGATCTGGTAGTAGCGCTCCATGCCGGCCACCATGAGGAGCTGCTTGAACAGCTGCGGGCTCTGCGGGAGCGCGTACCAGGAGCCGGGCGACAGACGCGCGGGCACGAGGAAGTCGCGGGCACCCTCAGGCGTGGAACGGGTGAGGGTGGGCGTCTCGATCTCGACGAAGTCGCGGGCCTCGAGCACGCGGCGCGCGGCGGCGCTCACCTTGGAACGCAACCGGATCGCGTGGCCAGCGTTCTGGGCGCCGGGGCGACGCAGGTCGAGGTAGCGATGCTTGAGGCGGGCCTCTTCACCGACGGTGGTGCGCTCGTCGATCTGGAACGGCAGCGGCGCCGCCTCGGAGAGGACCTCGATGTCGGTGAGGTTGACCTCGATCTCGCCGGTGGGCAGGTCGGGGTTGACGTTCTCGGGGGTGCGGGCGGCGACCTCGCCGGTCATCCGCACGCAGAACTCGTTGCGCAGACCGTTCGCGCCCTCGGCGAGGACCTGGTCGCGGGCCACACACTGCACCTGACCGCTCGCGTCGCGCAGGTCGATGAACTCGACACCGCCGTGATCGCGGCGGCTCGCGACCCATCCGGTGAGGGTGACGGTCGATCCGACGTGCTCGGTGGTGAGCGTTCCGGCCGGGTGGGTGCGCAGCACGATGGTCCTTTCTCGCCCCCGCATAGACGGTGCGGGATGCTTGACGGTGGGTGAACCCCAGGTCGGGGCCCCGCACCATGGTACGGAACCGGCGGCGGCCCCTTCGACCGCATTTCGGCGGCTCAGGCGTGGGACTCCGGCGGGAGGATGCAGAACTCGTTGCCCGAGGGGTCTGCCATCGTCACCCAGGGCAGCTCGCCGTAGCCGAGGTCGACCTGACGTGCGCCGAGGTCGCAGGCGCGCGCCACCGCCTCGGGCAGCGTGCTGGTCTCGGGGCGCACGTCGAGGTGCAGGTGGTTCTTGCGGGCCTTGGGCGCGAACTCCGGGCAGAACTCGAGGCGGAACCCGCGTCCGCTCGGGTGCCGTAGCGAGGGGACCTTGCCCGCGCACTCCTCCCACCCGATGAGCTCGGCCCAGAACCGCTGGTCGACGTCCGGGTCGACGCAGTCGATGGGGATGCCGGCGACCGGCCCGGCGCCCTCGTACTCAGGCCGGTATTCGAGCACGCACAGGGGGTTGCCCTCGGGGTCGGCGAGGACGTCCCACTCGACGTCCCCCTGACCGATGTCGAGCGTGGTGGCGCCCAGCATGAGCAATCGGTCGACGAGCTGACTCTGCCCGGTGCCGCCGCCGAGGTCGACGTGGGCGCGCGGGGAGGTGTTGTCGATGTCGTCGACCCGCGGCAGGCACAGGTCGTAGAAGAACCCGTCCAGCTCGACGCGCACCTCGACGAGGTCGGGCTCCCACGTGAGCGTGCGTGCGCCGACGGCGTCGCGCCAGAACGCGCCGAGCGTGCGGGGATCGGCGGCGTCGATGACGATGTTCTCCAACCTCATGGCCGCCAGTGTGCCCGCCGGCACCGACAACCCGCGTCGACGACACCTGGGCACTTCCTGTGAGGCCCCAGGAGACTGCCCTGGCGATACGCTGCCACGACCCCGATGCCCCGACGGAGGTTCTGTGCCGCGCTCATCCCTGCTCGACCGTCTCGGTGCCGCGCCGCAACTGCTCCTGTGCATCGCGGTGCTCGGCTGGTCGGGCAACTTCATCGTCGGGCGCCTCGTCGGCGACACGGTGCCACCGATCCAGCTCGCGTTCTTGCGCTGGCTGCTCGCGGCGCTGCTCCTGCTCCCGTTCGGGCTGGCGCACCTGCGCCGGGACGCCCCGACTCTGCGCCGCCACGCGCCGCTCATCGTGGCGCTCGCCGTCACCGGCGTCGTCGTGTTCAACACGCTCGTGTACATCGGTCTCGGATCCACCCCTGCGGTGACCGGCCTGCTGCTGCAGTCGGTCGGGCCGCTGTTCATCCTCGCGTTCACGGCGCTGCTGTTTCGGGAACGCCCTCGGGTGGGCCAGGTCGTCGGGATCCTCGTCTCACTGGTGGGCGTGTGGGTCATCGTGTCGCGCGGACAGGTGTTCTCTGCAGGCGTGGCCGTGGGCGGCGGTGAGTGGTGGTTCCTCGCGGCCGTCCTCTCCTACTCCCTCTACACGGCGCTGCTGCGGTTGGCGCCGAAGGTGCATCCGCTCTCGATCCTGCTCGCCACCTTCGGCATCGGAACGGCGATCCTCGCCCCGATGGCGGCCGTGGAGTTCGCCAGCGGGCAGCGGGTGCCCGCCACCGCGGGGGCATTCTGGGCGGTGCTCTACGTCGGCATCGTGCCGAGCATCGTCAGCTACTTCTGTTGGAACCGGGGCGTCGGCCTCATGGGCGCTGCCCGCGCCGGGCAGTACCTGCACCTGCTGCCGGTGTTCGGCGCTGCCCTCGCGTTCATCGTGCTCGGGGAGGCGCTCGCCCCCTTCCACCTCGTCGGGGCGGCCATCATCGCGACCGGCATCCTGCTGGCCGGACGTTCGCGCCCGGCCATGCCGCGCTGAGCGTCGCCCACGTCACGGTGACCCTCATCGATGCGCGAGGATGACCCTCATGGATCTCCACTCGTTCACCGACCGTATCGACGCGCTCACTGTCGAGGACTTGCGAGCGACTGGGGGCGCCAAATGGGAGCGGTTCCCCGATCTCATCGGTGCCTGGATCGCCGAGATGGACTTCGGCATCGCCGAGCCGATCACGGCGGCCCTGCACGAGCACGTCGCGTCGGGAGCCTTCGGGTACACCCTCACCCGCGACAAGGCCGAGCTGGCGCGCGCCTACACCGAGTTCGCGCAGCGTCGCTACGGCTGGGAGGTCGACCCCGAGTGGGTGCGTCCGGCCCCTGACGTGCTCGCGGTGCTGGGCGCGATGATCGCGCACTACAGCCGCCCGGGCAGCCCCATCATTCTGCCGACGCCGGCGTACATGCCGTTCCTCACCCTGCCCGGCACGTACGACCGTGAGGTCATCCAGGTGCCGATGCTGCGGGAGGAGGGCGAGGACCGGTGGCGGTTCGACCTCGACGGTCTCGCTGCGGCGTTCGACGCGGGCGGTCACGTCCTCGTCCTGTGCAACCCGGTGAACCCTCTCGGCCAGGTGCTGGCGGAGGAGGAGATGCGCAGCGTCGCCGACGTCGTGGAGGCCAAGGGTGGCCTGGTGTTCTCGGATGAGATCCACGCCCCGATCGTGTACGAGGGGCATCGGCACGTGCCGTACTCGACGCTGGATGAGCGCACGGCGGCGCACACCATCACGGCGACGTCGGCCAGCAAGGGCTTCAACCTGCCGGGTCTCAAGTGTGCGCAGGCGATCATCACCAACCCCGAGCACCGCGAGCGGTGGGCGACGCGGTGTGGCGCGGTCGAGGACGGTGCCTCGCGGCCCGGGTACATCGCCGCGGTCGCGGCCTACGACGAGGGTGAGCCCTGGCTCGGGGCCGTTCTCGGCTACCTCGACCGCAACGCCCGCGCCCTCGCGGACCTCACCAGCGAGCACCTGCCGGGTGCCCACTATGTGCGTCCTGAGGGCACCTACCTGGCGCTGTTGCATCTGCCGCAGCTCGGTGACAACCCGGCCCTGGCACTGCGCAAGGAGGCCGGGCTGATGCTCACGCCGGGCCCGGCGCTCGGCGAGGCGGGCAAGGGCTATGTGCGGCTCAACTTCGCCACTCCCCTGCCGGTGCTCACCGACATCGTCGAGCGCATCGGCCGGGTTGCCGGGTCGGCCTGAGGATCGGCCACCGGCATGTGAGCCAGGTCATGCCCGCGGGCCCGGGTGAGCTGAACTGTCGCTCGGCAGAATCTGCTTCATGACCACCACGCGCCCGATGGGCGCCCGCGACGAGGTTCGCCTCGGTCCGGAGGATCGTCCGGAGCTGCCGTCTCGCCGTTTTCCCGCTGTCGTTCGGGTTCTCCTCGTCCCGGTGATGATGGTGGTGATGGCGTTCTCGCCATTCATCTTCATCCTCATCCCAGGCTTCGTGGACTTCACCCGCGGCATCACTGATCCCGTGGTCGGTGCCGCGGTGACGCTGCCGATGCATGTCATGTGCGCGGTGGTCGCGGTTCTGCTCGTGTGGCTGTGTATGCGGTTCATCGACCGTCGGCCGTTGCGGGAGACGGGGCTAGGGGTGAACGCGCGGACGGTTCCGCTGTTCCTGCTGGGCACGGTGATCGCGACGGTCATCGTGCTCGTCGTGGCCGTTCCGCTGGGCTTGGCGGGCCAGCTCCGTGCTCCCGACCCGACCGATGGCCCACTGTGGCTCGCACTCTTGCTGGGCGTGTCGCAGGGGTTCGTCCTTCAGGCGTTTCCGGAGGAGTACCTCTGGCGGGGCTACCTGCTGCAGACGTTGCGCACGCGCGCCGAGGTCGCGGTCCTGATCTCTGCCGGGTTGTTCGCTCTCATGCACCTGCCCTCCGAAGGCGGCCAGCAGAACGCCCTGGAACACGTCATGTACTTGGCGGTCCCGTTCGGATTCGCCTTGCTCGCGGGTGCGCTCGTGCTGCGCACGGGGTCGATGTGGGCGGCGGTCGGCGTTCATGGCGGCGTCCACCTCGGCACGATGATCCTCGCGCATGCGTTCGGCTTCGGCGAGGGCCCGGCCTACTGGCTCATCGGCGGCGCCATCTTCACGATCGTGGGCCTGGCCGTCATGCGCACCCCCCGCACGGCGCGCCGAGCAGCTTGACCCCCGATCGCATTCCGGCTCAGGCCATCAGCCCGTGCCCGGCTCAACTAGGTAGACCGTCACCGGTCCCTCGCGATCCTTGCGGTCATCGCCCGTTGTGATTTTCGATCCGCCGCGGGAGTGCTTGGCGACCGGGATCGAGGCAACGAGCTCTCCGGGCCGACGCCGCGAGTGGGGGCGGACTTGATGGGACCGCACATGCCGCACACCCTCTACCGGCAATTTCACGTCTACACGCTGGATCTCCTGCCTCGACCGGGACGCGATCACCAGCTTGCGGAACAGCACCTCGCCAGTGTGGTCGCGCCGCGCCGATGCAGACGGGCTGTTCTGGCGCCGTGGGGCGCGCGTAGGTGGGTCCGGTGCCGACTCATCATCTGTGTTCTCGTACCGATGGTGAATCAACTCCCAGCACCGAGCCAGCAGCGCGATCGCCTCACCGGGCCCGCCGAGCAGAACCGGCCAAGGTTCCGTGAGGTCGACCCGACAAGAGACGTCATGGAACAGCGCCCCGCCGTCGGCCGTGTCGTGCCAGCGGTGTACTTGCATCAGGTGGGGTTCCTGGTAGGCCCAGCTCACCCCGCGTACGCTGCCCCTTCCTGGGTGACCGGCGGCATCGACGGAGTGCGTAAACAGCAGGAGACCAGCCGGCAGACTCATTCCCAGGGGAGGCTGGCTCGGACCTAGGATCCCGGTCATCTCGGCCTGAGCTGCTGGCGAGATCCAGTACATCGTGTGTGCCCGGGTGGTCCTTACAGCCTCGCCGTGCCCCACGGGTGGGTTGGTGTGGAGCCGGTGACGGATTGCCACGACCTCGGCGCGGTCCAGGGTGCCCCCGGCCCGGAGCAGCGGTGTCTTTGCCTCATTAGCATGAGTGGCGGCTTCTGGATGCCGTGAGGCGACGGCGACCTCAGTCTCGGAAGTGGAGAAACCCTGCTCGTCGCCAGCTCCTTCCGGTGTCGGCACGCGGGCGCGTACCCCCGGTGCGCCCATCTGCTTGTACTTCTCCACCAGGTGCGGCGGCACGACGCTGGAGGCGAGCAGACTTTCACGGTAACTCCTCCCTCGGCCGCAACTTCCTGCAAGGACCACGCACGTTCCCTCGGCTTCTTCCTCGTATGGGCGCGTCTAGCCCGGGAGCTGTCCGCCGCAGGCGGTTTCGAGCCGAGAGAGGTCGTGTCCGCGCGAGGCCTCGATGTCTGCGGCACAGGCGGGATGTCGTGAGGTGAATTCTGAGCTAGAGGCGCGGGCAGCGGCGCCGTTGGAGGGGTGACCTCCCTGATGAGTTCGGGGGGATGGAGCTCGTTGCCGCATGAGCAATCTCTGACGACTAGAGCTCGCCATCTGCGCAGGATGTCATCATGGCCGGGTCTTCGAAAGTTGTTCCGGCCCAACAGCCCCCCCTTCTGCACCATAAGCACCAGCCGTGACCTGACCGACCCCGGGGGCAGCGCCGTCGGATGCGCCAACGCTGGTCGCTCAGGCGGGCACCTCGATGATGCAAGTGGGCCCGGTGGCGTTCGCGAGTCGCTGATCGAGCGTCAACAGGGTGGCACCGAGCACTTCGGCGAGCGCGACGTAGGCCGCGTCCCAGCCCCGGACGGTGTGTCGTAGGTCCCAGGCGCGCGCGAGTAAGGCCCGGTGTCCATACCGTTCACCCGGCCAGCTCCGCAGGTCCTCGACAGCCAACCTCGCTGCCGTCTCATCAAGGTGCCCCGACAGGCGATCACGTCGAATCAGCGAGAAGACCTCGATGTCGAGGACGTGAGGCGCTGCCTGATCGGATTCACCGGCCAGGCGCGCGCGGATCATTTCGGCGCGGTCCGAGTCGACGAGTACCTCGTACAAGCAGGACGCATCAACGACGATCACGTCGGCCACGGTCCCCGCAACTCATCCAGGCCCTCCAGCGTGTCACGTCGGGTGACCTTGCCCGAGCGACGGCGCGTTCGATTCAGCCAGTCCTCGACGCTGGGTCGAGCGGCCAGACGTTCCGCCTCTTTGCGAAGAAGCTCGGGGACGGACACGCCGACGTCTGCGGCACGGCGCGCGAGTGCGTCGTACACCTCATCGTCGACATCGCGAATCTGAATCGTCCGTGGCATGACTGCATATTCTCATGCGAGAACGCATGACACCAGGTCATAGGCCGGTTCGCACGGTCACCCGTCGAGGGCACCCGGGGCGTCGGGGGCTCGGAGGGTGACCCAGCCGACACGTTTGGCGCCGTAGGCGGCCAGGATGCCGACCACGGCAGAGACGTTGCTGACGCGCCCGGCCAGGACCGCGGAGTACGCCTCGTCGAGGTCGACCCAGGCGCGGGTCATGCCCGCCTCCTCGGCCTCACGAACGTGACGGTCGTCGGCCGGGACGTCATCCAGCTCGCGCGCGACGAAGATCCGGATCGACTCCGACAGCGCCCCCGGCGAGGTGCGGATGTCGACGAGCGTGTCCCACTGGCCCGCCCGCAGATCGGCCTCCTCCGCCAGTTCACGCTGAGCCGCCGCCACCAGCGACTCACCCTCGACGTCCAGCAGACCCGCGGGAATCTCCCACTCCACCGCACCGATCGGGTGGCGGTACTGCTTGATGAGGAGCACCTGATAGTGCCCCGCCGCCTCCGGGGCGGCACGCAACGCCACGATCGCGACAGCCCCCGGGTGAGCGATGTACTCCCGATCGACCACGGCCTCCCCCAGGTCGACCGTGTCCCGCTGCACGTCCCACACCATCCCCTCGTACACGGTGCGCGACGCGCGCACCGGTCGGGGGGCGTACTCGTCGACGAGGTCGACACCACGCAGGCGGGGCGCGTCCAGACTCATGCAGATCCTCTCCGGTGCGTCAACGCTGCAGCGACCAGCCCCGAGAACAGCGGGTGCGCCCGGTGCGGCCGCGAGCGGAACTCCGGGTGCGCCTGCGTCGACACGTAGTACGGGTGCACGTCTGCCGGCAGCTCGACGAACTCGACCAAGGTGCCGTCGGGCGACGTGCCGCTCATGAGCAGCCCTGCGGCCGTGAGCTGTTCACGGTAATCGTTGTTGACCTCATAGCGGTGCCGGTGACGCTCGGAGGTCTGCGTGTCGCCGTACGTCTCCGCCACGACCGACCCCTCCGCGAGCACCGCCGGGTAGCTGCCCAGGCGCATCGTGCCGCCCAAGTCACCCTCACCGGCGACGAGCGCCTTCTGCTCCGCCATCGTCGCGATCACCGGGGCGGGCCCGTCGGGGTCGAACTCCGACGACGACGCCCCCTCGATGCCCGCGACGGTGCGCGCGTACTCGATGACCATGCACTGCATCCCCAGACAGATGCCCAAGGTCGGCACCCGGTTCTCCCGCGCCCACCTGAGCGCGCCGAGCTTGCCCTCGATGCCGCGGACCCCGAATCCGCCCGGCACGAGGATGCCGTCGACGCCACCCAGCGCGCGCCGTGCCCCGGCAGGGGTGTCGCACTCATCGGAGGCGACCCATCGCACACGCACCTTCGCGTCCTGGTCGAACCCGCCCGCCCGCAGCGCCTCGGTGACCGAGAGGTAGGCGTCGGGCAGGTCGATGTACTTGCCGACCAGCGCGATTTCCACGTCGTGCGCCGGTTCGTGTACCCGGCGCAGCAAGCGGTCCCAGTCGCTCCAGTCGACATCGCGGAACGACAGCGACAGGCGCCGCACGACATAGGCGTCGAGGCCCTCGCCGTGGATGACCTTGGGAATGTCGTAGATGCTCGGAGCATCGGTACACGCGATCGTGCCCTCGAGGTCCACGTCGCAGGCGAGCGCGATCTTGCGCTTCATGCTCTCGGGGATCTCGCGGTCGGCGCGCAGGACGATCGCGTCGGGCTGGATGCCGACCTGCCGCAGCGCCGCCACCGAATGCTGCGTCGGCTTGGTCTTGAGCTCCCCGCTCGGCGCCAGATACGGCACGAGCGAGACGTGCAGAAAGAACGTGTTGTCCCGCCCGAGGTCGTGCCGCACCTGCCGCGCTGCTTCGAGGAACGGCAGCGACTCGATGTCACCGACCGTGCCGCCGATCTCGGTGATGATGACGTCCGGCACCTGCGCGCCCGGCTCGGCGACGGACTGCTCACGCATCCGGGCCTTGATCTCGTTGGTGATGTGCGGGATGACCTGCACGGTGTCACCGAGGTACTCCCCGCGCCGCTCCGCAGCGATGACGCGGCTGTACACCTGCCCGGTCGTCACGTTGGCCTGGGCGGTGAGCGGCACGTCCAGGAACCGTTCGTAATGTCCGATGTCGAGGTCGGTCTCGGCGCCGTCGTCGGTGACGAACACCTCACCGTGCTGGAACGGGTTCATCGTTCCCGGGTCGACGTTGAGGTAGGGGTCGAGCTTCTGCATCGTCACGCGCAAGCCGCGCGAGCGGAGCAGGAATCCGAGGCTGGAGGCCGTGAGGCCCTTCCCGAGTGATGAGGCGACGCCTCCGGTCACGAAGATGTGTTTGGTAGCGACCACGGGCTTTGATGCTACCTGGCGCCGTGGCCCGCCGTGCGCAGGAGTTCGCGGGCGTGGTCGAGAGCGGCGTCGGTGTCGTCGACCCCCGCCATCATGCGGGCGATCTCGCGCACCCGCTCCTCACCCTCGACGACGGCGACACCGCTCTCGGTGACGTGCCCGTCGTCGGTCTTGTGCACGACGAGGTGGTTGTCGGCGTAGGCAGCGACCTGCGCGAGGTGGGTGACGACGACGACCTGCGCGCCCCGCGCCAGCGCCGCGAGCCGCGCCCCGACCGCGAGCGCCGCCTTGCCGCCGATGCCGGCGTCGACCTCGTCGAACACGAACGTCGGCACCCCCGACCCGCCGGCCCCGGCGATGACGACCTCGAGGGCGAGCATGACGCGGGAGAGCTCACCGCCCGAGGCGGCCTTGGCGACCGTGCGCAGCGGCAGGCCCGGCCCGGAGGCCATCCGGATGTCGACGTCGTCGGCGCCGCTCGTGCCCAGCGGCGGGTGGCGCTCATCGCTGTCACCATCAGCCGCCGGGATGGGTCCGCTGGTCCGCGGCTCGACGACGACCTCGATGTGGGCCTTGCCCATCGCGAGGTGGGCGAGTTCGGCGGTGACAGCCGTCGCCAAGGCCCCTGCTGCGGCGGTGCGGGCGCGGGTGAGGCGCTGGGCGGCCGACCGCAGCTCGGTGAGCAGCTCGACGACGCGGCTCTCCAGCCCGGCGGCGCGTTCGTGGGCGTTCTCGAGTTCATCGAGGCGTGCGGCGGCCCGCTGCCCCCAGGCCAGAGCCTCGTCGACCGAGTCGCCGTAGGCGCGGGTGAGGCGGGTGAGCTGGGCGCGGCGGTCCTCGACCTCGGCGAGGCGCTGCGGGTCGGCATCGAGACCGGACAGGTAGGACGACAGGTCGGCGGCGCACTCCGAGACGAGCGTGGCGACCTCCGCCAGCCGGGCGTCGTAAGAGGCCAGCTCCTCGTCGTGCACCCCCGCCCCACCGAGGGCCGCGCGCGCCTGGGCGAGCAGATCACCGACGGCAGGTGCCCCGTCGCCGAAGGTCTCCTCCCCCACGAGGGCCACCTGCGCGGTGCCCGCGGCGGTGCGCAAACCGTCGACGTGCGCGAGGCGCAGCGACTCCGACGCGAGAGCGACGTCCTCCCCGGGTTGAGGGTCGAGGCGCTCCAGCTCGGCGAGACCGGCCCGCAACGCGTCGGCCTCGCTCGTGCGCCGCGCGTCGAGGTCACGCAACCGCACCAGCTCGTCGCGGGCCTGGGTGTACTCGACGTAGGCCTCCCGGTAGGCGGCCTTGAGCGGGGCGATGGCCGGGTCGGAGTCGTCGAGCATGACCCGGTGCTCCTCCGGGCTGCGCAGCCGCCACTGATCGGCCTGGCCGTGGACGACGACGAGCAGCTCCCCCAGCTCGGCGAGGACCCCCACCGGGGCCGTGCGTCCGCCGACATGGGCCCGCGAGCGGCCCTGGGCGGCGACGGTGCGCGCCAGAACGAGTTCACCGTCGTCGAACTCACCACCGGCCTCCTCGGCGCGATGCACGGCGGGGTGAGCGGGCGGCAGCTCACAGACGCCTTCGACGACGGCGTCTCTCGCGCCCGTCCGGACCAGCGAGGGGTCGGCGCGCGACCCGAGCAGCAACCCCAACCCGGAGACGACCATCGTCTTGCCGGCACCGGTCTCGCCGGTGAGCACATTGAGGCCGGGCGCGAGCTCGAGCACGGCGTCGTCGATGACACCCAGGCGGCGCAGGCGCAGACTCCTCAACATGAGGGCAGCCTACGGACCGAGACCGACAACGCGCGGGCGGTGCGGCTGTCAGCCGGTCACGAAGGCGACGAAGAGCGGCGGGTAGATCAGCAGCAGGATAGTCCCGGCAGCCACGCACACGTACAAGCCGGGCGAGCGCACGAGGCCGCCGACCTCATGGCGTCGCTCCCACGTCCCGTGCAGGCCCAAGACCAGTGCCACGAGCGACCACAGGACCAGCGGGCTGCCGATCAAGAACATGAAAAGGCCGAGCGTCTCCCAGCCTTCGGCCTCGTTCGAGCTGACGCCGCGCGCCGCCCACCAGTCGAGGTTCATCAGGAGGTTGCCGACGCGTTCGATCCCCACCGCCACGAGCGTGAGCACGAAGGCTCCCACCGGGCGCACCATCGCCCCGTGAGATCGCCGCACCGGCACCGACTCCACCTGCATCGTCGCCATGACGCCCCCTTGCCCATCTCCGCCTCAGGAGCAGGACGCTACTCCCCACGATCAGGCTGTCGATGAACATCCCACGACGACTCGGGGTCACGACGACCGCTTCTGGCCCCGCCATCCGGCGACGGGGAGGTGGAACTTCTCGACGAGCCGGTCGGCGAAGGGGGCGTCGGTCAGCCGCGCCAACCGCACCGGGCGTTCCCCTCGGGACACCTCGATGCGGGCCCCGTCGGGCAGGTCGAGCGGGCGCGCCCCATCGCACCACATGACGCCGCGGCCCATCGACTGGGAGACGAGTTCGACGGCGACACGCGTCTGCGGGCCGACGACGAGAGGACGCGCGAAGAGGGCATGCGCCGAGATCGGCACGATGAGCATGGCCTGGGTGTCCGGCCACACGATCGGCCCGCCGGCGGAGAACGCGTAGGCCGTCGACCCGCTCGGCGTCGAGACGATGATCCCGTCGCACCCCCACGTCGAGAGGGGACGGTCGTCGACCTCCACGGTGAGCTCGAGCATCCGCTCCCGCTCGGCCTTCTCGACGGTCACCTCATTGAGAGCCCAACTGCGGGAGATGACGCGCGATCCCTCGTAGACGACGACGTCCAGGGACATGCGGTCCTCGACGGTGTAGTCGGCGGCGGCGATGCGGGCCACCGTGCCCGCCAGGTCCTCCTGTTCGGCCTCGGCGAGAAACCCGACATGTCCGAAGTTGACGCCGAGCAGCGGGGTGTCGGTGTGCCGCGCCACCTCAGCGGCGCGCAGGATCGTGCCGTCACCACCGAGAACGCACACGAGCTCGCAGCCCAGGGCGGGTCGCTCGCGGTCGGCCTCCTCGACGTGGCCGCGCAGGGATGCCGGGTCTCCGCCCAGCGGGGAAACGACCGGCTGGATCCCCACGTCGTGCAGCATCTCGGCGACGACGCCCATGGCGTGCTGCAGGTCGGCGCGCCCCGGACGAGCGAACAGCAGCACGCGCCGGGTCATGGCTCCTCCTGCGTCAGCTCGTCTGCGCGCTGGAGGATCTCGTCGCGCGTCATCACCGTGGGGCCTCCCGACCACAGTAGGTACTCCTGGTTACCCGTCGAGCCTACGGTGGGGCAGGCCCGCAGGTCAGTGGGCGGAAGTCCCGCCTCGTGCAGCGCCGCGGTGGTGGCGAGGAGGGCGTCGCGACGGTCGGCGGCCTTGCGGACGACACCGGACTTGCCGAGGCGGGCGCGTCCTACCTCGAACTGTGGCTTGACGAGCAGCACCGCCTGGCCGTCCGGGGCGAGCAGTGAGCGGAGGATATCGGCGACCAGGGTGAGGGAGATGAAGCTGAGGTCGCCCACGAGGATGTCCACCGGGGTGATCGCATCCGGACCGACGTTGCGGATGTTGACCCCGGAGCGCTCCTCCACCCGCGGGTCATCACGGACGGCGGGCGCGAGCTGGTCGTGCCCCACGTCGAGGGCGATGACGTGGGCGGCGCCGTGTTCGAGCAGCACCTGGGTGAAACCGCCGGTGGAGGCGCCGACGTCGAGGCAGCGTGCCCCGTCGACCGCAGCGGCGAACTCGGGGAACAGCTCGGTGGCCGCCACGAGTTTGAGGGCGGCGCGCCCCACCCAGCGGGAGGCGTCGTCCTCGCTCAGCACGACGGCCGCGCCCTCGGGCACCGGGGTGGCCGGCCGCGATGCGACGCGCCCGTCGATCGTCACCGACCCTTGCGCGATGAGGTCGCGGGCCTGCCCCCTCGACCGGGCCAGCCCCGCCTCCACGAGATGGACGTCGAGACGTACAGGGCTCACGGCCCTCCCGCCTGCCCCAAGCGGGCGCGCAGGGCGCTGTGGGCCTCGTCCGCGGCGGCGAGGGTGGCGTCGAGGTCTCCCGGATCAGTGTCCTCCAACGCGCGGATCACGTCAGCAAGGTCGCGGCCACCCTGCGCCTGCGGCGGAGGGGCCGGCACGGGGGCGCTGGGGGTGGGGCCGGGCGGTGTCATGAGGCGCTCCTGATCCAGTCGTGCGCCGCGTCGAGCGCCGGCAGCGGCCGATCTGCGGCGAGGATCGCCCGTCCGGCCGCAACGAGCGCTCGAAGCCGCTCCGAGCCAGCCCCGCCCTCGGAGAGCTCGACATGGTCCGCCGTCATGACCACGCGCGCCTCGCTGCACGTGGCGGTGACCGTCCCCGCGTCGTGGACGACCTCAGCGGCGACGTACGGCTCCAGCAAGGCCCGCAGATCGACGGCAACGTGCGTCGGGGATCGCAGCTCGTCGGCAAGGATGAGGTCGAGCGGCCCACTCACGCCGGTGAGGACGCACAGACTGTCCATCCCCGTGCGGTTGGCGCCCTCGATGTCGGTGTCGAGACGGTCACCCACCGCGAGAGTCTGCTCCGGCGCGCACCCGAGCCGGCCCGCGCACCGCTGGTACAGGGGCGGATACGGCTTGCCCACGATGACGGGGTCGACGTCGACGGCGTGGCGCAGGGCACCCGCGATGCTGCCGTTACCGATGGCGATGCCCCGATCCGTCGGCACCGTGAGGTCGGGGTTGGTGACGACCCATCGGGCTCCCGCGTTGATGGCGTAGCCGGCCTCGGCGAGGTCGGTCCAGGCCACGTCGCGGCCGAAGCCCTGGAGCACAGCGACCGGGGTGTGTTCGCCCACGTCGGCGGTGCGGATGGGGGTGAACCCCTGCTCCTGCAGCGCCGCGACGACGCCCTCACCGCCGACCGCGAGGACGACGCTGCCCGGCTCGATCAGCTCGGCCAGTTCCGCAGCACCGGCCATGGCGCTCGTCAGCACGTCCTCGAGATCGAGCTCCACCCCGAGTTCGCGGAGGTGATCCGCGACCGTCTCCGGGCGTCGCGACGCGTTGTTGGTGGCGTAGATGATGCCGACACCCGCTCCACGCACTGCCGTCAAGGCCTCGACCGCCCACGGCACCGCGGCCGGGCCCGTGTAGACGACCCCGTCGAGGTCGCACACGATCCCCCGATAGGAGGCGGCGAGCATCGTCACGACCGGCTCGCCGACTCGCCGTCGTCACCCTCGTCGCCGTCGTCCGCCGTGACGGGGTCGGGGCGACCCGAGACGAATCGCACGCCGTGTTCGGTCGCGGGCTGCGACGTGCCTTTGACGCTCGACTCGGAGACGCTCTCGTTCGGTCGGACATTCGCCCGGCCATCATCGACGGTGTCAGTGTCGACGGAAGCGCCCTGGTCGCTGCCCTCGTCGTCGGCGCCGACCTCGGCGGCGTCGTTCTCACCGATGTGGGCCTCAACGGCGTCGTTTTCGGCTGTCTCGTCCGATGCGGTGTCGTCCTCGTCGACGTCGTCCATGAGGTCGACCATGACGGTGCCGTCCAGCTCGTCGAGCCGTTCCCACGCGTCGGTCTGCAGGTCGGTGTCGACGTCGGCGGCAGCCTGGAACCAGCGGCGCGCCTCCTCGGTGCGGCCGAGGTCCATGAGCGCGTCGGCGTAGGCGTAGTACAGGCGGGGTGCCCAGACCTCCGATCGGCCGGGCACGAGGTGCGCCCCTTCGAGCTCGGTCAGGGCAGCCTCGTGCTGTCCCAGGTCACGGCGGATACCCGAGACGACGATCGCGATCTCGACCCGCTCGGCAGCCGGGAGACCGGCCACCTCACGCGACCGCGCCAGTTCGAGGGCCTTTTCGGTGCGGCCCAGGGCGCGCTCGCAGTCGACGAGGTACGGGAGCAGGTGGTCCGATCCCGAGAGTCGCCGCGCAGTGCGGAACTCCGAGAGGGCCACGTTCCAGTCACCCTCGGTGTACGCGACAAGCCCGCGGGCCTCACGCACCGACGGCACCCGACCCGCGCGCCGCACGGCCGCGTCGGCGTGGGCCTTGGCCAGCTCGATGTCCTCGTCGATCAGCCGCGCCACCATAATGAGGTGCGCCCCGACGCCCTGCGCGTTCTCCTTGCTCAGCGTGCGCAGCTCGGCCTTGACGGCACGGTCGATCTCCAACCCGGTGACGTCCTCGGGGATCTCCAGCTCGATGCGCGGCGCTTCATCGCGGCGATCGATGCGCCGCGGACCCCGCATCGGACGGTCGTCGCGCTCGTCACGGCCTCGGTCGTCCCGAACCCGGTCGTCGCGCCTGGGCGCTCGACGGTCATCGCCGCGGCGGTCGTCCCGGCCGCGGAATCCGCCGCGCTCCCCCTCGCGTCGCGGA
>JAUNTP010000314.1 GCA_030538585.1 Mobilicoccus sp.
GTCGCTGCGCTCCTCCTCGACCAACGGGGATGGTCACGCCACCGCGTCATAGGGCGGTGGTCTCGAGTCGCCGCCGACACGGCCGCGGACGCCACCGCGTCGTCCCACCGCAACCCCGAGGTGCCGCCAACGGCGGGGGAATCCATAGCCCGACATTAAGGACAGAACGAGCCATCGGCATCTTGGGTGCAGTGTGCAGATCATCCATCGCCCAGGACCCGCACCCCAGCCCCGATCAAGTCGTATGTTCTGCGCGATCGGCGATCGCGCGTCAGAACAGTGAGACCGTGATTCTTAGCGGTGAAGGCGATCAGTGCGTCGTAGACGGCGCCGCCACTGATGGCGAGACGGCCTGCGCCGGCCACGAGCGCTGTGTGTTCGCTCGGGGGAAGTCTGACGACGTCCCAGGGCAGGACTCCTACGACCGCTGCTGCGTCCCGCGGCGCGATGCGATGCGGAGCGGGAAGTCGGGTGAGAACGCTGTAGGTCTCGACGATCACGTGAGCGATGATCACGTCCACACCCGCCAACGCTGCGCGGGATTCGTCGTGGCCCGGATGCCACTCGGCCAATGCCGCCACCAGCACGCTGCTGTCGGGTGTGGATCTCAACGGCGCACGGAATCGAGGGCGCCGCGCACGTCCTCATCCATCAAGGGAGGCATCTGGTCCCGCGCTTGCAGTACGGGCAGTCCGTCGCGGTCCGTCACCATGACTGCGGCCGGAGCTACGTCGATCTCGAGCTTGCCGTCGTGGAGAACCACGTCGATCCGCCGCCCGGCGCCCAGGCCCAGGGCATCACGCAGAGCCTTGGGGACTACGATGCGCCCCGCCGCATCGATGGTAGTGATCATGGTAGGAATCTACCACTCAGGCCCGCAGCGGGGAAGGTGTCGGTGGGGCCAACTAGCCTGGCCGGGTGAGTGACGACCTCTTCGCGAGCGCCCGCCACGACTCCGAGAGGGCGGCGGGCGCAGGTGGCGACGTGGCCACCACGGACGTGCGTCCTCCCCTCGCGGTGCGGATGCGGCCACGCACCATCGAGGAGGTGCGCGGACAGCGTGACGTGCTCCGACCCGGGAGCCCACTTCGGCGGTTGGTCGAAGGCGGCTCCGGTGCGGGCCGGGTCGGGCCGATGTCGGCGATCCTCTGGGGACCGCCCGGCACCGGTAAGACGACCCTCGCCCACCTGGTCGCCACCGCCGAGGGGCGCCGGTTCGTCGAGCTGTCCGCCGTCACGGCCGGGGTCAAGGATGTGCGCACCGTCATGGAGCAGGCCGCCCGCGACCGCGACCTCTACGGCCGCGCGACCGTGCTGTTCCTCGACGAGATCCACCGCTTCTCCAAGGCCCAACAGGACGCGCTGCTGCCCGGAGTGGAGAACCGGCAGGTCATCCTCGTCGCCGCGACGACCGAGAACCCCAGCTTCTCGATCATCGCGCCGCTGCTGTCCCGCTCGGTGTTGGTCTCGCTGGACTCCCTCGACGACGACGACATCGGCGAGGTCATCGACGCAGCGCTGACCGACGAGCGCGGCCTCGCCGGCGCGTTCACCCTGGCCGCCGACGCCCGCGACCACCTCGTCCGCATGGCCGGGGGCGACGCTCGGCGTTCGCTGACCGAGTTGGAAGCCGCCGCCGGTGTCGCTCTCGACGACCTGCCGGGCGGTCGCGGTGAGCCCGACGCTGACGACCCGGCCCCCATCACCCTCGCCCACGTCGAACAGGCCGTCGCCCAGGCGGCGGTGCGCTACGACCGCGCCGGCGATCAGCACTACGACGTCGCGAGCGCGTTCATCAAGTCGATGCGCGGCTCCGACGTCGACGCCGCGTTGCACTACCTGGCGCGCATGTTGGAGGCGGGGGAGGACCCGCGCTTCATCGCCCGCCGGGTGGCGATCGTCGCGAGTGAAGAGATCGCCATGGCCGACCCGACGGCACTGCAGACGGCTGTCGCGGCCATGCACGCCGTCGCGCAGATCGGGATGCCGGAGGCGCGGATCATCCTGGCGCAGGCGGTGGTGCACATCGCTGTCGCGCCGAAGTCGAACGCGTCCTACGCGGCGATCAACGCCGCCATCGCCGACGTCCGCGCGGGCAAGGGC
>JAUNTP010000315.1 GCA_030538585.1 Mobilicoccus sp.
TGTTCACCCTGCCCCGGGCACTCGTCGCGCGCATCAACGAACTCGGCGGGACGGTCGCCGGCAAGCGCGTCGTCACCGCGATCGCCCGCGAGGGCGATGTCTGGTCGGTCACCCATCACGAGGCCGGACGCGCGCCCGACCCCGCCGACCCGCCCGTACCCGTCGGCGACCCCGAGGTCACCACCACCGACCGCCTGATCGTCGCCCTCGACGGACGCGCGGCCCTCGACCTGCTGCGCACCGTGCCCGACCTCGAGATCGGCGACTGGGAACTCCCCCGCGGCGCAGACCTCGCCCAGGTCTGCATCGTGCTGGACGCCCCGGAATTGGACGCCGGCCCCCGCGGCTCCGGACTGCTCGTCACCCCGGACGCCGAGGGCTCCACCAAGCGCGTCGCCTGCAAGGCGATCACCCATTACTCGATCAAGTGGCCGGGCGTCGTGGCTGGCACCGGCAAACACGTGTTGCGCGTCTCCTATGGCCGCGCGGGCGTCCCCACTCCGGAACCGACGCTCGCCGAAGCCCTCGCCGACGCGTCCGTCCTGCTCGGCGTCCCTCTCTCTGAGGAGCAGGTCATCGGTCATGCCGTCATCCACTTCCCCAACTCGTTGCCGCCGCAGACCCCGGCCCACCGCGTCCGGGTTGCGGAGCTGACCGAGCGCCTGGCCGGCTTGCCGGGCCTGGCCATCACCGGCGCGTGGTTCGCCGGCACCGGGCTGGCCGCGGTGATCCCGCACGGCGAGCGCGTGGCAAAGGCGCTGGCCTGATGGTGGTGAACAGCAACGGGGGCCTGAAGCTGCGGCTCGGCACGCGCGGATCCGAACTCGCGACCACCCAGTCGGGCCACGTCGCCGACGCCCTGCGCGCCCTCGGCCACGAGGTTGAGATGGTGACGATCCGGAGCCAGGGTGACGTGACGTCCGGCTCGTTGCTCGACGAGGGCGGCCTCGGCGTGTTCGCGGCCGCGTTGCGCGTGGCCCTGCTCAATGACGAGGTCGACCTCGTCGTCCATTCCCTGAAGGACCTTCCGACCGCGGCGGTCGAGGGCCTCACCGTGGCGGCGATTCCCGAGCGGGAAATGCCGTTCGACGCGCTGTGCGCTCGCGACGGCCTGACGTTCGACGAGCTGCCGCCGCTCGCCCGCGTCGGGACAGGCTCACCGCGTCGCTCGGCCCAACTCCGGGCGAAGCGTCCTGACCTGACGGTCGTCGAGATTCGCGGCAACGTGGGGACGCGGCTGGCACGCGTCCACGGCCACGGGCCCAACCCGGGCGACCTGGACGCCGTGGTGCTCGCCCGCGCGGGCCTGGCCCGCTTGGGCCGCTTCGACGCCGCGACCGACATCCTCGACCTGCTGCCCGCGCCCGGTCAGGGCGCGCTGGCGATCGAGTGCCGCACGGTCGACATCGGCCTGCGCGAGGCCCTGCTGGCCATCGACCACACCGAGACCCGCCTCTGCGTGACCGCCGAGCGGACGGTGCTCGCCGCGCTCGAAGCAGGCTGCGCTGCACCGGTGGGCGCGTACGCGCGCATCGTCAACGGACATCTGGAGTTCACGGCGTCGGTGTTCAACGCTGACGGCACCGAGCACGTCACCTCCCGCCGCACGGTGGAGGTGCCGACGAACCTCGCCTCGTTCGACGCGGGAGCCCTCGGCAATGAGGTCGCCGCCGACCTGCTCGCCCGAGGAGCGGCCGAGATCACCCCGCTGGGTGCGTCCCGGGAGAGCCGGGTGGCCGAGTTCCACCACGAGAAGGCCTTGTGGGCACCCGGCACCGAGGAGGCGCTCGTCGGCCGCCGCGTCCTACTGCCCCGCCACGAGGGACCCATCGCCCAGGCCATCCGCGCCGCCGGCGCCGAAGTGGACGCCGTGCCCGTCACCGAGACCCGCGCTCTGCCGTTCTCGCTGCCGGGGCGTGTCGACTGGCTGGTGCTGACCTCCCCGGTCGGCGTCCGGATGCTGACCGAGGCGGACGTCGACCTGGCCGACCTCGCCGACCACATCGCAGCCGTCGGGCCCGCCACCGCGGCGGCCATCGAAGCGACAGGGGCACGGGTCGACCTCGTCCCACCCCGCAAGTCGGACGCCGACGCCCTGCTC
>JAUNTP010000068.1 GCA_030538585.1 Mobilicoccus sp.
GCCGGCACCGGCCCTACACCTTCGATGTAGGCCGCCTCACCGGCGCGCGAGGCAGTGCCCGCGGGCGTGAGTGTGGGCGCGAAAGAGCTGCCGGCCTCAGAAGTGCCCGCCTCAGGGGTGTCAGCGCCAAGGCCGTCCTTGGTGCCGGTGGTGCCGGTGGTGTCACCGTGTGGCTCTGCGGGCGCAGCGGCGCCGTCAGGCCCGTGCTGCGCGGCGTCATCAGTCATGGACTCACCGAAGAGGGCCTGGTCGGTGATGATGATGCCGACCTCGATATCCGGCCCGTCTGTGACAGGGTTGCGGCCGGTGAGGCGCTCCACCATCACATCGCTGCGCAGTTGCGCCAGGGTGCGCTCATCACCGGCCGCCCGCATCGAACGGGCGGCAGAGTCCAACGCGGCCCAACAGGCCACCCCGTCCGCAGCCGGAACACACCCGCTCAAGCGCGCCATCGCCGTGGGTGCGGGCCTGATCGAGACGTACCGCTCCGCGGCGGAGCGTTCACACGCCGCCGCGAAGGCGTGCGGGTCAGCGGTGTACGCCAACGCTTTGGCGCGTGACTCGGTGGCTCGATCGGACAGGCCCACCAGTTCCGGGCCGATGATCGCATCGACCTGTCGGCGCACGTTCGGGTCGAGCACGGCCGTGGCCCGCGCGACCAGCATCGCCCGGTACTCGGTGGTCTCTCCCGCAGCCAGCGCTGCCATGGTGGCGGGCAGCTCTGTGACGAGTGCTTTCGCCAGTCCGAGGTGCATCGCGGCCCGGGTCGGGGACTCTCGGCGTGCCAACCCCAGTTGGGAGGGCACTCCGGCGCCACGCTTACCCGCGGGGACACCCATGTCGGCTTGCGCGTCTCGGGTGTGGGCATCCAGCACCACTGCCAGGCGGGCGTGCGCCCCTGCGAGCACACCGGTGAGTTCCTCGAGTTTGCGGATGAGGTCCACGGTTTGCTCGGCGTCGATGCACTCCTTCATCGCCGGGGTGGCACAGCGTGCCAACCGCGACAACGTGTCGGTGACGTACTCCACGTCAGCCTCGACGGCCGGCAACCAGACGTGCTCGACGCGCCCGATCAGTTGATCGAACGCGTCATCGATCGAAGGGTTGTCGGTGGCCTCGGTGAGGATGTGCTCGTGGGCATCCTCGGGTGTCTCGCGTCCTTGCTCGACCGTCGCCGTCATGGACCCATGATAGTCGTACTGCAGTGCGAATAGAAGGGTTTTGAGCAGGTAGTTTGAAGCCGTTTTACGCGGCGGTGCGGAGTGGTCTCGAGACGTCGCTTCGCTCCCCCTTCCCGGATTGAGGAGCGAAGCGTCTCGAAATCAACCAACGAGGGCGGGGCTGATCGAGGGGGCCACCACCCAAGTTGGTCGAGGAGCGAAGCGTCTCGAGACCACTGCCCAGGTGATCACGGCAAGTCTCGGTGATCTCGAGACGTCGCTTCGCTCCTCCTCGACCAACTGTTGGGGGGCTGCTCAGGTGTCCCCAGCAGGTCGATCGACACCTGACCGTGACCGGGATTGGCACTGCCCGTGACGTGCGCGCCGTAGGCTGAACCCAGACCGGACGTTCGTTCAGGTCGGGGGGTACTTCTGGGGGGAAGTCATGTCGTTCGTCACGCGCACCACTGTCGTTCTCGTCTCCGCGTCGCTGGGCCTGATCACCGCTGGGACGGCTGTCGCCGCGCCTGCTCCGACGGTGACTCCCGTCGTGGCTGTGAGCCAGGCCGCTCCCGCTCGACCTGCCGCGCCTGCTGCGCGTCCCACCCTCAAGCCAGGTGCGCGCGGGCCCGCCGTCGTCGCCTTGCAGACGCGCCTCACCGAGCTCGGATACTGGGTCGGGGCCGCCGATGGGTCGTACGGTCACGCGACCGCTCAAGGTGTCATGGCCGTGCAGAAGGTCGCCGGGCTCGGGCGCGACGGCATCGCCGGGCCCGCCACGTGGCGAGCCCTCGACGCGGGCGTTCGGCCCACACCACGCAGCACGAAGGGCCGTGTCCTCGAGATCGACCTGAGCCGCCAGGTCATGACGTTCGTCGTCGACGGCAAGATTCGCTGGATCGTCAACACCAGCACCGGCACCGCCGCCGACCCCACACCCACGGGGACGTACCGCTTCTTCCGGCAGATCGACCGCTGGCACACCGCACCCCTCGGCAAGTTGTACCGACCCAAGTACTTCCACCGCGGCTACGCCGTCCACGGCGTCACCGACGGCAACATCCCCGCCCGCCCCGCCTCCCACGGCTGCGCCCGCGTGAGCACGGCAGCCATGGACATGATGTGGGGACGCAACGGTCTGCGGTACAACGACGTCGTGCTGGTCTACTAAGGGGGCCCACTGTGACGACATCACGACCCGGGGCGTGACCTGCGCGCATCTCCGCACGTCATCCAGGCCGCCGACCGGCACTCGTCATCGGCGCGGGAGTAGGAGTGCGTGGGCGGACTCACAGCGGTAGGGCGTCGCGGTCCACCGAGCGCTCCCGCATACTCACAAGGACCGGCCGACCGAAAGGACACCGATGTCCCGCCTGCAGACCACCGACGGGCTCACCGAGGAGCAGACCGAGCTCATCAAGCTCGTCCGCGAGTTCGTCGACGAGCAGATCATCCCGATCGCCACCGAACTCGAGCACAAGGACGAGTACCCCACCGAGATCGTCGAGGCGATGAAGGAGATGGGGATCTTCGGGCTCATGATCCCCGAGGAGTACGGCGGGCTGGGGGAGTCGCTGCTCACGTACGCCCTGTGCGTCGAGGAGATCGCGCGCGGCTGGATGAGCGTGTCCGGCATCATCAACACCCACTTCATCGTCGCCTACATGCTGCTCCAGCACGGCACCGAGGAGCAGAAGCAGAAGTACCTGCCCCGCATGGCCACCGGTGAGGTGCGTGGGGCGTTCTCGATGTCCGAGCCCGGCTGCGGCTCCGACGTGTCGGCGATCAAGTCCAAGGCCGTGCGCGGCGACGACGGCGCCTGGACCATCAACGCCCAGAAGATGTGGCTCACCAACGGTGGCAGCTCCACGCTCGTGGCCGTGCTCGTCAAGACCGACACCGGCTCGGACTCGGTCTACAAAAACATGTCGACGTTCCTGGTCGAGAAGGAGCCCGGCTTCGGGCAGGTCGGCGAGGGCGTCACCGTGCCCGGCAAGATCGAGAAGATGGGCTACAAGGGCGTCGACACGACCGAACTCATCCTCGACGGCTACCGCACCACCGACGACGAACTTCTCGGCGGGGAGCCCGGCAAGGGCTTCTACCAGATGATGGACGGCGTCGAGGTCGGCCGCGTCAACGTCGCCGCCCGCGCCTGCGGCGTCGCCCGCCGCGCCTTCGAGCTCGCGATCTCCTATGCGCAGCAACGGGAGACGTTCGGCAAGAAGATCATCGACCACCAGGCCGTGCTCTTCCGCATCGCCGACATGGCCACCAAGGTCGAGGCCTGCCACCAGATGATGGTCAAGGCCGCCCGCCTCAAGGACTCCGGTCAGCGCAACGACGTCGAGGCCGGCATGGCCAAGTACCTCGCCGCCGAGTACTGCGCCGACGTCGTCGAGCAGAGCTTCCGCATCCACGGCGGCTACGGCTACTCCAAGGAGTACGAGATCGAGCGCCTCTACCGCGAGGCCCCGATGCTGCTCATCGGCGAAGGCACCGCCGAGATCCAGAAGATGATCATCGGCCGCAGCCTCCTCAAGGACTACAAGCTCAAGGGCTGAATACGCTCATCCGTCGAAACCGTCGGTTTGAACCGACGGTTTCGGCGTGTGTGCGGGACGTGCGTTCGACCTGGTGCGCTGAGACAATGCACTCATGACCACCCCTGGTATGGCCGGACGTGTCCCTGCGACCAAGCTGCAGCTCGACAATCCGCGCAGCCTCGCGGTGTACGACAGCTACGAGGACGCGCAACGCGCCGTCGACTACCTCTCCGACCACGGATTCGCGGTGCAGAACGTGCTCATCGTCGGCACCGACCTGCGTCAGGTCGAGCGCGTCACCGGCCGCATGAGCCTGCCCAAGGCGCTCGCCGGTGGGGCGCTCAGCGGCATGTGGCTCGGCCTCATGGTGGGCCTGCTCATGTCGCTGTTCATCGAGGACGCCACGTGGATGACGATCGTCTCCGCCGTGCTGGCCGGCGCCTTCTTCTTCACCGTGTGGGCCGGTATCGGGTACGGCTTCACGCAGGGCAAGCGCGACTTCACCTCCATCAGCCAGGTCGTCGCGACCCGCTACGAGATCCTCGTCGAACACGCCACCTTCACCGAGGCCGACGGCATCCTCCGCGGCCCACGTTCAGCAGCGCAGCAGGCCCAGCCGGCCACGCCCGCCCACGACACCCGCGGCCCACATCGGGACGAAAGCGACGATCGGGGCGCGGACCCCTCCCGCTGACCCGGACCCTCTGGGGCGCAACACGATCGACCGACCAAGACGCGCGACCCGAAAGCCTTGCCCCGGCCACGTCGTGATGCCAAGATGCAAGCGTCAACGGCGGGCGGGGGCCTTCGCTGACGTGTCATCGACCATTCTTGCGTCCGTCAGGAGGCCCCGTGGCCAGACAACACCTCACCCACCGAGCACCGAGCGGTGACATCCTCGACCTCGACTGGGACGGAGCGGCCCCCGGCAGCCAGGTGAGCGGCGTCCGCTTCGCCGGCGGCTCCTACGGGCGCGGCTTCCAGGTCCACCCCCTCGGCGCTCACGAGTTCGCCATCACCCACTTCACGCCCGGCGCGCGGACCGAGCGACTCGTCGTCGGCCGCAATGAAGTGCGGGTGGCCGTCGACGGGACGAGCACCACCGCGACCCTCCTGGGGTCGCACCACGAACTCATGACCGTCTTCACCGGTCCGCCCCCCACCTCTGCGCGGATCGTCGACCTGTTCGGCGTCCTCGACATCGACGATGCCGCCGAGGGGATGCGCGTCACCCCCTCGCGCAGCAGCCTGCTGTCGGTGATGAACGAGCACCACGTCGTCGTCGTGGACGACTTCATCTCCATGGACATGCCCGGCCCTGCCCACGCCCGCCGCATGGCGCCCGGACACCGCGGCTCCCGCAACGCGCGCGGCAACGAGGTGTGGAAGTCCGAACTGCCCGGCCGCGGTCTCGGCCGAGGCAGCAACAACGGCAACAACGGCAACGGCAACGGCCGGGCTCGTGACTTCGCGTACATCGTGGGGAGCCGCACCGGGGTCGCCGAGATCATCGCCTCCGACCCGGAGGCCACCACCGACGACGCCGTGATGACGTTGGTCGACAGCCTCGACGTGGCGTGGAGCGCGGGTCGCTGATGGACCCCGCTCTCGCTGTTCAGGTGTTGCAGTGGGTGGCGATCATCGTCCTCTACTGCGGTCTCGCAGCGTGTCTGCGGGAGACGCGGCTGCTGCGCGCCCAGGTGAGCCGGCTGCAGGTCGGGCTCGCCGCGACGGGTGAGGCGCTGCCGGATCGGCACGAGTCCCTCCCGGCGCGGGTCGTCGCCGGCCGTGAAGGGGTGGTCGTCGTCGCCGACACCACCTGCCCCTCCTGTGCCTCGGTGCTGGAACGCCTCGACGATCTGCGCGCTGCCCTCGACCTCCCGGTGACGGTGCTCACCTGGGAAGACCCCGAGGCGTGGGGGCCGCTCACCGACCGGTTCCGCATCGTGCGTGACGAGGACGCCTGGTCCGCGCTCGCCCACCTCACCCCACCCATCCTCCTGCGGGTCGCCGCCGACGGTCGCATCCTCGCTCTTCATCTCCCGGTCACGACGTCCGACGTCGACGCCACCCTCACCTCATGGGGCGCCCTCGCGGGCGAGCCGTCCGAAAGGGGACACGCATGAGTCTCGACTTCGATCACATCCCGGCCGCCGACGACGCCCCTGAGGGCGCACCGCGGTCGGAGGCCCTGAGCGGTCTGGGCGCGTTGGCGCGCCGCCGCACCGTCCTGCGCGGCATGGCGCTGGCCGCGACGACCGTGGGCGCCACCGCGCTCGGGTGGTCGCCGCTCGGCGGAGGGCTCGCGGCCCGAGCGGAGACCTCGCCCAGCGGGTTGCAGGGCTGGGACCGCAACGACTGCCGCGACGCCTACCCGAACGGGTACACCGCCCGCCCCGACACCGAGGGCGCGTTCCGCGACCGCGCGGGCGCGTGCTTCGGCGGCTACCGCATGGGCTCGACGTTGTGCGACTCCAGCGGGTGGCACCGCGCCGACGTCGAGCGCCGCTCGTTCCTCGAGTCGTGGGCGTACCGCCCCATCTCGACCGCGTGCGGCGCCACGACCACCAAGAACGCGTGGCGGTGGACCGTCGACGGAGTCACCTACCGCTGCTCCGACGGCACGATGTCGGTGCGCTTCCTCGGCATCTCCTGGTTCACGTACCTGACGATCTGCCGGTCCGTCGTCTGACATGAGCCTGGCGGCACCCACGGCGAAGCGAGGGTGGCACCCCCTGGTGGGTGCCGCCCTCGTCGCCGCGCCCACCCTGCTCGTGGGTCTCGCGCTGCTCGGCGAGGCACAGGGCAGCGAGGTGGGTGGCGTGCTCGGCGGGCTGACGGCGTTCCTCGTCATGGGGGCCGTCGCGGGGTTCGCCGTGTCCGGATCCACCTGAAGCCGCAACTCGGCCTACGTGCTGAACTCGCCCGTGTGGCGGGGCTCTCCTTCCTGGGCCTTCGGGCTCGGTCTGGTCGCGGGCGGCGTGGTCTCCGCGTTTGCGCTGCTCATCGTCGGGTCGCTGCTGCGGTTGCTCGCGCCCTCGGTCGTGTGGCTGGTCGTGGCGGCGTTCTGGTTCGTCGTGCTCGCCGTGCGCGAAACGGGTCTCATCTGGTTCCGGTTGCCGCAGAACGCCCGTCTGGTGCCGGAGTCGGTCTTCCGGCACGGCCGGTTCTTCGGGCCGTTCCAGTTCGGTCTCGAGATGGGGACCGGAGTGCGCACCTACGTGACGTCGGGGCTGCCTTATGCGCTGATCGTCGCCGTGGCGTTGCTCGCCGGACCGGCGGGTGCCGTCGCGGCGGGCATCGGTTTCGGGTTGGGTCGGGCGCTCATGACGTTCGGCAACCTCGGCTACGACACCGAGGCGTCCTGGGACCGCGAGTTCGACCGGCATGCGGGGTCGATTCGCACCGTGCTGTTCCTGGCCTACGCCGCCTCACTGACGGCGGTGGCCCTGACGCTCTGAGATCAGGGCCAGCATCGACGGGACAGCCCACGCGATCGCGGCGACCAGCCCTGCCGCGCCCACCCACGCCAAGCGCGTCGCGAGTGTGCCGCCGGGGGCGACGGTGAGGGCGGGGACTGCACCGAGGGCCAGCACGCCTGCGCGGATCGGCACCGCGGGGGTGAGCGTCTCGGCGCCGAAGCATCCGCACGGGCTACCGGGGGCGACGCGCAGCGCCCGCGCGCTGTAGAGGGCGAACGCCGCGTACAGGCCCACCAGCGGCACCCCGGCGAGCCACGTCGGCCCGGCCGCCAGCCACGCCACCAGCGCGGCCACCCCGAGGACTACCTGCACCGGGCCGGCGACGGCGCTCACGGCCGCCGCGAGCGCAGGGGAGAGGATCCGGTGGCGGCGCAGCGTCGCGGCGAACACCGCGCGGTGCCGCAGGTGTCCCGCGCCCGAGACGACGAGGAGCAGCGCCCCGGCGAGCAGAACGAGGGCCGACGCGTCGAAGAGCGCGCTCATCTCACCGACTCAGGATGTCCGCCATCCAGGCCTCGACCTCGTCGGCGCGGCTCGGCAGCATCGCCGACAGGTTCTCGCACCCGTCCTGCGTGATGAGGATGTCGTCCTCGATGCGCACCCCGATGCCGCGGAACTCGGCCGGGGCGAGCTCGTCGTCGGCCTTGAAGTACAGGCCCGGCTCGACCGTGAGCACCATGCCTGGGGTCAGCTCGCCGTCCATGTAGTCCTCGCGCAGCGCCTGCGCGCAGTCGTGGACGTCGAGGCCGAGGTGGTGGCTCGTGCCGTGCACCATCCACCGGCGGTGGTACTGGCCGTCCTTCTCGAGGGTCTTCTCCACGTCGACGCCGTCGGGCAGCAGCCCCCAGTCGAACAGGGCCTGCGCGATGACGCGGATCGCGGCGGCGTGGACGTCGGAGAACCTGTTGCCGGGTCGGCAGGCGGCGATCCCCGCCTGCTGCGCCTCGTACACGACGTCGTAGATGCGTCGCTGCGGCTCGGTGAACCGCCCGGAGATCGGCAGCGTGCGGGTCACGTCCGCAGTGAAGAGCGAGTCGACCTCGACCCCCGCGTCGAGCAGGAGCAGGTCACCGTCGCGCAGGTCACCGGTGTTGCGGATCCAGTGCAGCGTGTTGGCGTGATCACCCGCGGCGCAGATCGAGTCGTACCCGACACCGTTGCCGTGGTGGCGGGCGTGCAAGCCGAAGACGCCCTCGACCCAGCGCTCGCCGCGGCCTCGCTGCTTCGCCTCGGGCAGGTCGGCGACGACGGCTTCGAAACCGCGCGCCGTGCCCTCGCAGGCGTGCCGCATCTGCTCGGCCTCCCACTCGTCCTTGACCAGGCGCATCGTCGAGAGGTGCCGCGCGAGTTCGGTGTCGGCCTCGGTGACCTGCTCGACCTGTGCCTCCGTGCCGGTGAGACCCGCCTGCTCGCGGACGGTGTCGACCTGGGCGGTGACGTCGACGTCCGCATCCCGCACCACCCGCAGCGAGACCGCTCCGGCGTCCTTGGCGAGGGCGTCGCCGAGCTGGTCGATGTGGCGGGTCGCGAAGCCCAGCTCGGCCTCCATGGACTCGAGCGTGGGACGCGACCCCACCCAGAACTCGCCGTATCGGGAGTCGGAGAAGAACTCTTCGCTGTCGCGCGGCGCGAGCGGCCGAAAATACAGGACTGCGTCGTGCCCGCCGCCCTCGATGGGGTCGAGCACGAGCACCGCGTCGGGCTCCCGGTCGGCACCCAGACCGGTGAGGTGCGCGAACGCCGTGTGCGGACGGAACACGTAATCGGTGTCGTTGCTGCGCACCTTGAGCCCGCCCGCGGGGATCACGAGCCGCTCGCCGGGGAACGCCGCGGACAACGCCTCGCGGCGCGCGGGGGTCCAGCGGGCCACCTCGGCGAGGTGCGGCGGTGTTTCGTCGCGGGGGGCCCATCCGCTCGCGATGAACTGACGGAACGCCTTCCCCGAGGGGCGGCTGCGGTGATCGGACGTCTTCGGCTGGCTCTCACTCACCTCGCCATGCTGTCACGGACGCCGCTCGCGCATGCGGGCAACGGCGATGCGCGACGACGCCGGCGTCCCTCGGCGGCGCGGTGGTTTGCTCCGCGTGAAGGGCATGGCCCACAGTGGAGGCGTGGCAGAGCAGTTCTTCGAGTCGTCCGGCAGTCACGACAAGTCGCAGGTCAACAGCACGTTTGCGGACGATCGTGACGCCGCCATGACGTCGTCGATGTCGTCCATCGACACGACGTCCTTCACGCACCCCCCGGTCGCGTCGACCGGGCCGAACGCGGTGCAGAAACTCTCGCGTCGCCAGGCGTTCGTCCATCAGGCCAAGCGGGCCGTCGGTGGGCACGACGCGCCGACGTGGGGGTTGGACCTCAAGGAGATCGCCGACGGCATCGAGGACACCCGGTCCCGCTCGGTCATCGACCTCGCCATGCGTGTCGCGGAGGTCACTCTGTCGACCGGGGCCTCCGCCGCAGATGTCACCGCCAACGTTCTCGCCGTCACCCGCGCCTACGGGCTGCGCTCGGTGCACGTCGACGTCACCTTCACCGCTATCGCCGTGACCCACCACCGGGGCGCGAGTGCCGACCCGATGACGATGGTGCGCACGGTGCGCGTGCGTGCCGCGGACTACGACCGTCTCGGGCGCACCTACGACCTCATCGCCGACATCACCGACGACCAGATTCCCCTCGACAAGGCCCGGCGCCGCTTCGAGGCCATCATGGACCGGCCCCCCACGTATCGGCGGGGTGTCATCACGGCGGCCTCATCCCTGCTGGGCGCCGGTGTCGCGTTGCTACTCGGTGCCACGGTCGTGGAGATGCTGCTCGCGGCGTTGCTCGTCGGCGTCGTCGAGCGGGTGCTGGTCTGGTCGGCGCGGCAACAGTTGGCGGCGTTCTTCGGGCAGATGCTCGGCGCCGCGATCCCGACCGTGGTCGCCATGTCGCTCGTCGCGGCCTCCGGCGTGCTTCCCGACTTCCTCGCCGACGTCAGAGGGTCGCTCATCGTGTCGACGGGCATCGTCGTCCTCCTCGCGGGTCTGTCGGTCGTGGGTGCCGCGCAGGACGCCATCGACGGGTTCTACGTCACGGCGAGCGCCCGCACGTTCGAGGTGTTCGTCCTCACCCTCGGCATCCTCGTCGGCGTCATCGGTGTCATCACCCTGGCCTCACGACTGGGCACCCCGTCGATCGTCCTGAACCCCGCGATTCTCTCGCCGTTCCTGTCGGTGCAGGTCGTGGCGGTGGTGCTCATCGCGATCTCGTACGTCGTCACCTCGCACGCCGGTCTCCGCATCATCGGGGTGTCGGTTCCTCTGGCTGTCGGTGGGTGGCTCGTGTACGCGCTGTTCACGCGCGTGTTGGAGTTCGACACGGTCAGCTCCACCGGGGTGGCGTGCGTCGTCGTGGGCTTCTGCTCGCAGTTGAGCGCGCGCAAGTTCAAGGTGCCCTCGCTCGCGATCTCGATGGCGGGCATCGTCGCGTTCCTGCCGGGCGGGATGCTGTTCCGCGGTCTCTACTACACCGTGGAGCCTGCCCCGATCCTCACCCCCGCCACCGACGGCACCCTGCTGCTGCTCACCGCCGGCGCCACGGGGCTCGCCATCGCCGGCGGCGTCAGCCTGGGCGCCTACCTCGGTTGGCAGGTGCGCGGCGGAGACCGCCAGCGCGCTCGCGACCGCGCCAAGGAACGCGCCCTGCGCACCGCCGGCGTCGCCGACTGAGCCGCGAAGGAGCGAAGCAACCCCTGTTGGTGGAGGAGGAGCGAAGCGACGTCTCGACACCACCGCGCGTCAACGGGCCCACTGGGCTGTCCCGGTGGCAAACGCAGTTTCGACGTGGTCGATGAGGGGCCGGTTGACATCGCCGCTGGTCAGCGCGGTGCGCGGTTGCGAGGACCTTCATCGATCACGTCGAAACTGCGTCTGGTCAGGTGGCCCCTCGCACGACGGCGGCTGGCGTGGCCGCCAGGTTGATGTGGAGGCGCCCGCTCCCACTTTCCGAAGGCCTCATCCTCACGGGAGCGCTCAGAGGAGACCTTGCTCGTACGCGGCGCGGACGGCGGCGGCGCGGTCGGTGACGCCGAGCTTGTCGTAGACGCGCGCGAGGTGGGTCTTGAAGGTGGCCTCGCTGATGAACAACCGGCCGGCCGCCTGCTGGTTGGTTCCCCCGGCGGCGACCTCCCGCAGAACGTCCCGCTCCCGAGGGGTGAGTGCCACGGGCACGGAGGTGGCGGGCGGCGGTGTCGCGAGCGCACGCAGCACCGCAGGGGCAACCACGGAGCGTCCTGCCGCCAGGTCGCGGACCGCCGCCAGCAGATCGGCGCGCGGCGTGTCCTTCAACAGGTAGCCGTCAGCGCCCGCTGCCAGAGCGCGCCGGATGTCATCGTCCGTGTCGTACGTGGTGAGGACGAGGACGCGGGGTGTCGTCGCCCCGCCCGCCCGCAGCGCTTCAATGGCCTCGACGCCGTCTCCTTCGGGCATGCGCAGGTCGAGCAGGACGACGTCGGGCCGGGTGCGCGACACGATGGCTATGGCCTCCCGCCCGCCGGCCGCCTCGCCGACGACCTCGATGTCACCGCTCGCGCCCAACAGGGCGATGAGGCCGTCGCGGACGATGGGGTGATCGTCGGCGACGACGACCCGGATCACGATGCCCTCCACGGCAGCTCGGCCTTGACGGCCGTGCCCGCACCCGGTGTCGAGGAGACGTCCAGGATTCCGCCGAGGTCGGCGGCACGAGCCCGCATGCCGCGGATCCCGTGACTCTCCTCCAGGGCGAGGCGGGTCGTGTCGAGGCCGATGCCATCGTCGACCACTTCGACCGTGAGGCCTTCGGAGGTCCCGGTGAGGACGATCGTCGCCACCGTGGCCTCGGCGTGCTGGGCGACGTTGGCGAGCGCCTCCTGCACGATGCGCAGGGCCACATCAGCGGTCGGTCCCGCCTGCACCGAGCCATGCGTGAGAAGCCGCGCCGCTGCCCCGGTCGCGTTGCGCCAGTCGTGGAGGAGCCGCTCGATGGCGGCCGGGAGGTCACCGGCGTCCAGGCGCGGAGAGGAGAGCGCGTGCACTGAGCGGCGGGCCTCGGCGAGAGCACCGCGAGCAGTCGTCTCCGCGAGGCGAAGACGGTCGAGGGCGCCTGTGTCCCACCGGGCCACGGCGTCGCTGACCACCCCCAGTTGGGTGATGACGGCGACGAGATCCTGGGCCACCGTGTCATGGATCTCGCGGGCGAGACGAGCCCGCTCCTGTTCGATACCGGCTTCCCGCGCGCGGTCGACGAGTTGCGCGGTCAGGGCGGCGTTGTGGTCGCGGGCCGCCCGCAGCTCGGCGTTGGCGAGGGCCAGTGCGTCAGCGGCCCGCTGCCGTTCCCGATCGAACAATGCCATCGACCCGGCGACGACGAGGTTGACCGCTACGAACAGGGCGATGATCCCAGGAGTGAACAGTGGGGATCGCAGGCCGCCGGTCTGGGCCAACGCGCACACGATCGCCACGGCCACGAGCCCGACCGTGCTCTCTCGCGGCGGCAACCGTCGTGCCGCGTCGGGGTAGCCGATGAACGCGTAGAGGCCGAAGGCCGGGTTGAGCAGGACCAAGACCGCGGTCAGCGCCCACGTCGACCAGAAGGAGCGCCGGGCTGCCACGCCATGCGGAGAGTGACGGACGTCGGCGAACCGCACGATCCCTGCCAGCACGCTCAGCCCCACGAGCCACGGCGTCGTGTCGGGCTGGACGTGCTCGGGCGCCACGCGCACGAGCACCGAGGCCGTGCCCAAAGACATCCCGAGCAGGACGAAAGGTGCGACGGTTCCGCCGATGTCCCCCGGGCTGGTCCGCGGCGGCGCCTCGAGGAGTGCCATGGACGACATGGTCGCTCATTCCCAGCGGAACGTGCGGACCGCGATGACGACACCGAGCACCGCCCACACCACACAGACACCGATCGACCACAGGTTCGTGGGCGCACCTGTGACGGCATCGGTGAGGAGCCGAGCCGAGGCGCCACCCGGCGTCGCGTCGGTGAGTGTCATGAGCCACGCCGGGAATTGGGCGCGGGGGTACCAGAGCCCGGCCGCGAACCACATGAGCGCTGCCACGACGTTCCCGACGGCGGCCGCGACGCGGGGGTTGGGGATGACGGCGCACAGCATGGTGCCGACCGACAGGAACGCCGCGAGGCTCGCGAGCACCCCAATCGTGTACGTCACGGGATGTGAGGGGGGAGCGACCCCGAACACCCAGGGGGCGAGGGTGATGATGCCCGCCGCCAGGAGGCCCACGGCAGTCGACAACAGCAGGAATGCCGTGAGCAGCGCGGCTGGTGAGGCCGGGGTGGTTCGCAGCCGTCGCAGGTAGCCGAGCTCTCGGTAGCCGCCCAGCGCCGAGGGCAGCACCACGAGGGTCGTCATCGTGAGGCTGAAGATGACGAGGCTGGGCATGTAGGCGTGGGCGACACTCAGCCCGCCGAACGGGGCCACAGGCCGGCGGGCGGCGGGCACGGCAGCGATGACGATCATCGCGACGATCGGCACGAGCACCGGCATGACGACGGCCGCGGGGGTGCGCAGGGTCAGCCGCGCCTCAGTGCGCAGGAGCGCGCCCACGGCGGACGGGGCCGGCATCACGACGCCTCCGTCAGCCGCAGGTACGCCTCGTCGAGGCTGGGGCCCTCAACGCGCAGTCGCCGGGGCGCGACCCCGTCGGCCAGTAGCGCCCCGATGATGGTTGCTGGTGAATCAGCATCCCCCTCGACGACGATATGCGGTCCTCCTCGGACGTCACTCACTCCCGGCAGGTCAGCGAGGCGGCGCCGTGTCGCCTCGGACAGGTCGGCCTCGAAGGAGGTGCGCGAGAGTCCGGCCGACAACTCGGCCGGAGAGCCGCGCGCGATGATCCGGCCACCGTCGAGGATGACCACGTGGTCGCACAGGGCAGCGACCTCCTCCATTGAGTGCGTGACGAGCATCATCGTCACACCCTCCTCACGCAAGCGGCGGAGGTGACCCCAGATCTCGCGCCTGGCTGCCGGGTCCAGGCCGGTCGTCAACTCGTCGAGGATGGCGATCTGGGGCCGCCCGATCAGCGCCAAGGCCACCGACAGCCGTTGCTGTTGCCCGCCCGAGAGATGGTCGAAACGCAGGTCGCCTTGACCGCGCAGCCCGAAGCTCGCCAGGAGGTCCTCCCCGGGCACCGGATCGGCGTAGAACGCCGCGAAGAGGGACAACACCTCCCGGGGTGTCAGTCGGGCAGGCAGCCGACACTGCTGAAGCTGCATCCCGACGACGTCGCGAAATCCTCGCGGGGAGTCCTGGGGGTCCTGGCCAGCCACGAGGATCGTGCCACCGTCTCGCTCACGCAGCCCCCCGATGCACTCCACCGCCGTCGTCTTACCCGCCCCGTTGGGGCCGAGCACCCCCACGATCTGGCCCTGCTCGACGTCCAGATCGATGCCCCGCAGAACCTCCTTCTCGCCGTACCTCTTGGTGAGTCCGCGTACCTCGATGAGTGCCATGACTTCAGGCTCCACTCGCCGGGGCGGGGCCGGATCGACCGATCGGCGCGACCGCAGGTCATCCGATCGGATGACTGCTCGCGAGGGACACAACTCGGCCCGGATACCCATGAGAGGTGGCCGGGCCGAGTGAGGGTAGCGCTCTAGAAGTTGATCATGTGCCCGCCGATGCCGTGGACGGCCTCCTTGATGGCCTCGCCCAAGGTCGGGTGGGCCCAGACGGTGCGGGCCAATTCGTCGGCGGTGAGGTCCCACTGCTTGGCCACGTTGAGGGCCGGGAGCAGCTCGGTGACCTCCGGGCCGATCATGTGCGCGCCGAGGATCTCGTTGTACTTCGCGTCGGCGACGACCTTGACGAAGCCGACGTTCTCGCCCATACCCGCGGCCTTGCCGTTGGCGCTGAACGGGAACGTCGCCGTCTTGACGTCGTATCCCTTGTCCTTGGCCTGCGCCTCGCTGTACCCCATGGACGCGATCTGCGGGTGGCAGTACGTGGCGCGCGGAATGAAGTCGAAGTCGATCGGCATCGTCTCCTCGCCCGCGAGGTGCTCGGCGGCGACGATGCCCATGGACTCGGCCACGTGCGCCAGCATCAACTTGGCCGTGACGTCACCGATGGCGTACACGCCGTCGACGTTGGTGCGGCCGTACTCGTCGACCTTGATCGCGCCGCGCTCGGTGAGCTCGACACCCAGGTTGTCCAGGCCGTAGCCCTCGACGCGCGGCTGGAACCCGATGGCCGAGAGGAGCTTGTCGGCCTCCAGGACCTGGGAGTCGCCACCGTCGGCCGGGGCGACCGTCACCTTGACGCCCGACCCCGTGTCCTCCACGGACTCGACCTTGGTGCTCGTCATGACCGTGACGCCCAGCTTCTTGTACTGCTTCTGCAGCTCCTTGGACACGTCCGCGTCCTCGGTGGGCACCATGCGGTCGAGGAACTCGACGATCGTGACGTCGACGCCGAAGTTCTTCATCACGTACGCGAACTCGACACCGATGGCGCCGGAGCCGGCGATGATGATCGAGCCGGGAAGGTTCTCGTCGAGGATCTGCTCCTCGTAGGTGACGACGTTCTCGGAGACCTCGACGCCCGGGATCATGCGCGTGATCGCGCCCGCGGCGATGATGAGGTTGTCGTAGGTGACCTCGCGCTCGCCGTCGTCGCCCTTGACAGAGATCTTCTTGCCGTCCTGCAGGGTGCCCCAGCCGTCGATCTCGGTGATCTTGTTCTTCTTCATCAGGAAGTGGACGCCCTTGACGATGCCCGCGCTGACCTGACGGCTGCGCTTGTGCGTCGGGCCGTAGGACATCGTGGCGTCGCCCTCGA
>JAUNTP010000069.1:0-9568 GCA_030538585.1 Mobilicoccus sp.
TGTTACTGCCGGGGGGGGGGTGGCCGGGGGCCGCCCCCCCGCGGGGGGGGGGGCCACGTCGGGGTCCACCCCCCCCCGCACGACGTCGCCCGCGGCCGGCCGCGAGGGCCCTGAGAGCATCCGCGAGTAGATACGGGTCCCGTCCTCCAGGTGCATCGACACGAGGGTGTCGTGCCCGTGGTAGGTGACCCGATCGACGGCCGCGGGCACTCCCTCACCGGCGAGCGCGACCTGCTCGGGGCGCACGAGGATGCGCTGCCGACCGGCCGCGTCACCCGCCACGCGCAGGTCACCGAACGGGGTGCTCGCGAAACCGGCATGCACCTCCGCGTCGACGACCCCGGCCTCACCGACGAACGAGGCGACCCACTCGTCGGCGGGCCGGCGGTAGATCTCATCGGGGGCGCCGACCTGCAGGATGCGCCCGTCGCGCATGACGGCGACCTCGTCGGCCACCGACAGCGCCTCCCCCTGGTCGTGCGTGACGAGCAGGCCCGTGGCGTGGTCTTCGGCGAGTGCGGCGCGGATGTCGGTGCGGAGATCGGTGCGTAGCGCCGCGTCCAGGGCGCTGAACGGTTCGTCGAGCAGCACCAGCGCCGGTCGCGGAGCGAGCGCTCGCGCCACCGCTACCCGCTGCTGCTGCCCCCCGGAGAGCTCGTGGGGGTAACGGGACCCGAGGCCGGCGAGGCCCACGAGGTCGAGCACCTCATCAACGCGTCCCGCCGACTCCCTCCCCCGCCGCAGGCCGAACCCGACGTTCTCGCCCACCCGCAGGTGCGGGAACAAGGCCCCTTCCTGCGGCACCACCGCGACACCGCGCCGATGCACGGGCACCACGCGGCCCCGGGCGCCGCCGCTGACGAGGCGCCCCGCGAGGCGGATCTCACCGGAATCCGGGTGATCGAACCCGGCAAGCAAGCGCAGCAGGGTCGTCTTCCCGCATCCCGACGGGCCCAGCACGGCCATGAGGTGACCGCGCTCCACCTCCAGATCGGCGCGGTCGAGGGCGACGACATCGCCGAAACGCTTGGTCAGCGCGGTGACGTGCACTTGTGTCGTCATCGGTGACCTCCCAACGTGTCGACGAGCGGTTCTGGGCCCTCGACATTCTCCACCGTCGAGCGCGCCGATGTCTGGCCGCCCCCGAGAATGCCCGCGCGCATCACCAGGACCGACGTCGGCACGGCGGCCAGTGCGACGAGGAGCGCGGCGTACGCGCTGACCTCGGTGTGACTCCACAGGCGGGTGGCGAGGGTCTCCATGCCCGTGGGCCGCAGGAGCAGCGTCGCGGGCAGCTCCTTCATGATGGTCAACACCACGAGCGCCGCTCCCGCCCCCATGCCGGGCAGGACCAAGGGCACGGTGATGCGCCACCAGGCGCGGGCCGGCGGGACGCCGAGACTTTGCGCGACGTGCCCCAGAACCGGCGCCGCCCGCGTGGCGGCCGCGGTGATGGGCGCGAGCGCCAGGGGCAGGAACAGCGTCGCGTAGGCGAGCAGCAGCAGCGGCGTGCGCTGGTAGATGGCCGGAGCCCACGCGATCCCGAACGACACGAGCGACAACCCGACGACGACGCCGGGCAGGGCATGGGCGAGGTAGGTGAGGCGCTCCAGCAGGCGCGGCAGGCCGGTGCGGTGCCGGGCGAGCAGGACGCCGATGGGGAGCGCGAGGACCACCGCGACAGCGGCACCGGCGAGGCCCACCCCGAGGGTGTTGGCTGCAGCCTGGGCGATCTCGCTGGGGGCGCCCGGGCGCGACACCCCGGCCATCGTCCAGCGCGTCAGCGTGAGGGCGGGGACCCCGAGCGCGGTCCCGATGACGGCGAGGCAGGCCAGGAGGGCGGGCACGCGCCACACGCCGAGGGCGATGACCGGCTGCGGGCGAGGAGTCCGGCCCTCTTGGGTGCCGTAGCGCGCCGCGCGGCGGCCGGTGAGGTGGGTGGCGGTGAGGATGAGCGCCGTGAGAGCGAGCAGGCCGAGCGACAGGGCGACGGCGCCGGTCCGGTCGAAACCGACCTGCAGCGCCGTGAAGATCGCTCGCGTGAACGTGTCGAGGCGCAGGATCGACACGGCGCCGAAGTCCGACAACGTGTAGAGCGCCACGAGCAACGTGCCGCCCCCGATGGCGGGCGTCACCTGCGCGAGGGTGACGAGGCGGAAGGTGCGCCACGGGCCGTAGCCGAGGGAGCGCGCCACCTCCTCCTGCGCCGGGTCGGTGCGCGCCAGCACCCCGACGACGGCCAGGTAGCAGTACGGGAACGTGTAGAGGGTGAGCACGAGCGCGGCGGGCGCGAACCCCTCCAGGCGCAGCCCGACGAGCTCACCCGCGGCCAGCCACGCGAACGCCGCGACGTAACTCGGGACCGCGAGGGGCAGCGCCGCGAGCACCGCCACCGTGCGGCGCAGGGGCAGGTCGGTGCGGGTGACGAGGAACGCCAGCGGCACCGCGATCAGCACCGACGCCGCGGCGACCACCACCATGAGCAGCAGGCTCGTCGCCGCCAACCCGGCGACGCGAGCCGTCGCGAACTCCGCCAGCACCCCCGCCACGCCCAGATCTGCCGCGCGCACGAACAGGTACCAGGTCGGCAGCAGCGCGATCGCCACGGCTACCAGGGACGCGACCAGCAGGGGTCGCGTCCCGTCCGGACGCCGCAGCGGTGAGGTGCTCATGGGCGCTCGCGTTCGCTCAGCTCAGGCCGGCGCGCTTGACGAGTTCGACGGTCTCGGCGAGCGAGTCGAGGTCGTTGAGGTCGACGTCCGGCTGCTGCAGCTCCGACAGGCTCGGCACGCCCTCGGGACCCTGGATGCCGGCGACGAGCGGGTACTCGTAGGTCTCCTCGACGAACGTGGTCTGCGCCTCGTCGGAGAGGAGGTAGTCGATGAGTTGCTGGCCGTCAGTGTCCGGCTGGTCGGGCGTGAGAGCGACACCGGAGACGTTGACGAGGCCGCCGAGGTCGCCGCCACCGAAGAAGTGCAGCTTGGCGTTGAGCTCGTTCACCTCGACGCCCTTCTCGGCGGCGAGCTCGCCCATGTAGTAGTGGTTGACCAGGCCTGACGCGAGGGTGCCGGAGTCGACGTCGGCGACGATCTGCCCGTTCTTCTCGCGGATCTGGGCGTCGTTGGCCCTGAGGCCTTCGAGGAACTGGAGGGTCTTCTCCTCGCCCTCGGCCACCCGCATGGCGGTGACGAACGCCTGGAACGACGCGTTGGTGGGGGCGATGCCGACCTTGCCCTTCCACGCCGGGTCGATGAGCTCGTCGACGTGGTCGGGCAACTGCTCTTCGGTGACCTGCGCCGGGTCGTAGACGAGGACGCGGGCGCGGCCGGTGACGCCGACCCATCCGCCCTCGTCGTCGCGGTAGGCGCCGGGCACCCGGTCGAGGGTCTCCTGCGGCAGCTCGCTGACGAGCCCCTCCTTGGCGACAGCGCCCAGAGCGCCGGCGTCCTGGGCAAGGAACACATCGGCGGGGGTGCGGTCGCCCTCCTCGAGGAGTTGCGCGGCCATCTCAGCGGTCTTGCCGTAGCGGACCTCGACCTCGATACCCGTCTCCTGGGTGAACGCGTCGAGGATCGGCTGGACCAGGGCCTCGTTGCGGCCGCTGTAGAGCACGACCGTGCCGTCGCTCTCCGCCGTCGTCGCCTCGCCCGTTGCGGGGTCGGCGCTCGCCTCCTGTCCGCCGTTGCCACAGCCCGACAGCACGAGCGCCGTACCGGCGGCGAGCACTGCGAGCGAGCGGAGGGGACGGGGTGAGCGTGTGGCCATGAAGGGCTCCGTTTCGAGGCGCGATCCTGATGACCCGGTCGGTGACAGCCCGCCCCACTCGCGTGGTTAGGACAGCCTTTCCTTCCCAGGTGTGCCCAGGTTGTCAGATGGCCGCGAGCACGTGCAAGGCGGGGTCCGACATGCCGCTTGTGACACACGGCACTCGCGCTCTGCAGGACACGACACCCGCGCGGGCACCTTCGCGAGCACATCGCCGCCGAGACCGTCGGTTCGAACCGACGGTCTCGGCGAGTGCTGGACACGTCACTCGCTGAAACCGCGTGCTTTCTGCACGGTCTCAACGGATCTCGTGCACTCGTGTGGCGCAGATCACTTCCGGAAGCGCCGTCGAGGGATGGCCTTCCGCGCGGCGGCGGCTTACCTTTTAGCACGGTCTATTTCGTGTTTAAAGAAGGAGCACGCCATGGCAGCCCCCGCCGTCTCGCGTCCTGACCCCCATCCCCCGGCGGACAACCGCATGCCTCGACGCGACCGCCGATGGTGGATCGCGCTGGCGTTCGTGTTCTTCGGTTCGTTCGCCGTGCTGCTGTGGATGGGCTGGAACATCAACACCCACAAGCCACCGATCCCCACCCAAGTGGTCGACGCGCAGGGTCAGGTGCTCATCGGTGAGGGCGACGTTCTCGCCGGCCAGCAGGTCTGGCAGTCGATCGGCGGGCAGCAGGTCGGATCGGTGTGGGGTCACGGCGCCTACGTCGCCCCCGACTGGACCGCCGACTGGCTGCACCGGGAAGCGACCTTCGTGCAGCAGCAGTTCGCCCAGGAGGCGGGGCTGTCCAGCATCGACGCCGCGTCCACCGAGCAGCGCGGCGCGATCCACGCGCGCACGGTCGAGGCGTTCCGCACCAACACCTACGACCCCGCCACCGGCACGATCACCCTCTCCGCCGAGCGGGCCGCCGCGTACGCGGCGAACTCGCAGTACTACGCCGACGTGTTCACGAACGGCCACACGGAGATGGCCATCCCCCGCGGCGCCGTGAGCGACCCCGAGGCGATGCGGAAGATGAACGCGTTCTTCTTCTGGAGCTCCTGGGCCGCGTCCACCGAGGCGCCCTACGACGACGCGACGTACCTGCGCAACTGGCCGCACGAGCCGCTCGTGGAGAACACCCCGACCTCGACGAACATCCTGTGGAGCGTCATCAGCTTCATCGTGCTGCTGGCCGGCATCGCGGCGATGGTCTGGTACCACTCCTTCCGCGAGGACGACGACGAGGTCACCAATGACCCGCCCAAGGAAGACCCGCTGCTCGGGTACCGGGCGACACCGTCCCAGCGGGCGACCCTCAAATACTTCTTCGCCGTCGGCGCCCTCTTCGTGCTGCAGATCGCCATGGGCGTCATCGGTGCCCACTACGGCGTCGAAGGCGGCTCGCTGTACGGCATCCCGCTCGACGCGATCCTCCCGTACGCCGTCGTGCGCACCTGGCACACCCAGCTCGGCATCCTCTGGATCGCGACGGCGTGGCTGGCCACGGGCCTCTACGTCGCGCCGGCCGTCGGTGGCGGTGACCCGAAGTTCCAGCGGCTCGGCGTCAACGTGCTCTTCGGTGCCCTGATCCTCGTGGTCGCTGGCTCGATGACCGGCCAGTGGCTCTCGATCATGGGACACCTCGGCTACGGCAACAACCTCACGTGGTGGCTCGGCACGACGGGCATGGAGTACCTCGATCTGGCCCGCGGGTGGCAGATCGGCCTGTTTATCGGCCTGTTCCTGTGGTTCTTCCTCATGGCGCGGGCGATCTGGCCGGCGCTCAAGCGCTCAGGCGGCGGCGTTCACCTCGCTCCGACCCAGAACGCGCCGCTGGCGGCCGGGTCGCAGAAGACGCTCATCGTCATGTTCCTCATCAGCTGCCTCGCGATCGCGTCGTTCTTCGGGGCCGCGTTCGGCATGGGCCGCAACTCCCACCTGTCGATCCTCGAATACTGGCGCTGGTGGGTCGTGCACCTGTGGGTGGAGGGCTTCTTCGAGGTGTTCGCGACCGTCGTCATCGCGTTCCTCTTCTCTCGCCTGGGCCTGCTGCGACCGGCGATGGCGACGACCGCGACGTTGGCGGCGACGACGATCTTCTTGCTCGGCGGCATCATCGGCACCGGCCACCACCTGTACTTCAGCGGCGGCAACGACGCCGTGATGGCGTGGAGCGCCACCTTCAGCGCCCTGGAGGTCGTGCCGCTCGCGCTCATCGGGTTCGAGGCATTCCGCAATCTCCGCATTTTGCGGGTGAGCGAATGGGTCGCGGGGTACAAGTGGGCGATCTACTTCTTCATCTCGGTGTCGTTCTGGAACATGCTCGGCGCGGGGGTGTTCGGGTTCCTCATCAACCCGCCGATCTCGCTGTTCTACGTCAAGGGCCTCAACCTCACGCCCCTGCACGGCCACACCGCACTGTTCGGGGTGTACGGGATGCTCGGCATCGGCCTGATGTTCTTCTGCGTCCGCAGCCTCATGCCGGGTCGGGAATGGAACGACTGGCCGATCAAGTGGGGCTTCTGGTGCCTCAACGGCGGACTGCTCGCCATGGCGCTGCTCAGCCTGCTGCCGCTCGGCCTCGCGCAGGCGTGGGCGAGTATGCAGGAAGGCCTTTGGTACGCCCGCAGCCCCGAGTTCCTGTACCAGCCGTGGCTGACGTTCCTGCGCTGGATGCGGGTGCCGGGCGACACGATCTTCGCCGCGGGAGCCCTCTTCATCGGGCTGTTCATGGTGGGTCTGCTCACGGGGCACTCGTTCAAGAAGGACGGCAAGGAAACGGTCCCAGGCCGGCCCGAGGCCGCCGGCGACGGGCACCTGATCACCCGCCGCTGACGGGAGCCGAGAACTGATCGCCCCCACCGTTGGTCGATTTCGAGACGCTTCGCTCCTCAATCCGGCGGAGGAGCGAAGCGTCTCGAGACCATCGGCGACGTGATCTCGTAGGTGACCCATGGTCTCGAGACGCTCGCTTCGCTCGCTCCTCGACCAACCGGGGGGTGAGACGCCCGCGCCTGGCGGACCAGGGGTGAGACACCCGCGCCTCGGCCGAGTCAGATCCAGCCCTTGTCCCTGGCCACGTGAACCGCTTCGTGGCGGTTGCTCGCGCCCGTCTTCGCCACGGCGGCCGAGAGGTAGTTGCGCACCGTGCCCGCCGAGAGGTGGGCTCGGGCGGCGATCTCCTCCACGGGCGCTCCCTCGGCGGCAAGTTCGAGGACGTCGGCCTCGCGCGGCGACAGCGGGTTGGCACCGGCGGCGATGGCGTCGGCGGCCAGCTCCGGGTCGACGTAACGGCCACCGGAGTGCACGGTGCGGATCGCGTCGGCCAGCACCCCGGCCGACGCCGTCTTGGGCAGAAACCCGCGCACCCCCAACTCGAGGGCCTTCTTGAGATACCCCGGTCGACCGTGGCTCGTGACGATCAAGCACCCCACCGGCGGCGTCAACGCCAGCAGCGTCTCGGCGACGGCGATCCCGTCGGCACCCGGCATCTGCAGGTCGAGCACGGCGACATCCAGCTCTCGCGAGCGCGCTACGGCGATGGCCTCGCTCCCCGAGGCCGCCTGGGCGACGACCTCGAGGTCGTCCTGTAGCCCCAGCAACGTGGCGAGCGCGTCACGAAACATGTTCTCGTCGTCGGCGAGCATGAGCCGGATCATGCGGGCCCCTCCTTGGTCGTGGTCGGGACGCAGGCCGAGAGGACGAAGGCGTCGTCGACCGGTCCGAAGTCCAGTGTGCCGCCGACGGCCTCGACGCGTTCGCGCAGGCCCACCAGGCCGCTGCCGTCCCCGTTGTGGGCGGCCTGCTTGCGGCGCGGGAGATCGTTGGCGACCTGCAGCTGCACGCGGTCGGCGTCGTCGACGAGGGTCACGCGCACCTCACCCGTCTGCGCGTGCCGCAACACGTTGGTGACCCCCTCGCGCACCACCCAGGCGAGCGCTTCGGCGGCGGTATCACCGACGCGTTCAGCGATGCGGTCCAGGTCATCGACGCCCACCGTGCGCACCCGCAAACCTGCAGCTCGCAGCACGGATCGTGCTCCGGCGAGTTCGTCGGCGAGCTCGATGCGTCGGTAGCCGCGCACGAGGCCACGGATGTCGGACAGGGACGTCTGGGCGAGGGCGCGCACCTCCTGCATCTGCTCGACGGCGCGGTCGTCGCCGCGGCGGGCGAGTTCGGCGGCGAGTTCACTCTTCATCGCGACGGCCGACAGGGTGCGTCCGAACACGTCGTGCAGGTCGCGGGAGAACCGCAGCCGCTCTTCGGCGACGGCGAGGTCGGCGACGACCTGCTGCGCCTGCCACAGCCGCCGGACGACGTCGATCATCCAGCGCGTCAGCAGGCCAGTGGGAATGAGGAACACACAGAACCAGAACGTCACCCAGGCCGCGACGAAGGGGGCAGCGTCCGGAAGCCCCGGCCGGGCGAACATCACCACAACCATCAGCGCGATGCCGGCGACGGCGCCGAGCGAGGCGGATTTCCACCGGTTGGTGAGCGCGGCGATCGTCGCGGTCACGGCGATGACGGTCGGGCCGAGCCCGAAGAGCGGCCCCATTCCCGTTTCCAGGATCAGACTGCCGGGGATGAGGCTGACGTGAGCGACGAGCGCGACCACTGCCGCCACCGCGAACGCGAGGAGGACCGGACGCGGCACCGGCCGTTCGGTGAGCACGAGCTCGGTGACCATCGCCCCGAGCCCCGCCCACACCACGCCGAGCACCACCGCCACGCCTGCGAGCACGAGGCCGGTCTGGTGGCTCCACCCGTGTTCGGCGGCCGTGACCGGTCCGGCGACCACCGACGAGGTCGCGATGAAGAACACGGCCATCAGGAGCAGGACGTGCAGGGTCCAGCGGCAGTACAGCTCGAAGCGGCGGCGTTCGCGCTCGCTGCGGGGCCCGACCCCGAGCCCGCGTCTCGTGGAGGTCGCAAAACTCGAGCCGGGCCCGTCGCCGGTGGTGGTCGTCGGCATCGTCACAGAGTCGATCATGCCGTCATCGGCGCGGTTCCCACCGCAGGTAGCGGCGGACGGCGAGCGCGCCGATCGCGGTCCACACGGCGAGGACGAGCAGCGGGTGCCCGGCGTGGAGGAACGTCTCGGTCGTGGTGAGCGTCGCGCCCTGCGCGTCGACACCGGCCATGCCGAGGCGCATGAGCTCGACGACCGGGTGCAGCGGCGTCCAGGAGGCGAGGGTCTGCGCCCAGTCGGGCAGCAGCGCGAGCGGGAAGGAGATGCCCGAGAACAGCAGCGGCACGAAGATCATCGGCAGGGTCGTGATCTGGGCGTGCTCGACGCTGCGGGTCACGCCTGTGGAGGCGATGCCGAGCAGGGTCCACACGAGGGTGCCGCCCAGCATGGCGAGCGCGACGAGGGCGAGGTTGGGCGGGAGGCCGACGTCGAGGAACAGCGCGGCGCCGATGACCGCGAGGACGGTCTGGGCCAGGGTGATGACGACGAACGGTGCGGCCAGTCCGGCAAGGATCGTCGCGTCGCTCGCCTCGCCGGTGCGCAGGCGCTGGAGGACGTGCGCTTCGCGGCGTGCGACGAGCGCGGTGACGAGGGTGTAATAGACGACGAAGATGAGCGCGGTGCCGAGGATGAGCATCGGCGCGAGCGCTCCCATCCCCATCTCGGGGCCGGAGAGCACAGCGCCGAAGAAGACGACCATGAGCACCGGCATGAGCAGGGTGTTCATGAGGGCGACCTTGTTGCGGCGCAGCAGTCGCCATTCGGCGGCGGCGAGCGCGGCGCACTGGCGCAGACGTGAGGCGGGCGTCACCTCGGGCAGGGACGTGGTGGGGATC
>JAUNTP010000069.1:9578-15969 GCA_030538585.1 Mobilicoccus sp.
GCGCCGGTGCGGGCGGGCTCGGTGCGGGCGTCGTCGGCGCGGCCGGCGTCGGCGCCGGCGATGGACAGGAAGGTCTGTTCGAGGGATGCGGCCGAGGCGCGCAGCCCGACGAGTTCGATGTCGTCACCGGCCCAGGCGAGTAGCTCGCGCAGCGTGGGCTGCAGGTGGTGAGTGAGCAGGGTGGTGCGGCCGGCCTCGGTGATCGACTCGACGCCGAGGTTCGGCAGCGCCTCGCGGGGCGTCTCGAAGGTGATGCGGGCCGGTTCGTCGGCGACGATCTGGGCGAGCGTGCCTTCGCGGACGATCTCGCCGCCGTGCATGATGGCGATCCTGTCGGCGAGGCGCTCGGCCTCCTCCAGGTAGTGGGTCGTGAGGACGATGGCGGTGCCGTCGTCGAGCAGGCGTGAGAGAACGTCCCAGGCGCGGTGGCGGCTCTCGGGGTCGAGGCCGGTCGTGGGCTCGTCGAGGAAGAGGATGCGCGGGCGGCCCATGATGGCGAGGGCCAGGTCGAGGCGGCGACGCTCGCCACCAGACAGGCTCTGCACCTGGACGTTCCGTCGGTCGTGCATGTCAACGATGGCGAGGGCCTCCTCGACAGGGCGCGGAGCTGCCATGGTGCCCGCCCACATGTGGGCGGTCTCGGTGACAGTGAGGTCGCCGGAGAACCCGGCCTCCTGCAGCACGACGCCCATGTGGGGGCGCAGGCGGCGACGGTCGGTGTAGGGGTCGAGGCCGGCGATCTGGACGGTGCCGGCGGTGGGCCGCGCGAGCCCTTCGAGGAGTTCCATGGTGGAGGTCTTGCCGGCGCCGTTGGTGCCGAGCAGAGCGAAGAACTCCCCCGCCGCGACCTCGATGTCGACGCCCCGCACGGCCTGGAAGCCCGTGCGCGGGTCGCCGTAGCGGCGGTGGAGTCCGGTGGCCGTGAGCAGCGGTGTCGTCGTCATGTCTTTATCGTCGACCCGTTCAGGGGCCGCTCATGATGAGCCTTCACACTGCTTCACCTGAGGCGTTCAGCGCCTCCACATGACATCTGTCACGGGGCCCGGCGCAGGACTCGTCAGAGGCCCTGAAAACACAAAGGCGCGTGACGGGCGGCGGCCCCTCCTCCGCCGCCCGTCACGCTCCGCATGACCTATCGACGGTCGGTGCCGATAACCAAGGGATTGCCAAGAACTCCTCTTCTCCCAGGTCAGAGCACACGTGCAGATCGGTCGCCCGACCACCGTATCCCGCTCGCCGCGCCGACGGCGAACGACGTTGGGGCGCCTGTCAAGTGCCCGCCGGTCGCGGTGGGATGATGCTTCCCATGCGCCCGGTCTCCCAGTCCAGCAAGCTCGCCGACATCCACTACGCCATCCGGGGTCCCGTCCCGGCCGAGGCCAAGCGGATGGAGGACGCCGGACACCGCATCATCAAGCTCAACATCGGCAACCCCGGCCCGTTCGGGTTCGAGGCCCCCGACGAGATCCTCGTCGACATGCGCAAGAACCTCGCCGCCTCGGTCGGCTACTCCGAGAGCAAAGGCATCCTCTCGGCCCGCCGCGCCGTCGTGCAGTACTACGAGGAGTGGGGCATCGAGGGCATCGACGTCGACGACGTCTACCTGGGCAACGGGGTGAGCGAGCTCATCACCATGACGATGCAGGCCCTGCTCAACGACGGCGACGAGGTCCTCATCCCCTCCCCCGACTACCCGCTGTGGACCGCAACCGTCTCCCTCGCGGGCGGCAAGCCCGTCCACTACCTGTGCGACGAGGAGGCCGACTGGGCCCCCGACCTCGCCGACATCGAAGCCAAGATCACTCCGAACACGCGGGCGATGGTCATCATCAACCCCAACAACCCCACGGGCGCCGTGTACTCGAAGGAGGTCGTCGCCGCCCTGGTGGAGATCGCTCGCAAGCACGAGTTGATCCTGCTCAGCGACGAGATCTACGACAAGGTCCTCTACGACGGCGCGGTGCACACCCCCACCGCGAGCCTCGCGCCCGACCTGCTGTGCCTCACCTACAACGGGCTGTCGAAGTCCTACCGGGTGGCGGGATTCCGCGCCGGGTGGGTGCTCATCTCCGGGCCGAAGGAGCACGCCCGCGGCTACCTCGAGGGCGTGGAGATCCTCTCCAACATGCGCCTGTGCGCCAACCACCCCAGCCAGCACGCCATCGCCACCGCCCTCGGCGGGCGGCAGAGCATCGAGGACCTCGTCCACCCCACCGGCCGCCTGGCGCGTCAGCGTGACGTCACGGTGAACCTGCTCAACGACATCCCCGGGGTGTCGTGCGTCATGCCCAAGGGCGCGCTGTACGCATTCCCGCGGCTCGACCCCGAGGTCTACCCCATCAGCGACGACGAAGCGTTCACCCTCGAACTCCTGCGCAGCCAGCGGGTACTCGTCGTGCAGGGCACCGGCCTCAACTGGCCGCACCCCGACCACTTCCGCATCGTCACCCTCCCCCACGAAGACGACCTCACCGAGGCCATCAGCCGCATCGGCGCGTTCCTGGAGACGGTGCGCTCGGGCGCCGTGACGGTCTGAGGTCGAGATCGTGACGCGCTTGATCGTGCTTCAGCACGAGGCCGAGGCCCCCCTGGGCCTGCTGACCCGACCAGATCTACCGACACACACCGTGCATGCCTATCGCGGTGACGAGGTGCCCGGAGCGACCGACGGTATGGGCGGGCTCGTGGTGCTCGGCGGCGGCATGAACGCCTACGCCGACGCGGAACACCCCTGGCTCACCCCCACGAAGAACCTCATCCGGCAGGCGGTCGCCGACGGCACCCCGACCCTGCTGCTCTGCCTCGGACACCAACTCGGAGCCGTGGCCATGGGCGGCCGGGTCGAGGTCGGCACCTCGCTCGGTCCCCTCTGGGGCACCGCACCGATGGGGCTCACCGAAGAGGGCGTCGCGGACCCGCTGCTGGGTCGGCTCGATGACGCGCGCGTCATCCACTGGAACAGCGACGTCGTCGCCGACACACCGCCCGGGGCCGTCGTACTCGCCCGCGACCCGCGTGGCGCGGTGCAGGCGCTGCGCTACGGCGAGCGCGCCTGGAGTATCCAGGCGCACCCCGAAGCCGATGCCGACATCGTGCAGGCCTGGGCCGACAAGCAGGATGCCGACATGCAGGAGCAGGCGCAGGCCGCGCTGACCGACGTGCGCCGGCACGGTCCCGCCATCGCTACCGCCTGGCGGCCGGTGCTCGACGCGTTCCTCGACCTCGTCCTGCAGCGATGAGAACCCGGGTCGCGGTCATCGGCGGCAGCATCGCCGGGGCGGCCGTCGCGGGTCTGCTCGACCCCGCACGCTTCGAGGTGACGCTGCATGAGGAGCGTCCCGAGCGGCGCGAGGCCGGCTCGTCCCTCGCCCTGTGGCCCGGCGCCTGGCGCGCGCTCGATGCGTTGGGCCTCACCGAGGCGGTGCGCGCCGAGAGCGAGGTCATCACCGGCGGCGCGCTGCGGGATGCGACAGGCCTCCCGCTCATCGAGGCCGATGTGCCCATGACCCTCATCCTGCGCCCACGCCTCCTGGCCCTGCTCGACGACGCCATCCCCGCCTCGGTCCGCCGGGTCGACGGTCGGGTGGAGGATCCGGCCTCCCTGCCCGCCGATCTGGTCGTGGGCGCCGACGGGGTGCGCAGCATCGTGCGACGATCCGCATTCGGTGAACACCTGACCCCACGCCTCAGCCCGTGGCTCGCGCTGCGCGGACTCCTGCCTCACCCGCCCGCGCAGGCCGGGGAGTACTGGGGCCGCGGGGACCTCGCGGGCGTCGTGCCGGCTCCGGGCGGGCGCACGTACTGGTTCACCACGCACGTCAGCGACCTCGGCAGCAGGCCGCCGGGAACGAACGCATGGTCCCGATCGCTCGAGGTCGACGCCGGCGAAGCCCTCGCCGAGGCACGAGCGGTGTTCGGAGCCCATCCTCGGCGCGCACCGACCGTGCTGCAGGCTCTCGAACACGCCGACCCCGCCACCACGCTCGCCCAACGCATCTACGAGGCGCCACCGATGCGACGCCTCGTCCACGGCCGGGCCGTGCTCGTCGGGGACGCCGCGCACGCCATGACCCCCAACCTCGGACGTGGGGCGTGCGAAGCGCTCATCGACGCCCACGTCCTCGCGGGCGTACTCCACCGCCACGATCTCGGCACGGCGCTGCGCATCTACGAGGCGCGTCGGCTCGCCCCAGGCGCCGTCCTGCGACTGGCCTCTCGCGCCCTCATGCATGCCGCGCTGAGCCGGCGGCTCGCCGGGCCGCGCGATGCCGCAGCCCGTGCCGCCGGAGCGGTCACGGCCGCGGTGACCGGCTGACGACGTTGCGCAGCTCACCGCCGCCGAGCAGGGCCTCGACGTTGGCGCTCACGAGCGTCTCGTAGCCGACGGGCCGCCCGCCCGCACAATGCGGGGTGAGCACGATCCGGGGCGCCGACCACAGCGGGTCGCTCGCCGGCAGCGGCTCGGTCTCCATGACGTCGAGAGCGGCACCACCGATACGCCCCTGCTGGAGCGCCTCGACCAAGGCGGACTCGTCGAGCACGCTGCCGCGCCCCACGTTGACGACGTAGGCGTGATCGGGCAGCCGGTCGAGGCAGGCAGCGTCGATGACGTGCCGCGTCGCGTCGCCGCCGGGCAGGATCGAGATGAGCACGTCGCAGTCGGCGAGGACGCGATCAGCCTCGGCGTCGCCCACGACCTCGAACCCGTGCCGGGTTCCCGCGCTGCGCGCGATCCCCCGCACCGTGGCCCCCAGAGCCGCCAGCATCGGGGCCAGGGTCGCGGCGATGCTGCCGAACCCCCACACGACGACGTTCGCGCCGATCAGGGTCGACACCGGGCCGGGGTGATGCAGCGGCTGCACGCCCGAGTACTCCGGGTGCCACCGGTGGTCGGCCTGCGCCTGCAGCAGATCCGGGATGCGGCGCACGAGGGTGAGGACGAGCGTGAGCGTGTGCTCGGCGACCGTCGCGTCGTGCAGCCCCACGCCGGAGCTGACGATCACCTCCGGGGCGAAGCCCGCCTCCTCGATGACGTCCGTTCCTGCCGCGAACGACTGCACGAGCCGGAGCCGCGTCAGCACCTGCGCGTCACGGGACAGCAGGTGGCCCCCGCGGGCCCAGACGACGAAGATCTCTGCGTCGTGGGCCTCCTCCGGCAGCGGCTCCGACGTGTCGTACGTGAGGATCTCGACACCAGGCAGGTCGGGAGCATCGAGGAGGTCGGGCCAGAGCAGTCGCGTCATGCCACCCACTCTCGCTCACTCGCGCCCATGGCGTCGACGGCGGCCGCCCGGGCGATGCGCACCGCGCCCGGCTGAATGCCCCCTGTGGATCACGGCCCGACACCTCGCCCGCTACCCACCACTGCCCTTACCTTGCTCGCATGACGATCTCTCGCGGCGGAGCCCGCGCATGAGCGGCGGCCTCGTCGCGCTCCTCGACGATGTCGCCACGATGGCTCGCCTCGCCGCGGCCAGCGTCGACGACATCGGTGCCGCGACCGGCCGCGCCAGCATGAAGGCCGCCGGGGTCGTTGTCGACGACGCCGCCGTCACCCCCCGCTACGTCATGGGCTTTCGCGCCGAGCGGGAGCTGCCCGCGATCTGGCGCATCGCCAAGGGGTCGCTGCGCAACAAGCTCGTGTTCATCCTCCCGGCCATCCTGCTGCTGAGCGAGTTCGTGCCCTGGATCCTCACGCCGATCCTCATGCTCGGGGGCGCGTTCCTGTGCTTCGAGGGCGCCGAGAAGATCTGGGAAAAGCTGCACCCGCACGAGGAGAAGGAGGCCCCTGCGGTCATGCAGGGGCCGGAGGCCGAGGAGCAGATGGTCGGGAGCGCCATCCGCACCGACTTCATCCTCTCGGCCGAGATCATGGTCATCGCCCTCAACGAGATCGCGGCGGAGACGTTCTGGTCGCGGCTCATCATCCTCGTCGTCGTGGCGATCGCCATCACCCTCGGCGTCTACGGCGTCGTGGCGCTCATCGTCTAGATGGACGACATCGGCCTGCACCTCACCACCAAGAAGTCGGGGGCGATGCAGACCCTCGGTCGGGGACTCGTGGCGGGCATGCCGAAGGTGCTCACTGCGCTGAGTGTGATCGGGACGGCCGCGATGCTGTGGGTCGGCGGTCACATCCTGCTGGTCGGTATGCACGAGCTCGGTTTCCACCCGATCTACAACGCCGTGCACCACGCCGAGGAGGCCGTCGCGCACGCCACCGGTGGCGCCGGTGCGGTCATGGGGTGGCTGACCAACACGATCGCCTCCGCGATCCTCGGCCTCGTCGTCGGCGCGGTCATCGTCGCCATCATGCACGTTCTCCCGTTCGGGAAAAAGCACGGCGACGAGAAGGCCGAGGCCCACTGACCTCCCCCCGTTGGTTGAGGAG
>JAUNTP010000070.1 GCA_030538585.1 Mobilicoccus sp.
CGAGCCGCAGGCTCAGCCGGAGCCCGTCCAGGAGTCGGTGACGGACACCGCCCCTGAGGCCGTGCCGGAGGAGCCCGAGCAGGTTCGGGAGGAGCCTGCCGAGAACCGGCCGACCGACGCGGCGCAGGAGGCCCCGGAGGCGCCTTCACAGCAGACTGAGCCCGCCACCGGCGAGTCCGCGGCGGCGACTCCGAAACCGGATGCGGCGCCGCAGCCGCGCGCCACCTCCGGTGCGTGGTCGAAGGTCGTCGAGGCCGCCGGCGGCAAGCCGATCGCCGCTTCGGAGGCGCTGAAGATCCTGCGCGGCGAGTAGCCACCTCGCCAACAGCGAACCGCCGGGCCCCCGAAGGGTCCGGCGGTTCGCTGTTGGCGGCGAGGACTCAGGGCTCCACGACGTGGACCACGCAGAGCAGCCCCGGCGCGCGCGCCAACCGTCTGTCCGCAGTGACGAGCGAGATCGACAGGGACTCGGCCAGCGCCACGAACGCCGCGTCGTAGCAGGTGAGGTTGTCGCGTAGTTCCCAGATCCGCGGGAGCATCGGCGCCATCGACACGCGCTCGAGCTCCACGGTGCGCCAGAGCGCGATGAGTCGCGTCGCTGCAGCGGTCGGCAGCTTGCCTCCCATCACGAGCCCCCGCAGGGTGTGGGCGACCTCGACGTCGATGTGCGCCGGCGCCGTCAGGGGTCCGCCCGTCATGATCTGACGCGCGGCAGGGTGCCCGGTCAGACCGGCGACCGCTACCGACGTGTCGAGAACGATCACCGCGTTCGGCCCTCGCGCACAGCCTCGACGATGTCATCGAGCTCCACGCCGAGGTCGGCAGCGCCCCTCAGCACCGATGCGTTGCGGCGAAAAGCCACCGCGTCGCTCAGCGCGCGGACTGCGTAGGCGTTTACCGACATGGACTCGGCACCAGCGAGCTCGTCCAGAGCCGCACCCAGCTCATCCGGCACATTGCGCAAGTACAAGGTCCTCATGTCGCATAATGCTAGCAGCGCTGGGTGGGGGCCCATGGTACTCGGCGCGGGAGCGCAGATCAGGCGAGGCCGTATTTCCGCAGCCAGTCTCGGGCGACCTGTTCGGGCTGTTCGCCCTCGACGTCGACCCGCGCGTTGAGCTCCTGCAACACCTCGTCGGTGAGCAGGGCGCTGACGGGGGCCATCACCGATCCGATCTGGGGGTGCTCCTCCAGGACGGGGGTGCGCACGTTGAGGGCGACGTTGTAGAACGGGAAGAAGTTCTGGTCGTCCTCGAGCACGGTGAGGCCTAGGCCCTTGATGCGCCCGTCGGTGGCGAACACCGTCCCGAACCGGCACGGGCTGCCGTTGGCGACCGCCTGGTAGATGGCCCCCTCGTCGAGGGTGTTCGTCTGCGCCGCAGGCAGACTGAACCCGTACGCCTGCTGCACCCCGGCCCAGCCGTCGTCGCGGCCGAGAAACTCCGAGCCGCCGCAGTAGGACGCGGCAGCCGGGTCGGAGGCGACGAGCTCGGCGTACTCGCTCAGGGTCGAGATGCCCTTCTCGGCGGCGTAGTCGCTCGCGGCCGCGACGGCGTAGGTGTTGTTCGCCGGGGCAGGGTCGAGCCAGGTCACCCCGTTGTCGGCATCGCGCTCACGGACGGCCTCGAACTGCTCGACCGGGTCGGGGATGGGCTCGGTCTCCTGCAGGAAGGTGATCCACCCGGTGCCGGTGTACTCGTAGTAGACGTCGATGTTGCCGCTGGTCAGGGCCTGACGCACCGTCGCGGACCCGGCGATCCCGCAGGTGCGCTGCACGGCTGCCGAGAGGGCCTCTAGGCGTTGCGCGATGATCTCGCACAGCACGAGCTGCTCGGTGAAGTTCTTGCCACCCACGGCGACGCTCACCCCCGCCAGGGGGCCGTCGGTGGCGGCTCCGCCGTAGGCCTGCTGCGGTGAGTCGGCGAACAACGCACACCCGCTGAGCGTGAGCGAGGCGGTAGCGGCGACGGCGGCGACGCGAAGAGCGCGCATCAGATCCCCTTCGGCTTGAGGTAGGTCTCGGCCTGACCGGCGATCCAGTCGACGGTGAGCGCGAGGCAGATGGTGAGCAGGCTGCCGACGACGAGCACCGGCATGCGATTGAGGGCGATGCCGGTGGCGATGATGTCCCCGAGCCCTCCCGCGTTCGTGTAAGTGGCGAGGGTGGCGACCCCGACGTTGAGGATGAGCGCGACGCGCACCCCGGCGACGATGACCGGCACCGCCAGCGGCAGCTCGACGTGCCGCAGGAGACGGGCCGACGACATGCCCATCCCGCGGCCGGCGTCCATGAGCGCCGGGTCGACCTGCCCGATACCGACCATGGTGTTCCGCAGCACCGGGAGCAGCGCGTACGCGACGAGGGCGACGAGGGCCATGCGGAAGCCGACGTCGACGAGGATCGCGAGGAGCACAAGGATGCCGATCGACGGGATCGCCTGACCCGCGTTGGCGAACGCGAGGACGATCGGCGCGAACGGCCGCGCCCACCGCCGCGTGAGGACGACGCCGAGCGGGATGCCGATGAGCAGCACGATCACCGTCGAGGTGAGCGTCAACGCCATGTGACGTTGAAACGCCTGCAGCAGGTTGTCCCCCGAGAGGGCCCGGGCCTCGATGGTGTCGAGGCTCGCCGTCTGCAGGTAGATCGCGATGCCGATGAGCACGAGGGCGACGGTGATGGGTGTCGCCCAGCGGCGCGCTCCGGTGGGATGGTCTGCGCCGACGGCCTCGTGGCGTGAGGTGGTCGTCACGGGCCCACCTCGTGGTCGGCGTGCGGCCGGTGGGTCACGTCACGGTGCCCGGCTGCGGTGAGCAGGTCCTGCAACGAGACGGTGCGCCCGTCCGGCACGCGCACGGCGGTCGCCTCACCGGCGAGCGCCCGCTCGAGGGCCTGATGGATTGTCGAATCCTGCGCGACGTCGACCGCGGGGCCGCGTGCGTCACCCGTGACGCGGTCGGCGATGTCGCCGACCGTGATGAGCGTGAGCCGCCGCACCGACGCCCCCGATCCGATGAAGTCGCGGACGAAGTCGTCGGCGGGCTCGCTGAAGATCGCGAGCGGGGTGTCGTACTGCGCGAGGCGGGCGTGCTCGGCGAAGATCGCGATCCGATCGCCCAGCTTCATCGCCTCGTCGATGTCGTGGGTGACCATGACGATCGTCTTGCGCAGCCGTCCCTGCAGGGCGAGGAACTCCTCCTGCAACCGTTCGCGGGCGATGGGGTCGATGGCGCCGAAGGGCTCGTCCATGAGCAGCACGGGCGGGTCGGCGGCGAGGGCCCGCGCCACGCCCACCCGCTGCTGTTGACCGCCGGAGAGCTGGCGGGGGTAGCGCCCCGCGAACTCCGTCGGGTCGAGCCCGACGAGGTCGAGCAGCTCGCGGGCGCGCTCGGCCCGCTTGGCCTTCGGGGTACCGGTCATCTCCGGGACGAGGCCGATGTTGCGCTCGATCGTCATGTGCGGGAGCAGCCCGACCTGCTGGATGACATACCCGATGCCCTGGCGGAGGGTGTCGGGGTCCATGCCGGTGACGTCGCGCCCGTCGATGCTGATGCGGCCCTCGGTCGGCTCGACGAGGCGGTTGATCATGCGCAGCGTCGTCGTCTTGCCGCAGCCCGAGGGGCCGACGAAGACGACGAACTCGCCGCGACGGATCGACAGGTCGAGGGGGGCGACGGCGTCGGTGCTGCTGCCGGGATAGCGCTTGCGCACGCCCGCGAGCTCGATCATGACGTCGCTGGTCTCGGTGTTCTCAGCCATGGATGCCTCGCGGGGTCGTGATCGTGCGGACGAGCAGGAAGAAGAGGTCGAGGACGATCGCCACGAGGACGATGCCGATGATGCCGGCGAGGACCTCCTCGAGGGCGTTCGCGCCGCCGATGCGGGCGAGGCCGCGGAAGATGAGGTCGCCGAGGCCGGGCCCGCGGACGGCGGCAGCGATGGCGGCAGTGGCGACGAGCATGATCGCGGCCAGGCGGATGCCGTTGACGATGACGGGCATCGCGAGCGGGATCTTCACGCGCCACAGGCGGCGGGTGTTGCTCATGCCGAGCCCGCGCGCCGCGTCGAGGACGGCGGCGTCGACGCCGCGGAACCCGGTGACGGTGTTACGGAAGATCGGGAACACGCCGTACAGCGACAGGACGACGATCGAGGGCCACACGCCCAACCCGAACAGGGGGATCGTCAGGGCGAAGAGCGCGAACGACGGCATCGTGAGCACGGTCGCGGTGATCGACAGGAGGATCTCCTGCACCCGTGGGTACCGCTCGGTGAGAACTGCGAGCGTGACCGCGATGACCGTCGAGATGGCGACGGCCAGCAGGACGAGCTCGATGTGCTGCTGGGTGAGGAACGCCAGGCGCAACGCGTTGGCCTGGAGATACTCGATCACGAGCGGGGGCCCGTCGGGCCGGGGCGGTGCGGGCAGAACGTGACGGGCGGGGCGAGGCGGGACGGCGGAGCGGTACTCATGCTCGGATGGTAGGGCCGACGAGGTGTGATGTCGGCACCGGATCTGGACGACCGCCCATGTCGTGACCTGTTCGAGACGTGAGCGCCCCGTCAGGCGTGACGGGCAGCTTCACGGGCCCGACCTCGGTCACGAGGCCACCTCACAGTTGGTCGAGGAGCGAAGCGTCTCGAGACCACTGGCGAGTGGGGAGAACACCTCACCGATGGTCTCGAGACGCTCGCTTCGCTCGCTCGACCAACGGGCGACTCGCTCCTCCGCCGGATCGAGGAGCGCAGCGTCTCGACATCGACTAACGGGGCCGGCTCGCTCCTCCTCGACCGGCGGGGCTCCTGCCCGTCAGGTCTCCTCGCCCGAGAACTGGGCGGCGTGGAGGCGGGCGTAGTGCCCGCCTGTCGCAAGCAGCTCCTCGTGGCTGCCCTGCTCGACGATGCGCCCGGAGTCCATGACGAGGATGAGGTCGGCGTCGCGGATCGTGGAGAGGCGGTGGGCGATGACGAAACTCGTGCGATCGGTGCGCAGCGCCGCCATCGCCTGTTGCAGCAACAGCTCGGTGCGGGTGTCGACGCTGCTCGTCGCCTCGTCGAGGATGAGCAGGCTCGGGCGGGCGAGGAACGCGCGCGCGATCGTCACGAGCTGCTTCTCCCCCGCCGAGATCGACCCGCCCTCGCCGTCGAGCATCGTGTCGTACCCGTCGGGCAGGTGCTGCACGAACCGGTCGACGTACGTCGCCTCCGCGGCGGCGCGGATCTCCTCCTCGGTCGCGCCGGGGCGGCCGTAGGCGATGTTCTCGCGGATCGTGCCCTTGAACAGCCACGTGTCCTGCAACACCATCCCGATGCGGCCGCGCAACTGCTCCCGCGACAGGTCGGTGATGTCGACCCCGTCGAGGGTGATGCGGCCGGCGTCGAGTTCGTAGAACCGCATGATGAGGTTGACCAGCGTCGTCTTACCGGCACCCGTCGGGCCGACGATGGCGACGGTCTGGCCCGGCTCGGCGACGAGGTCGAGGTCGTCGATGAGCGGCGTGTCGGGGTCGTAGCGGAAGGAGACCCCTTCGAAGGTGATCCGCCCCTCGGCGCGCTCGGGCAGCTCGCGGGCGGAGCGCTCGGGAACCTGCTCGGGAGCATCGAGCAGGGCGAACACGCGCTCGGCCGACGCGACACCCGACTGCAACAGGTTCGCCATCGACGCCACCTGCGCGAGCGGCTGCGTGAACTGGCGGGAGTACTGGATGAACGCCTGCACGCTGCCGAGGGTCATCCGACCCGACGCCACCTGCAGACCGCCGACGACCGCGACGAACACGTACGACAGGTTCCCGATGACCATCATCGTCGGCATGATGAGGCCAGACACGAACTGGGCACCGAACGTGGCCCGGTACAGCTCCTCATTGGTCTTCATCGCCTCGGCGACGGCCTCCTTGCGGCGCCCGAACACGGTGACGAGCTCGTGACCGGTGAACGCCTCCTCGATCTGCCCGTTGAACACGCCCGTGCGGTCCCACTGCTGCACGAACAGTTTCTGGCTGCGCTTGGCGATGAACCCCGTCGCGACCACCGACAAGGGGATCGCCGTGAGCGCCACGAGGGTGAGCACGGGTGAGATCCACAGCATGATCGCGAGGATGCCGAGCACCGTGGCGAGCGCGTTGAGGAGTTGGCCGAGGGTCTGTTGCAGGCTCTGGCCGAGGTTGTCGATGTCGTTGGTGACGGTGCTGAGCATCTCGCCGCGCGGTTGTCCGTCGACGTAGGACAGGGGCAGGCGGTGCAGCTTGTCCTCCACGTCGGAGCGCAGGGTGCGCATGGTCGTCATCGCGACGTGGTTGACGACGCGGGCAGCGAGCCACATGAGCACCGCCGACCCGATGTACAACCCGATGACCAGCAGTAGCGTGCGCCCGATCTCCTCGAACGGGATGGGTGCGCCCGGAGTGATCTGCATCGCCGACAGCATGTCGGCGACGTTCGTCTGCCCCTGGGCCCGCAGCCCCTCGACGACCTGCTCCTGCGTCGTGCCGGCGGGCAGCTCACGCTGGATGACGCCGGCGAAGAGCAGGTCGGTGGCGCGACCGAGGACGCTCGGGCCCAACACCGACAGCGCCACGCCCCCGACCGTGAGCAGCACCGAGGCGATGACGAACAGGCGCACCGGGGCGAGACGACCCAGGAGCCGCTTGCCCGAGCCGAAGAAGTTCATCGACCGCTCGACCGGCATCCCCATCGACCCGGGGCCACGCGGCGGACCCTGCCGGCGCGTCACCTCTTTGATCCGGTCGGCGGCCCCGGGGGCCTGCTTGGCGCTCATCGCACCTCCTCCATGTTGCCCAGATCCGCTATGTCTTCCAGATCCCCGCCGCGCATCTGGGAGGTGACGATCTCCTGATACGTCTCACACGACTCGAGGAGCTGGTCGTGCGTGCCGATGCCGACGACGCGTCCCTCATCGAGGACGACGATCTGGTCGGCGCCCGCGATGGTCGAGACCCGCTGGGCGACGACGATGACGGTCGCGTCCGCCACGGTCGGCGCGAGCGCCGCGCGCAGGCGGGCGTCGGTCGCGACGTCGAGGGCGGAGAACGAGTCGTCGAAAAGGTAGAACTCCGGGCGGGCGACGAGGGCGCGCGCGATGCACAGCCGTTGCCTCTGGCCTCCGGAGACGTTGGTTCCGCCCTGGCTGATGGGGTGGTCCAGGCCGTCCTCGTAGGCGCCGACGAAGTCCGCCGCCTGCGCGACCTCCAGGGCCGCCCACAGCTCCTCATCGGTGGCTTCGGGGCGCCCGAACCGCAGGTTCGAGGCGACGGTGCCGCTGAACAGGTACGGCTTCTGCGGCACGAGCCCCACCCGCGACCACAGGTCCTCCGGGTCGATGTGACGCACGTCGACGCCGTCGATGCGGACGCTGCCGCCGGTCGTGTCGAACAGCCGCGGCAACAGGTTGAGCAGCGTGGTCTTGCCGGCGCCGGTGCTGCCGATGATCGCCGTCGTCGTGCCGGGGTGCGCCGTGAACGACACCCGGTCGAGCACCGGGGCCTCCGCGCCCGGGTAGGTGAACGACACACCGTCGAGTTCGAGTTCACCGCGCACGTCCGACAGCGGCGTCGGGTCGGTGGGGGCGATGACGCTCGTGCTCGTGTTCAGCACCTCGGTGATGCGGTCGGCGCAGACCGCCGCCCGCGGCACCATGGTCGCGACCATCGTCGCCATCATCACCGACATGAGGATCTGGATGAGGTAGGTGATGTAGGCGAACAGCGACCCGATCATCATGTCGCCGTCGCCCACCCGCAGGCCGCCGAACCACACGACGGCCACCGTGGAGGCGTTGAGGACGAGCATGACGATGGGGAACATCAGCGCCATGAGGCGGCCGATCGCGAGTGTGGTATCGGTGAGGTCGTCGTTGGCGCGTCCGAACCGTTCACGCTCCACCTGCTCGCGGGTGAACGCCCGCACGACCCGCAGACCCGTGATCTGCTCGCGCATGACCCGGTTGACGGCATCGATGCGGCCCTGCTGCTGACGGAACAGCGGCACCATCTTGCGGATGACGAGCAGGATCGCGGCGAGCAGCACCGGCACCGCGACGGCGACCAGCCAGGAGAGACCGACGTCCTCGTGCATGGCCATCGCGATCCCGCCGACCATCATCACCGGCGCCCCGACCAGCATGATCGCGCCCATGAGGACGAGCTGTTGCACCTGCTGCACGTCGTTGGTGTTGCGTGTGATGAGCGACGGAGCCCCGAAGTGGGCCATCTCCCGCGCCGAGAACGACATCACCTGGTCGAGGAGGTCAGCGCGGATGTCGCGGCCCATGCTCATCGCCATGCGGGCACCGGCCCACACGGCGGCGAACGAGCACACCATCTGCAGCAACGAGGCGGCCAGCATCCACACCGACGTCTGCCAGATGTAGGCGACGTCCCCGACCGCGACGCCGTGGTCGATGATGTCGGCGTTGAGGCGCGGCAGCCACAGCGCACCGGCCGTCGAGCCGATCTGCAGCACGACGACCGCCACGAGAAGGCCGCGGTAGGGCGCGAGGTAGCGGCGCAGCAGACGGGTCAGCATGTGGGCTCCCCCTGGGTCGTCGAGGTCATCGACGGGGACGACGCAGTAACGGTCGCGGCGTCGGCGTGGTTCGGTGGCTGGAGTCGGTGCGCCGGTGGGTGGGCGCGATCACCGGGGGTGCTGTCTTTCCAGCGGGCGCCGTCGAGGACGAGGTCGACGATCGCCACGGGGTCGGCGAGGCGGTGTGGGGTGAGGTGCGTGTGGCTCCCCGCGAACGCCAGCATCCGCAGCGCCAGCACGACGTCGGAGACCTCGAAGCGCAACGCGTCGGCGTCGGCGTCGAGCAGCGCCGCGATCGCGCTCGGCCCGCCGTGCATCGGGGTCGGCTCATCGGGCACGGGGCAGTGCGGGTGGGTGTGATGAGCCGGCGGCTCGGTGAGTCCGAGCGGGCCGACGACCGCGTGGATTTCCTCGTAGCGTCGCATGAGGATCCGCACGCCCTGTACGAGGCGATCCTCCAGCGGCAGCGCGGGGTCGATCGCGGCGACCGCCCGACCTGACAGCGCAGGACACACCGTCGCCCCGACCAGCGCGGCGACCAGCGCCTCTTTGGTCGGGTAGGAACGAAACACCGTCCCTTCGGCGATCCCCGCGGCCTCGGCCACGGCTTTCGTCGTGGGCGAGGCACCGGTGCGGCGGATCACGTCGATGGCCGCGTCGACGATGCTCGCGGCCCGATCGTCGGGGCTCATGCGGGGTGCACGCTCGTTCACGCCACCACCCTAAGTGAGTGAGCACTCACTCCGCATACCGCTCGTGCGCAACAAGCCGACCGGAGGAGCGGCGCACACCCGTTGGTCGAGGAGCGAGCGCCAGCGAGTGTCTCGAGACCACTGGTGAGACTCTCCCGTGAGCTCACGATGGTTTCGAGACGTCGCTTCGCTCCTCCTCAACCAACGGAGATGGGACGTCGCGTCGCTCCCCCTCAGCCAGCGAGGGGGTGGTCGGTCAGCCGAGGCCCTTGCTGTCGAGGAACTCGGTGGCGACCTGGGCCGGGTCGACGCGTTCGACGTCGATCTGGGTCAGCATGCGCTGCAGGTCTTCGGTGGTCAGGGCCTCTGAGACGGCGTCGAGGGTGGCGACGACCTGCTCGTCCTGGGCCAGTTCGTCCGTCACCAACGGCACGACGTTCTGGGCGCCGAACAGGCCCTTGTCGTCTTCCAGGGCGACGAGGCCGTGCTGCACGTAGGCGGGGTCGGTAGAGAAGATGTTCGCCGCATCGACCTGACCGTTGACGAGGGCCTGCAGCAACGCCTGACCGCCGAGCTCACGCACCTGGCCGAACTGGATGCCGTACTCCTCCTCCATGCCCGGGATGCCCTGGCGGCGGGTCTTGAACTCCGGCGGGGCGCCGAGGGTCATGTCACCGGCAGCCTCCGCTAGGTCCTCCATGGTGCGCAGCGAGCGCTCCTCCGCCGTCTGCGCCGTCACCGTGATGGTGTCCTTGTTCTCCGCCTGGCTGGGGGCGAGGACGGTGAGCCCGTCGGGCAGGACGTCCTTGACGTGCTGGTACACCTCGTTGGGTTCGGTGCCGGTGTAGGTGTTGTCGTAGTAGACGGCGAGCGCCCCGGTGTACTCGGGGATGACGTTGATCGAGCCGTCGGTCATGCCCTGCAGGTAGGCCTCGCGGGCGCCGATACCGAGACGAGGCTCGGTCACCGTGACCCCGTCGGCCTGCAGCGCGCCGGTGTAGATGCGGGCGAGGAGTTGGGACTCGGTGAAGTCGGCCGAGCCGACGGTGACCGTCGCGGCGCCACCGGTCGCACCGGGGTCGGCCTGACCCCCCTCGTCGAGGGGGTCGCTGCCGCCACCGCAGGCGGCGGCGGTCAGGGCTGCGGCGAGGGCGACAGCCACGCCGAGACGGCGGGCGGGGCGGGTGGAGGTGGAGGTCACGGTGTGGCCTTTCTGCGGTGGGGAGCAACAGGGCGGGAATGGTCGGGGCGGGTCACGAGGACGTCCTGGCCGAGGCGGCTGCTTCGGCGCTCGCGCCGGAGTCGTCGGTGGCGGCGCGGCGGCCCGTGCCGCGCGCGTCGAGGGTGAGACCGGGCGAGACGACGAGCCGCTGAATGGCGGCGAGGACGCCGTCGAGGGCCAGCGCCAGCAGCGCCACGAGCAGTGCACCGCCGGCCATCTGCACGTAGTTCGCCGACGCGAGTCCGTCGACGAGAAAGCGGCCGAGGCCGCCGAGCGCGACGAACGAGGCGATGGTCGCGGTGGCGACTACCTGCAGGGTGGCGCTGCGGATGCCGGAGAAGACCAGCGGGAGGGCGCACGGCGTCTCCACTCCCAGCAGCACTTCACGGCGGGTCATGCCGACCCCGCGCGCGGCGTCGCGCGCTGCGGGATCGACCGCCTCCACCCCCGCGTACGCGCCCGAGAGCAGCGGCGGGATGGCGAGGACGACGAGGACGATGACGCTCGGCAGGAAGAACGCCAGGTCGGAGCTGAGTCGCGGACCGAGCCACAGCGCCATGGCGAACAGGAGCCCCAGGCTGGGGATGGCGCGGGCGGCGTTGGCGAGGGAGATGAGCCACTTGCCCCGGCCGGTGTGTCCGATGAGGAGCCCGGTCGGCAGCGCGATGAGGGCGGCGATGAGCACGACGAGGCCCGTGTACGTGAGGTGTTCGAGCAGACGGGCGACGATGCCGGTGGGCCCCGACCAGGAGGTCGGGTCGACCAGCCACTCCAGCAGTCGGGCGATCATGAGCCACCTCCCGCCCGTACCCACGGGGTGAGGACGCGAGAGACGAGCACGATGAGCAGGTCGAAGACGAGCGCGAGGATCAGCGTCGCGACGATGCCGGCGAGCAGCACCTCGGGGTAGGCCCGGTTGTAGCCGTCGGTCAGCAGGGTGCCGAGCTGAGCCACCCCGATGAGCGAGGCGACGCTGACGATGCTGACGTTGCTCACGGCTGCGACCCGCAGGCCTGCGGCGATGACGGGGACCGCGAGCGGCAGCTCGACCGCGACTGCCCGCGCGAGCCGGCCGTAGCCCATGGCGCTGGCGGCCGCGGTGACGTGCTCGGGCACCGAGTCGAGCCCGTCGGCGACCGTGCGCACCAGCAGCGCCAAGGTGTAGATCGTCATGGCAACGACCACGTTGATCGGGTCGAGGATGCGGGTGCCCAGCACGAGCGGCATGAGCACGAACAGCGCGAGCGAGGGAATGGTGTAGAGCAGACCCGTCCCCACGACGAGCACGGGTCGTACCCGCCGCCACCGGTGCGCAGCCCAGCCGAGCGGCACCGCGATGAGCAGGCCGAGCAGCAGCGGGATTCCGGCGAGCTGCACGTGCGCCCAGGTGAGCTCGGCGATGCGGTCGAGGTTGTTCGGGACCCAGGTCATCGGGCCTCGCCGGCTCCGGCGCGACCGGCGGCCTCGATGGCCTCCAGCACCTCGCTCGGGTGAACGATGCCGACGAGAACCCCGGCGTCGTCGACGACGACACCGCGCCGGCTGGGTGAGGAGAGCGCCGCGTCGAGGTAGGCCCGCAGCGTGCCGTCGACGCGGGCGAGCGTGCCTCCCAGCTGCAGGTCGGAGGCTTCGACGGGGTTCTCGCTCGCGTGGACCCATCCCTGCGGGCGGCCTGCCTCGTCGACGACGAGCTGCCAGTCCTCGCTGGTCGTGCGCTCCCCCACCCGCACGGTGGGTTCGTGATGCACCTCGACCTCGGCGGCTTGAAAGGCCAGCGACCGATAGCCGCGGTCGCGCCCGACGAACCCTGCCACGAAGTCGTCGGCCGGATGGGCGAGCAACGTGGCCGGGGAGTCGACCTGAGCGAGGCGCCCACCGACCTGCAGCACCGCCACCCGGTTGCCGAGCTTGGTGGCCTCGTCGATGTCGTGGGTGACGAGCAGGATCGTCTTGTGCAACTGCGCTTGCAGCGTGAGCAGCTCGTCCTGCAACCCGTCGCGCACGACGGGGTCGACGGCGCTGAACGGCTCGTCCATGAGCAGTACCGGCGGGTCGGCGGCCAGCGCCCGTGCGACACCGACGCGCTGCTGCTGCCCCCCGGAGAGCTGCGCGGGGTACCGGGCGCCGAGTTCGGGCGCCAACCCCACGACCTCCAGGAGCTCGCGGGCGCGCTCACGGGCCTTGCTCTTGGACCACCCGAGCAGCAACGGCACGGTCATGACGTTGCGCTCCACGGTGCGGTGCGGAAAGAGGCCGCCGTGCTGGATGACGTACCCGATGCCGCGGCGGAGCTCGGTCTGCGACATCGCCGCGGTGTCGGCGCCGTCGAGCAGGATGCGGCCCGAGGTGGGTTCGACCATGCGGTTGACCATGCGCAGCGACGTCGTCTTGCCGCAGCCCGAGGGCCCCACGAGCACGGTGATCTCACCGCGTGGCGCCTCCAGGGTGAGGTCGTCGACGGCGAGCGTGCCGCCTGGATACGCCTTGGTGACGCCCTCGAACCGGATCATGCGCCCCAACGTATCGGGCACAACCGACAATCGCGCGGTCAGATCGCCGCGCGATGCCTGCCGGAGCTGCTCGGGTGACCCATCTCGCAGACGCGACCACGGTTCGCGAAGGTCATTGCGATTCTGTCGACTTCGCGTCCTGGGCGGGCGGCAGGAGGGTGCGCACGAGGTGACCTGCAGCCAGGTCGTGCCACCGCTGCGCCTGGCGGACCATGGCGTGCCCTGCGCCGGTGATGATGCGCAGCTCGACGTCGATCCCGGCCGCTTTGACCCGCTCGGCGTAGGCGCGGGTGGCCCGCGGCGGGCACTCGCGGTCCCGGTCCCCCTGAAGGAGCAGCACCTCGCGGCCCCGCAGTTGGTCGACGTCGTCGTGGTCGGTCACCCACGGCGCGAGCGCGACGACACTGCGCACCTGCGGGTGCCCGGCAGCCGCCAACGCGGTCCGGCCGCCGAGGGAGTGTCCGAGGAGCCCGATCGGCAGACCCGGATGCGTCTCGGTGAGTTCGGCGAGCAGCCAACGCACCTCCCCGAGCGTGGTCTGTTCGCCGCCGTTCCATCCCGTGTGGGTGTGCCGCACCCGCACGACCCCGATGCGGTCCTTCGAGCGGGTCCGCACGGCGCGGGCGAACGGGATCATCCGCAGATAGGGCGCACTCCACGGCCTCGTCGCGGAGAACCCGTGCTCAGGGCCTCCGTGCAAGGTGATGACGATGGCGTCGAGCGGGGCCTCACCCCGATCCAGCGCCGTGGTCGGGCGGCGCAGCGGATGCCGCCGCAGGATCCGCGACATCGCTACACGTCGGCGCGCGAGAAGCCCGCGTGCGACCGGCTCGCGGTCGGCCCCCGCTGCCCCTGGTAGTGCGAGCCGTACACGGCGCTGCCGTAGGGGTGCTCGGCCGGCGAGGACAACTGGAAGAAGCAGAGCTGCCCGATCTTCATGCCCGGGTACAGCTTGATCGGCAGCGTCGCGACGTTGCTCAACTCGAGGGTGACGTGACCCTCGAAACCCGGGTCGACGAACCCCGCCGTCGCGTGCGTGAGCAGCCCCAGCCGGCCGAGAGAGGACTTACCCTCGACTCGTGCAGCGATGTCGTCCGGCAACCCAACCATCTCGTACGTCGACCCCAGCACGAACTCGCCCGGATGCAGCACGAACGCGTCGTCACCCTCGATCTCGAGCAGCCGCGTCAGGTCAGGCTGATCCTGCGCCGGGTCGATGTAGGGGTACTTGTGGTTATCGAACAGCCGAAAGAACCGGTCGAGCCGCACGTCGATGCTCGAGGGCTGCACCAGCCCCTCGTCGTACGGGGTCAGGCGGACGCGCCCGGCATCCACCTGGGTCTTGATGTCGCGGTCGGAGAGCAGCACGCGCTCACGGTACCGCCCGCCCGCGCCCGCGTGCCGCGCCCGATCGCTCAGAGGTGCGCCGGTGCGGCCGACAGGGTCCACGCGGGCGCGACGTGGCGGGGGCCTCGCCGCTCGTGCCGTTCACCCCGTCGACCTGCGAGGAACACCGATGTCGCGCCCGCTCGCCGCTGTTCTGACCACGCTCGCGCTGCTCATCCCCGGAACGGCTGTTCACGCCGCCCCCACCGCAGCGCCCGCACCTGCATCCTCAGTGCGGGTTTCAGCCCTCGCTCCGCCCGACCTCACCTCACGGCTCGACGGCGCGGCGCGCAGCCAGTATCTGGGGGCGCGCATGTCGGGGGTCGTCCTCGACTCCGAGACGGGAACGGAGTTGTGGGCGCACCGGGCGACGGTGACCCGGATGCCTGCCTCGACGCAGAAGGTCATGACGGCCCTCTCGACCCTGGAGTCGATGGACCCCGACGCCCAGCTCGTCACGCGCGCGTTCCAGAGCCGCGCCCACCGCACGAATATCTACCTCAAAGGCGCGGGCGATCCGTCGCTGACCTCGGCGAAGCTGCGCTCGCTCGCGGAGCGCACGGCGGCGAACCTCAAGGCCCAGAAGCGGACCAGCGTGCGGCTGTACGCCGACGCGACGATCTTCCCGGCCCCCACGAGCGCCGCGGGTTGGAAGGCGAGCTACCTGCGCGCCGGGGAGGTGCAGCCGGTGCGCGGCCTCACCCTGGCCCGGTACCGGGGTGCCGACGGCTCGATCGCGGCGGCGCGGACGTTCGCGGCGCACCTCAAGGCGTTCGGGGTCACGGCGACGGTGTCCGGGCACGCGCGCACCCCGGAGCGGTCGACGGAGATGGCGGCGAGTTGGTCGGCGCCGGTGTCGGCGTTGGTGGCGCGCATGCTGCTGGTCAGCGACAACGATTACGCCGAGTATCTGCTGCGTCTGTCGGCCCTGGAGGCCGGGCGCGCTCCGACGTGGGGTGAGTCCCTCGCCCATCAGCGGCGAGTGCTCGACGGGGTGGGTGTGCCGATGACCGGGTACGTCAACAGCGACGGGTCGGGTTTGTCGCGGAGCAACCGGATGCCGGTGCGCACTCTGGCCGGGGCCGTCGACCTGCTGTGGAGCAATCCGGCGCATCGCCAGATCGCGTTCGCGCCGGGTGCGATGCCGCGAGCCGGGCAGACCGGGACGTTGCGGGCGCGGTACACGGCGCCGACGCAGCGGTGCGCCCGCGGCCGGGTGCTCGCGAAGACGGGCACGCTGGGCGACGCCGTCGCTCTCGCCGGCGTTGCGCAGGGCGTCGACGGCCGCACCCGCGTGTTCGCGACGGTGCAGAACGGCGGCGGCCGCGCCGCCGCGGTCCGCACCGCCGTCGACGGTGTCGCGACAGCCGCCGTCGGCTGCCGCTGAGACTCACAGTTGGTCGAGGGGGAACGCAGCGACGTCTCGAGACCATCGCCACCTTGTCGGTACGACGTCACCATGGTCTCGAGACACTCGCTTCGCTCGCTCCTCGACCAACGGGGTGGGGGATGTGAAGGGTGCTGGTGACGTGTCGTAGACTGCTGCCCACGCCTGAACGTCAGAGTCGGCCCGACCACCTCGGCCGGAATACCACGAAAGTCGCTCTGA
>JAUNTP010000316.1 GCA_030538585.1 Mobilicoccus sp.
AGTGATCTCGTCGTAGCTGAACGACTTCCAGCGTTCACCTTCCTCGCGTCGAGCTCGCTTGCCTGGCTGGTACATCGCCACGAAGTCGTCGAGATCCGCTCGGCGCAGCGGGTTCTGCTTGAGGGTGAAGTGCTTGTTCGTCCGCAGGTCGTAGACCCACAGCCGCTCGGTCCACGGCTTCCCGGGACGGGCCACCTTCTTGTCGAAGAACAGCACGTTGGCTTTGACGCCCTGGGCATAGAAGACGCCGGTCGGCAGTCGCAGCATGGTGTGCAGGTCAAAGTCGTTGAGCAACTTGCGGCGGATCGTCTCACCGGCGCCGCCCTCGAAGAGCACGTTGTCGGGCAGCACCACGGCGGCACGGCCATTGGTGTCGAGGATCGTCATGATGTGCTGGACGAAGTTCGGTTGCTTGTTGCTGGTGGTCGCGACGAAGTCCTGGCGCTCGATCTCCCGGTCTTCCCGGACCTCACGGCCGTCGGCGCCCACCATGGTGAGCGAGGACTTCTTTCCGAAGGGCGGATTCGACAGGACGACCGGGATCGGCGATCAGCGAGTCACGGACCTCGATCAGCGACTCCCCATCGGCGGTGCCCATGCCGTGCAGTAGCAGGTTCATCGCCGCCAGCCGGGCTGTGCCGTCGACGAGTTCGTAGCCGCGGACCATCTCGTCCTGCAGCTTGGCGCGTTGGGTGGGCGTCATCGACTCGGCGCCCTGTTCGGCGTGCTCGTGAGCGACGAGGAGGAAACCGCCGGTGCCGCAGGCCGGGTCGACGACCGTGTCGTTGACGGTGGGTTGGACGACGTCGACGATTGCCTGGATGAGTGCGCGAGGTGTGAAGTACTGGCCGGCGCCGGAGCCCTTGTCGGAGGCGCCCTTGCTCAGCAGGTCTTCGTAGGCGTCGCCCTTGATGTCGGTGCCGGTCTGCGACCAGTTCTCCTGGTCGATGAGGTCGACCACGAGCCGCTTGAGCTTGGCGGGGTCTTGAATCCGGTTCTGGGCCTTGCGGAAGATGGTGCCGACCACTCCGGGTTCGCGGGCGAGACCGCTAAGGATGCGGGTGTACTCGAACTCAAGCTGGTCGCCCTGCGCGTCGAGCAGCCGCTGCCAGGAGTACTTCTCCGGGACGATCTGTTGCGGCTTGAGGCGTCGGGTAGCGCGTTCATGCGCCATCTTGAGGAACAGCAGGTAGGTCAGCTGCTCGGTGTACTCGATGACGCCGACGCCGTCGTCGCGGAGGACGTCGCAGTACGACCACAGCTTGTCGACGAGTCGGCGGGAGTCGGTCATCGTCATCAAAGATCCTCCGGTACTTCGAGCAGGGTCAGCGACGGCGCATTGCGAAAGATCCCGTCACCCGAGAGAAGCGGAAGGGACTTCGCGATCGCGCAGGCGGCGATCCACCGATCTGCAACATGGCTCTTGCCGCCGATACCTAGACCGCGATCACGCGCCTCGGCCGTTAGTGCCACGTACGCCTCCAACACGTCATCAGTGAGTTGAATAGTCGGTGTGCTACCAAGCCTCTCGACGAGGCGCTCCATGGTGCGCCTACCCCACTTTGCACTGCGTGCTCCGATGAGTAGCTCAGCACGGGTTTGGAAGGCGATCACAACCCTGCGTCCACGCAGGGCGACTCTCCATGCCGCTAAGGGATGCCCTTGCCTTAGAGCCCTTTCCTCCCGCGTGACGAAGAGGGCGCTGTACGCGTTCGTGTCTAGCAGGACAGCATCTTCAGCTGCCATGCACTAGCTCATCGCCTCGAGGAACGCGTCGAGCTCGGCGTCGGTGAGACCGGGGATACCCCCTGGTTGCGGACCAGGCGCGCTAGCCAGGATCTGCGCCAGGGAGACGTTTACCTTCGCCGGCTCGTCGCCGAACAGGTCGGGAGCCTGGGTTACTGCAGCATCAGAGATCTTGGTAAGCGACCCCTTGAAATCAAGTTCTGGCCGTCCCGTGACAGTCACGTACTCCCCGACGAGCTTGCCGACCTCCTCGTCGTTCTGTGCCTGCAGCAGCAGCGCAACCCGATTGCCGACGTCATCTTCTACCTGGTGACGGTGGGTACGAA